>NZ_JBWKER010000029.1:21574-108484 GCF_056435345.1 Kitasatospora sp. NPDC043950
ACATCTGGAGCAGAGGCGCGGGTTCTCTCGCTTGCTGGTCTGACGTCTTCCCGCCCACCCCCACCGGGCCCTGGCGCCCCCCCGCCGGGGTGTCCCCCCCGGCCCCCCCCCCACCACCACGGATGTGGCGGGGAACACGGGTGCGGCGGGAAGCCGGCGGGAAATCAGCGGCCGGAAAGCGCGGCGGAAAAACAGTGAAGCCGGTTCATCCGAGGATGAACCGGCTTCACTGGAGGACCGGCATGCCGGTCTGCGCGTCAGCGCGAGACCTTACCGGCCTTGATGCACGAGGTGCAGACGTTGAGCCGCTTCGGCGTCCGCCCAATCACAGCGCGCACCGTCTGAATGTTGGGGTTCCAACGACGGGGGGTACGGCGGTGCGAGTGGGAGATGCTGTTGCCGAAGCCCGGCCCCTTGCCGCAGACGTCGCAGTTGGCAGCCACAGGAGTCACTCCAAGACTTCAGATCATTTACGTTCGACAACCCCGCTGGACCAGCGGAGCACTCGCGTGAACCTGACCGGACCGAGGGGTGAGCCTGGATTGTTCCAGGCAACCGGAAGAGCATACAACGCCTGTTCCGGTTCAACGAAACTACCATGTCCGGCAGGGTGATCGCTCCGGTCGCCGGTCCGGGCGACCCTCCCCGGCCCCCGATAACCTGCCGGTATCACCCCTCGCCGCGGCCTTGGCCGTGCTGCTGCCCCGCAGGCCGTCGCGGCGTCCCACCCGGAGGAGACCTGGTGCTGCACACGCTCGACGCCCCGGCCGTGCGCACCTGGTGCCAGCTCGCCCTGCGTGCGCTCGGCCAGGCCCGCGAGGAGATCGACGCGCTCAACGTCTATCCCGTCCCGGACGGTGACACCGGCACCAACCTCTACCTGACCGTCGAGTCCGCCGCCGCCGAGGTGGAGAGCCGCTTCGCCGACCCCGCCGCCGACCCGGCCCCCGGCCTGGCCGACACCGCACGGGCGATGGCCCGCGGCGCGCTGGTCGGCGCCCGCGGCAATTCCGGGGTGATCCTCGCCCAGTGGCTGCGCGGCACCGCCGAGACGCTCGCCGAGGGCGGCGGCGCCGACCAGCTGCGGGCCGCCCTGCAACGGGCCGCCGACTCCGCCTACCAGGCCGTCGCGGAGCCCGTCGAGGGCACCCTGCTGACCGTCGCCCGGGTCGCCGCCCGGGAGGCCGTCCGGGCCGGGGACGGGCTCGCGCAGGTCGCCGACACCGCCTACCGGGCCGCCCGGGACGCGCTGCGGCACACCCCCGAACAGCTCGCCGTGCTGGCCGAGAACGGGGTCGTGGACGCCGGCGGACGCGGCCTGGTCGCCGTGCTCGGCGCGCTCGCCGACGCCGTCGCCGGGCAGCAGCCGATGGGCCCGGTCGCGCTGCGCGGGGACGTCCGGGAGGTCGACAGCTGCGCGGTGCACCTGAGGCCGCCGGGCCCCGGCCACCCCGCGTTCGAGGTGATCTACCTGCTCGACGCGCCCGACGAGGCCCTGCCCGCGCTGCGCGAGCGGCTCGGCGCGCTCGGCGACTCCCTGGTGGTCGGCGGCGGCGACGGCCTGTGGAACGTGCACGTCCACGTGGACGACGCGGGCGCCGCCGTCGAGGCCGGGGTCGAGGCCGGGCGGCCGCACCAGATCCGGATCACGCACTTCGCCGAGGCCGCCGCCCGGGCCGGCAGCGCCGCCGAGCGCGGCGAACGCCGGGACCGGGCCCGCGCGGTGCTCTGCGTGGTGTCCGGCGGGGGACTGGCCGAGTTGTGCGAGCAGGCCGGCGCCGTCGCCCTGCACGCCGACCCGGACCGCCCGCCGGCCAGTGCCGAACTCGCCGCCGCCGTGCGCCGCTCGGCCGCCCGCGAGGTCGTCCTGCTGCTCAACGACCCCGAACTGCGCGCCGCCGCCGGGGCCGCCGCCGACCAGCTGCGCGAGGAGGGCGTGCGGATCGCCGTGCTGCCGACCCGCTCGCCGGTGCAGGGCCTGGCGGCGCTCGCGGTGCACGAGGGCGGGCGCCGCTTCGACGAGGACGTGGTCGCCATGACCTCCGCGGCAGGTGCCACCCGGTACGCCGAACTCGCCGTGGCCGAGGGGGAGTCCTGGACGATGGCCGGGGTCTGCCAGGCCGGGGACGTGCTCGGCCTGATCGACGGCGACGTCGCGGTGATCGGCACCGGGCTGGCCGAGGTCGGGGCGAGCGTGCTGGACCGGATGCTCGGCGCGGGCGGCGAACTCGTCACCCTGGTCCTCGGCGAGGGCGCCGACGAGGCGCTCGCCGACCGCCTGGTGGCACACGCCCGGCACCGGCGGCCCGAGGTCGACGCGGTGGTCTTCCACGGCGGCCAGGAGTCCGCGCCGCTGCTCATCGGGGTGGAGTAGGGCACGCCGCGGAGCCCGGAATGTCGGCCCCGTGGTGTAAACAGGGGCCTGATGGGCGCTCTCGATGAACCACTGACCAAACTCGTCGGCGACCGCACCGCGAAGGTGCTCGCCGACAGCCTCAAGCTGCGCACGGTCGGGGACCTGCTGCACCACTATCCGCGCCGCTACGTCGAGCGCGGCCAGCTCACCAGCCTGGACGAGCTGGAGATCGACGAGCACGTCACCGTGCTGGCCCGGATCGAGAAGGTCACCCTGATCCCGTTCCGCGGCCGCAAGGGCGACCGGCTGGAGGTCGTCGTCACCGACGGCCGCAGCCGGCTCTCGCTGGTCTTCTTCAACCAGGGCTGGCGGCAGAAGGAGCTCAAGTCCGGCGCCCAGGGCCTGTTCGCGGGCAAGGTCGGGGTCTTCAACCGCAGCCGCCAGCTGGTCTCGCCGGACTACCAGCTGCTCGACGAGGAGGCCGGGTCGGACGCCGCCCGGCAGTTCGCCGGCCGGCTGATCCCGGTCTACGGCGCCAGCGCGCAGATGCCCAGCTGGAAGCTGTCGATCTGCGTCGAGACGGCCCTCACCAAGCACCTGGGCGACGTCGGCGAGCCACTGCCCGCCGAACTGCGCGAGCGGCACGGGCTGATCCCGCTGCCCGAGGCGCTGGAGCTGATCCACCGCCCGCGCGGCCAGGCCGACCGCGAGCTCGCCCAGAGCCGGTTGCGCTGGGACGAGGCCTTCGTCCTCCAGGTCGCCCTGGCCCAGCGCCGGGCCGCCGAGTCCGCGCTGCCCGCCGTCCCGCGCAGGGCCCGCGCGGGCGGCCTGCTGGACGCCTTCGATGCCCGGCTGCCGTTCACCCTCACCGAGGGCCAGCAGAAGGTGTCCGCCGAGATCGCCGCCGATCTCGCGAGCGAGCACCCGATGCACCGGCTGCTCCAGGGCGAGGTCGGCTCCGGCAAGACCCTGGTCGCGCTGCGCGCCATGCTCGCCGTGGTCGACGCGGGTGGCCAGGCCGTGCTGCTCGCGCCCACCGAGGTGCTGGCCCAGCAGCACCACCGCTCGATCGTCGAGATGATGGGAGACCTGGCGGAGGGCGGCATGCTCGGCGGCTCCGACCTCGGCACCCGGGTGGTGCTGCTGACCGGCTCCATGGGCGTCCCGGCCCGCCGCCAGGCGCTGCTCGACATGGCCTGCGGAGATGCGGGCATCGCCATCGGCACCCACGCGCTGATCGAGGACAAGGTCCAGTTCCAGGACCTCGGCCTGGTCGTGGTCGACGAGCAGCACCGCTTCGGCGTCGAACAGCGGGACGCCCTGCGCGCCAAGGGCGAACAGCCGCCGCACCTGCTGGTGATGACCGCCACCCCGATCCCGCGCACCGTCGCGATGACCGTCTTCGGGGACTTGGAGACCTCCGTCCTCGACCAGCTGCCGGCCGGCCGCTCGCCGATCTCCACCCACGTCGTCCCCGCGCTGGAGAAGCCCAACTTCCTCACCCGGGCATGGGAGCGCGTGCGCGAGGAGGTCGCCAAGGGCCACCAGGCGTACGTGGTCTGCCCCCGGATCGGGGACGAGGAGCCCGCCGCCGAGCCGAAGAAGAAGCGGAAGGCGGCCGAGGAGGACCTGGAGGACGTCGCCGACGCCGGTGCCGGGAGCGACGAACGGCGGCCCCCGCTCTCGGTGGTGGAGACCGCCGGGAAGCTGGTCGGGGGGCCGTTGCAGGGCCTGCGGGTGGAGATCCTGCACGGCCGGCTGGCCCCGGAGGCCAAGGACGAGGTGATGCGCCGCTTCACGGCCGGCGAGGTGGACGTGCTGGTCGCCACCACCGTCATCGAGGTCGGCGTCAACGTCCCCAACTCCACCGCGATGGTCATCATGGACGCCGACCGCTTCGGTGTCTCCCAGCTCCACCAGCTGCGCGGCCGGGTCGGCCGCGGCAGCGCCGCGGGCCTGTGCCTGCTGGTCAGCGACATGCCCGCGGGCAGCGCCGCCCGGGCCCGGCTGGACGCGGTGGCCGGCACCCTGGACGGCTTCGAGCTGTCCCGGATCGACCTCGAACAGCGCCGCGAGGGCGACGTGCTGGGCCAGGCGCAGTCCGGGGTGAAGTCCTCGCTCAAGGTGCTCTCGGTGCTGGAGGACGAGGAGGTCATCCTCACCGCCCGGACGGAGGCCACCCGGCTGGTCGCCGAGGACCGCGAGCTGACCGCCCACCCGGAGCTGCGCACCGCGCTGGAGAGCCTGCTCGACGAGGACCGCGCGGCCTACATGGAGAAGGGCTGAGCGGCCGCCGCCGGCCCCGGAATTGTCAGACCCCCGCGAGAGAATGAAGGTGTTCAGGGCGCACCCCCAAGGTGCGTACCTGGCACGACATTTGGGGGTCCTGCCATGGCATTCCGTCATCTCAACGAGCTCCCGCTGGGCGACAAGGTCTTCCGGATCGAACTCGCCAGCGACGACGACCGCGAGGTCACCCTCACCCTGACCGGCTGGCGCGAGGGGGCGGCCGCCCAGCCGCTCGCCTCGGGCAAGCTCCGCCTGCCGGTCGAGGACGTCGCCTCGCTGCGGATCGCGCTCAACCGCGCGCTGCGGGCGCTGGCGATCGTCGCCGACGTCTCCGAGCCCATCCCCGACCGTGACGTGCTGCGCGAGCTGTACCCCGGCCACGGCGCCCCCTGGGTCCCGCAGCACGAGGAGGAGCTGGTCCGGCGCTTCCACGACGGCGAGACCGTCGCCCGGATCGCCGCCCGCTTCGGCCGCACCCCCGACTCCGTCCGCACCAAGCTGCGCGAGCTCGGGCACGACCCGCGCCGCCCCGAGTTCTGCCCGCCCGACGGCTGCCTGTCCTGGTCCCGCTACGCCTCGCCGGCGCTGCTCGGCGCGGCCGTCCCGACCCCGCCGGCGGGCTCCGAGGCGAGCTGAGACGCGCCCCGGGGCCGGCTGAGGCGGGCTCCGGGGCGGGCTGAGCCGTGACCCGGGGGCCCCACCGATCCGTCGGTGGGGCCTCGACCCGTATAGCGTGGTCGGGCAGCGACGAAAGGACCTTCCCCCACCATGACCCGCGTGATCGCCGGGCTGGCCGGCGGCCGCCGGCTGGCCGTACCGCCAGGCCGGGGCACCCGCCCGACCTCCGACAAGGCCCGTGAGGCGATGTTCTCCACCCTGGAGGCGCTGCGCGGCACCCTGCACGGGATCCGGATGCTCGACCTGTTCGGTGGATCGGGCGCGGTCGGCCTGGAAGCGCTGTCGCGCGGCGCCGAGCACGTCCTGCTGGTCGAGGCGGACGGCCAGGCGGCCCGGGTGATCCGGGAGAACGTCCGCACGATCGGCCTGCCGGGCGTGGAGGTGAAGGCCGCCAGGGCCGAGCAGGTGATCGCGGGCCCGCCCCCGCAGACCCCGTACGACCTGGTCTTCCTCGACCCGCCGTACGCCGTGACGGACGACGAGCTGCGCGAGATGCTGATCACACTCCTGGCCGGGGGCTGGCTCGCGGAGGACGCACTCGTCACCGTGGAGCGCAGCACCCGTGGCGGCGACTTCGGCTGGCCCGAGGGCTTCGAGGTGCTGCGCTCGCGCCGCTACGGCGAGGGCACGCTCTGGTACGGTCGCGCCGCCGCCGAGACCAGTCAGCACGAGTAGCGGGCCGAGGCCCGCAGCAGCCGTCACCCCACGAGGGAGCACCCACGCCATGCGCCGCGCCGTCTGTCCCGGTTCGTTCGACCCGATCACCAACGGTCATCTCGACATCATCGGGCGGGCCTCGAAGCTGTACGACGTCGTGCATGTCACGGTCCTGATCAACCGCAACAAGCAGGGCATGTTCAGCGTCGAGGAGCGGATGGGCCTGATCGAGGAGGTCACCGCGGACTTCGGGAACGTGGTGGTCGAGTCGTACCACGGCCTGCTGGTGGACTTCTGCCGGGAGCGCGGGATCCCCGCGATCATCAAGGGCCTGCGCGCGGTCAGCGACTTCGACTACGAGTTGCAGATGGCCCAGATGAACCACGGCCTGTCCGGGGTGGAGACGCTGTTCGTGCCGACCTCCCCGACGTACAGCTTCCTCTCCTCGACGCTGGTCAAGGAGGTCGCCTCGTACGGCGGGGACGTCTCCCACCTGCTGCCGGAGACGGTGCACCGGCGGCTGGTCGAGCGGATCGCGGAGCGCAGGGCCCAGCAGTAGGCGGGAGCGTCGGCATCGCGGGGCGGGCGTCCGTTTCTGCTGGTTCGTCATGACTTGTCCGATGCCCGGTCGACCGGTTCGGCTCGGGCGTTGTGACCACGCCGCGCGGTGGCCGTACAGTCTGTATTCCTGCCCCTGCGGTGAGGTTCACCGCGTCGGGCCTGCCTCCGCCGGACCGTCGGCGGCACACGGAAAGACGAAGCCCCGTGGACGTGCAGAACAAGGTCGACGAGATCGTCGCGGCGGTCGAGAACGCCCGCTCGATGCCGATGTCGGCCTCCTGCGTGGTGAACCGGGCCGAACTGATCGGCCTGCTCAACGCCCTCAAGGCGGAGCTGCCCGCCGAACTCGCCCAGGCCCAGTCGATGATGGCCGACCACGAGCAGGTGGTGGCCGGGGCCCAGGCCGAGGCCGACCGGATCATCCAGGGTGCGCACGCCGAGCGCGGCTCGCTGATCTCGGACACCGAGGTGGTCCGCCGGGCCCAGGCCGAGGCCGACCGGATCCTCGCCGAGGCCCGTGGCGAGACCGAGGCCAAGCGTGCCGAGGCCGACGACTACGTGGACAGCAAGCTCGCCAACTTCGAGGTCGTGCTGACCAAGACGCTCGGCGCCGTCGGCCGCGGCCGGACCAAGCTGCGCGGTGACTCCAGCGTCTTCGAGACCGAGTTCGACGGCGAGACGGACGGCGAGGAGTTCCAGCCGCAGCGGATCACCCCCAGCCCCGAGGTCGACGAGTACGTCGATGTGAAGCTCGCCACGCTGGAGAACGTCCTCAGCGCCACCCTGGAGGCCGTCGGCAAGGGCCGCGACAAGCTGCTCGGCAAGCGGCCGATCGACGAGCTGGGCGCCTACCTGGCCGCCGCCGACGAGGCGCAGCAGGCCAAGGAGCGCGCCGAGGCGGTGGCCGCCGGCTTCGCCACCGACGCCGAAGCCAACGGCGACGACATCGCCTGGTACCGCGAGGACGTCCCGCAGCAGCAGACCTGGCCGGAGCAGACTCCGGCCGCGGCGGGCTGGCAGGCCCCCGGCGTCGACCAGTACGCGGCCGCCCAGCAGCAGGGCGGGCAGCAGCAGGGGCAGTACGCCGAGGTGTACGCCGGCGGCTACGACCCGGCCGGCCAGGGCGACCCGTACGGTGCCCAGTGGGGGCACCAGCAGCAGGGCGCCGCGGACGGCTACCCACAGCAGCAGCACCCGGACTACGCGGCCCAGCAGCAGCACGGGGACTACGGCTATCCGCAACAGCAGCAGCCGGGTTACGGCGCGCAGCAGTACGACGCCTACACCTACCCGCAGCAGCCCGCCGCCCCGCCGGCGGTGCCGCAACAGCAGCAGCAGCCGGGTCTGGACGAGACCAGCTTCTTCGACACCAGCATGATCGACATGACCCGGCTCCGGGAGCTGGGCGGTCGCTGAGCCGGCCCCGCGCGGGCCCGGCGGAAGCTCCTGACGGGAGCGAAGTTGGGCCTGGCGGGAGACTCCGGTAGGCTGACCACTCCGGCCTTTTCGTGTCGGACTGTCGGCTTGCCCGCGCACCGTTGGTGCGGTGGCACCGCGATCGAAGATTCCCCATGGAAGTCAGGACACCTTGAACCGCCTCGACCACCGCGACCCCCTCGTGTTCGACACGCACGAGCTGGGACGTCGCCCGGGCTCGCTGCGCAAGGTGTCCCGCACTCTGGAGGCCCCCGCGGGCCTGGGGATCATCGACGTGATCGGCGTCCCCGAGAAGAGCGAGCTCCGGCTGGAGCTCCGCCTGGAGTCCGTGGTCGAGGGCGTGCTGGTCACCGGCACCGCCGAGGCCCAGGTCGAGGGCGAGTGCGCCCGGTGCCTGGAGCCCGTCGAGGACGACCTCGACGTCGACTTCCAGGAGCTGTACTACTACCCGGAGTCCGACGAGCGTCACCGCGCCCGGACCGCCGGGGCCGAGGACCTCGACGAGGACTCGGAAGAAGATACTTACCGCCTGGAGGGCGACTTCTTCGACCTCCAGCCGGTGCTGCGTGACGCGGTGGTGCTCGCACTGCCGCTGCAGCCGGTGTGCCAGGAAGACTGCCTGGGTCTGTGCTCCGAGTGCGGAGCGCGCCTGAGCGACGACCCGACGCACCACCACGACGCCGCCGACCCCCGGTGGGCGGCTCTGCAGGGACTCTCCGCCGCCCCCGGCGACGAGGGTGACGGGATCAAGAACAGCGACACCCGTGAGGGTCTCGCCGAGAACCAGGAGAAGTAGCCGTGGCTGTTCCGAAGCGGAAGATGTCGCGCAGCAACACGCGCCACCGTCGGTCCAACTGGAAGGCCGTTGTTCCGGCCCTCGTGGCGTGCGACCGCTGCCACGAGCCGAAGCTGGGTCACATCGCGTGCCCGAGCTGCGGCACGTACAACCGTCGCCAGGTCCTCTCGGTCTGATCGGCGGGGTGCACGGATCGATGTCGGACGGTAACTCCACCCGCAAGGCGTCCTCCGCCCCGAAGGGTTCCTCTTCGGGCGGTGGCAAGGCCGGTGGGCCGGCTTCGACCGAATACGACGTCCTGGAAGGGCGCCTCGGGTACACGCTCGAGCGCGCCCTTCTGGTGCGTGCCCTGACCCACCGCTCGTACGCGTACGAGAACGGGGGTCTGCCCACCAACGAGCGCCTGGAGTTCCTCGGCGACTCGGTGCTGGGCCTCGTGGTGACCGACACCCTCTACCGCGTCCACCCGGACGTGCCGGAGGGCACGCTCGCCAAGCTGCGCGCCGCGGTGGTGAACTCCCGCGCGCTCGCGGACGTGGGCCGGGGCCTGGAACTCGGCACGTTCATCCGGCTCGGCAAGGGCGAGGAGGGCACCGGCGGCCGCGACAAGTCGTCGATCCTCGCCGACACGGTCGAGGCCGTGATCGGGGCCGTCTACCTGGACCAGGGTCTGGACGCGGCCACCGAGTTCGTCCACCGGCTGTTCGACCCGCTGATCGAGGAGTCCTCCCAGCTGGGCGCCGGCCTGGACTGGAAGACCAGCCTCCAGGAGCTCACCGCCTCGGTGGGCATCGGGGTGCCCGAGTACGTGGTCATGGAATCCGGTCCGGACCACGAGAAGACCTTCACCGCGGCGGCCCGGGTGGCCGGCGAGGACTTCGGCAGCGGCGTCGGCCGCTCGAAGAAGGAGGCCGAGCAGAAGGCCGCCGAGAGCGCCTGGCGGGCGATCAAGGAGAAGTACGCCGACCGGCTGCCCGCCGGGGCGTGAGGGAGCAGTAGCCTTCCTCCTGCTGATCCCTTCCGCAGGAGGCCTGTTCCCGTGCCCGAACTTCCCGAGGTCGAGGTCGTCCGCCGCGGTCTGGCGAACTGGGTCGCCGGGCGGACCGTCGCCGACGTCCAGGTGCTGCACCCGCGCGCGGTGCGCCGCCAGCCCGCCGGCGCCGCCGACTTCGCCGCCCGGCTGACCGGCACCACCCTCGGCACCGCGCAGCGGCGCGGCAAGTACCTGTGGGTGCCGCTGGCGGGGTCCGGCACGGGCTTCTCGCTGATCGGCCACCTCGGCATGAGCGGCCAACTCCTCGTCCAGGACCCGTCCGTACCCGACGAGACGCACCTGCGGGTGCGGCTGCGGTTCACCGACGGCGGGCGCGAACTGCGCTTCGTCGACCAGCGGACCTTCGGCGGCCTCGCGGTCGAGGAGGCCGAGGACGGCGACCCGGAGGGCACGCCGCTCTCCATCGCGCACATCGCCCGCGACCCGCTCGACCCGCGCTTCGACGACACCGCCTTCGCGGCCGCGCTGCGGGCCAAGCGCACCACCGTGAAGCGGGCGCTGCTCGACCAGACGCTGATCAGCGGGGTCGGCAACATCTACGCCGACGAGGCGCTCTGGCGCTCCCGGCTGCACTACGACCGCCCGACCGCGACGCTCACCCGCCCGCAGGCCGCCGAACTGCTGGCGAACGCCCGCGAGGTGATGACGGCGGCGCTCGCCGTCGGCGGCACCAGCTTCGACAGCCTGTACGTCAACGTGAACGGCGAGAGCGGCTACTTCTCCCGCGACCTCGACGCGTACGGCCGCGAGCACGAGCCCTGCCGCCGCTGCGGCACCCCGATCCGGCGGGCCGCCTGGATGAACCGCTCCAGCTACTTCTGCCCCCGCTGCCAGCGGGTGCCGCGGGCCCGCAGCGGGGGCTGACAGCGAGGGCTGGAAGCGGGGGCAGGGGAGCTCAGTGCTTGGCGAGTTCCGGCTGGTCGGCGGCCGCCTCGCCGGGGGAGCCGTGGGTGTCCTGGCCGAAGTAGGCGACCCCGACCGCGGACACCACCGCGAGCAGGAAGCCGACCACGCCGAGCCAGCCCAGGCCGGACTTGGAGGAGTCGCCGAGCCAGAGCACGCCGATCGCGCCGGGCAGCACCGTCTCGCCGACCACCAGCGCCGCCGTCGCGCCGTTCACCGAGCCGATCTGCAGCGCCACGGTGTGCACGTACATGCCGCCGAGGCCGCCGACCAGGATCGCGTACAGCGCCGGGTCGGAGAGCAGCTTGGCGACGTCGAACGGGTCGATGCCGTTCAGGATGCGCACGCCGACGCCCAGCGCGCCGAAGCCCAGGCCGGAGAGCAGGCCGGCGACGATCGCGCCCTTGGAGCCCATCCGCCGCACCAGCAGGCCGCCGCCGACCAGCAGCACGGTGGTGACCAGCAGCAGGCCCCAGTGGAAGGACATCGACGCGTGGTGGCCGCCCTCCGGGCCGGCCGAGACGGCCAGCAGCACCAGCGCCGAGCAGAGCACGCCGATCGAGGCCCACTCCAGTTGCTTGAGCCGGATGCCGAGCAGCTTGATGCTCAGCACCGCGGTGATCACCAGGTTGGCGCTGATGATGGTCTGCGAGAGGAACAGCGGCAGCAGCCGCGCGGCCAGCGCGCCCAGCCCGAAGCCGATCAGGTCGAGCACCGTGCCGACGATGAACTCCCAGGTGACGGCAGCCTTCGCGGTGGAGGACAGGCTCGGCCCGCCGTGCTCGGTGGTGGCGCCGGCGGCGCCCTTGGCGGCCTCCTCGCGCGCGGAACGGCGGGATCCGACGGCCTGGAGGACTGAGCCGGTGCCGTAGCAGGCGGATGCCGCCACGGCGGTGACGAGGCCGATGATCACCGGGTGCTCCGATCGGGAGATGGGTCAAGAACAGGTAATGGGACCAGTGGTCCGGGACCACTATGCCCGTCCGCGCGGTACGGTCGGCGCACCGCCCGGAACACCCTGGGCCCGCCGGGACGTACGTCCGGGCGCCGGCCGCGGTTCCCGCGCACCACCCGCGTCAGGGGCGAGTGGGGGAAACATCATCCCCGAGGAGGGGTGCGGCCCCGGCGGTCGGCGGGGAATCTTGTCACTACCAGTATGCGAAGGGTATGCCGTGCCTTGACGCCCGTCGGGGTAGCGTCGAGGGCATGAGAACCCTTGCACGACGTTCCCGGGGCGCCGGGCCGCTTGCCCTGGTGGCGGCGCTGCTGGGGCTGCTGCTCCTGCTCGCACCGACGGCCTCGGCCGCGGGCGGGCTGGACGACGCGGCCTCCACCCTGAAGCAGGGTCGGGTCTACGTCGACCCGGCGATGACCAGCCGATTCAGCCAGAGCCAGGCCGACGCCCTGACCGAGAAGATCAAGAAGGCCGACAAGCCGATCTTCGTCGCGGTCGTCCCGGCCAGCGCCCCCTACGGCGAGCGGACCGTCTTCAACGACCTGCGCACCAAGGTCGGCATCGACGGGGCCTACGCGATCTGGCGCGGTGACCAGTTCGCGGCCAGGGCCGACCGCGGCGCGATGGCGCAGGGCAGCGCCGAGCGGATCGCCGGCGCCGCCTTCCGCTCCCACAACGGCGACATCGACGCCACCCTGAACGAGTTCGTCGACAGCGCCGCCCCGCAGGCCAAGGGCACCGGGGTGAACCACAGCACCTCGATCGCCTGGGTGGTCATCCCGGTCGTGCTGCTCGCGCTGGCCGGCGCCGGCGTCTTCCTCCTCTTCCGCCGCGCCAAGACGCGCAAGGAGGAGCAGGCCCGGGCCGAGCTGGAGCAGCTGCGCCGGGTGGTCGACGAGGACATCACCGCCTTCGGCGAGGAACTGGACCGGCTCGACTTCAACCCGGCCGCGACCGGCGCCGACGACACCCAGCGCACCGACTACACCCACGCCCTGGACTCGTACGAGAAGGCCAAGCGGCTGATGGACGAGGCCAAGCGGCCGGACGACGTCAAGCCGGTCACCGAGGCGCTGGAGGACGGCCGGTTCGCGCTGGCCACCCTGGCCGCCCGGCGGGAGAAGCGCCCGGTGCCCGAGCGCCGTCCCCCGTGCTTCTTCGACCCGCGCCACGGCCCGTCGGTCAAGGACGTCGACTGGGCCCCGGCCGACGGCGCCGCCCGCACCGTCCCGGTCTGCCGGTCCGACGCGGACCGGCTGGCCTCCGGCCTCGACCCGGCCATCCGTACCGTCGAGACCGAGCACGGCCCGCAGCCGTACTGGAACGCCGGCCCGGCCTACGCCCCCTGGGCGGGCGGTTACTTCGGCGGATTCGGCGGCGGCCTGCTGCCGGGCCTGCTGGTCGGCACCATGCTCGGCTCGATGATCAGCAGCCCGGCCTACGCCGCGGCGCCGATGATGGACCAGGGCTACCAGGACCAGCACGAGGGCGGCGACTTCACCGGCGCCGACTTCAACTCCTCCGACTTCAGCGGCGGCTTCGGCGACGGCGGCGGATTCGGTGGCGGGGACTTCGGTGGTGGCGGGGACTTCGGCGGCGGCGACTGGTGACCCGCTGAGCCCCACCGCGACACCCCTGCGGCCCCGCCGGACTTCCTCCGGCGGGGCCGCTCCGCGTGGTCGACGGCCCCGTGGACCTGTGACCGTCCGTCGCGTTGGTTAGGCTCGGGGCATGCACGGTCGCGACGCCCACAGTGAGGAACCGGTCCGGGTGACCGCCTGGGTCCGGGGGAAGGTCCAGCAGGTCGGGTTCCGCTGGTGGACCAGGGCACGGGCGCTGGAGACCGGCCTGACCGGCTACGCGAGCAACCTCGGGGACGGCCGGGTGCAGGTGGTCGCCGAGGGCCTGGCCGCCGACTGCGAACTGCTGCTGGACCTGCTGCGCGGCCCGGACACCCCGGGCGAGGTCAGCGGCGTCACCGAGATCTGGACGGCCGTGGGCCCCGGCTACGAGGGCTTCGAGATCCGCTGAGCCCGGCAACACCCGCGCGGGCCGGAACTGATCCGCAACTGCCGGTGTCATGCGGTTGCCATTCGGGCAGACTCGTGGTTGACTCCGCATCGAACGATGATCCACGAGCAGCTGGTGGACCCGGCCCGAGGCCCCCAGGCGTGACGACACCGCCAGGCAGGTGACAGGGTCGCGGTAGCGTGCGGTGATCGTGTTGACCCTTTCCGTCTTTGGTGAGACGCTGGAAACCCGCGCACACGACCGCGTTTTCCCGGCAGGCGCCTGCCCTCGTGAGCCCAGCTCACGATGGTTGTGCCGTAAGTGCCCAGCCAGCACTACCGGTGACGCGCCGCGCGTGCGTCCCCCTTCCCCCTAGACCTGTACCGTTCCGGTTCGGTCACTCAGCGTGGAGGACCATTCATCATGGCAAAGGCGCTTCTCGGGTACGTCGGCGGCCCCGACCCGCGAATGCTCTCCGAGATGCGACGGCTTCAGCAGCGCGTCCAGGACCTTGAATCCGAGCTCCTTCGGATGCAGGCCGAGAACGACGCGCTCGCCGCTGTCGCTGACGGGCACTCGCTGCTCAACAGCATCGATCTGGATCAGCGGGAGCCGGCTCTCACCTGAGTCCCGCCCGGTCCTCGCAGATCGACGCCGCTGTGCACTGAGCCGCTCCGAAAGGGACGCAGCTTGCAAGGGACGCCCGGTTGTGGCGTCCCTTCGTCGTGTCCGGGCCCGGGGCTCGCGGCCCGCCGGGGATACAGTCGCCGTTGACGACAGGCCCTGGGCCCTGGCGAGCGACGAGGAGACCGGCCGCGTGCACCTGAAGAGTCTGACGCTGCGCGGGTTCAAGTCCTTCGCCTCCAGCACCACCCTGCGCTTCGAGCCCGGCATCACCTGCGTGGTCGGCCCGAACGGCTCCGGCAAGTCGAACGTCGTCGACGCGCTGTCCTGGGTGATGGGGGAGCAGGGCGCCAAGTCGCTGCGCGGCGGCAAGATGGAGGACGTCATCTTCGCCGGGACCAGCGGGCGCGCCCCGCTCGGCCGGGCCGAGGTCAGCCTCACCATCGACAACGCCGACGGCGCCCTGCCGATCGACTACTCCGAGGTGACCATCACCCGGACCATGTTCCGCAACGGCGGCAGCGAGTACGCGCTCAACGGCGAGACCTGCCGCCTGCTGGACATCCAGGAGCTCCTCTCCGACTCCGGCATCGGCCGCGAGATGCACGTCATCGTCGGCCAGGGCCAGCTGGACTCCGTCCTGCACGCCGACCCGATGGGCCGCCGCGCCTTCATCGAGGAGGCGGCCGGCGTCCTCAAGCACCGCAAGCGCAAGGAGAAGGCGCTGCGGAAACTGGACGCGATGCAGGTCAACCTCAACCGCGTCCAAGACCTGGTGGCCGAACTGCGCCGCCAGCTGGGACCGCTCGGCCGGCAGGCCAGGATCGCCCGCCGCGCCGCCGGCATCCAGGCCGACCTGCGCGACGCCCGGCTGCGGCTGCTCGCCGACGACCTGCTGGCCCTCCGGCAGGCCGTCGAGGCCGAGATCGCCGACGAGCTGGCACTGCGGCTGCGCCGCACCACCGTCGAGCAGGAGCTGGCCGGTGTCGTCCAGCGCGAGGCCGTGCTGGAGGCACAGGTCCAGCAGCTCGGCCCGAGCCTGGAGGGCGCCCGGCAGACCTGGTACCGGCTCTCCGCGCTCGCCGAGCGCACCCGCGGCACCATCGGGCTGGCCGAGGCCCGCGCCCGGCACGCCGCCGCGGGCGGGCAGGCCGAGGAGCGGCGCGGCCGCGATCCCGAGGAACTGGAGCGGGAGGCCGCGCGGGTCCGCGAGGACGAGGCCGCGCTGGCCGAGGCGCTGGAGGAGGCGCAGTACGCGCTGGCCGAGGCGGTCGAACGCAGGAGTGGACTGGAGCGCGGGCTGGCCACCGAGGAACGTCGGCTGCGGGACGCCGCCCGGGCCATCGCGGACCGCCGGGAGGGCCTGGCCCGGCTGCAGGGGCAGGCCGCCGCCGCCCGCTCCAAGGCGGCCTCCGCCGAAGCCGAGATCGGCCGGCTGACCGAGGCCGGCGGCGAGGCACTGCTGCGGGCCGAGGCCGCGCAGGCCGAGTACGAGGAGCTCCAGCGGCAAGTCGGCGGCCCCGCCGGGGACGACGAGCGGGCCGAGGCCGCCCACCAGGAGGCCCGGGAGCGGCTCGCCGCCGTCGAACGCGACCTCGCCGCCGCCCGGGAGTCGGCCGGCGCCGCCGAGCGCGAACGGGCCGGGCTCACCGCGCGGCACGAGGCGCTCTCCCTCGGACTGCGCCGCAAGGACGGCACCGGCGCCCTGCTCGACGCGGGGGAGCGGCTGAGCGGACTGCGGGGCCCCGCGGCCGCACTGCTGCGGATCGCCCCCGGGTACGAGGTGCCGGTGGCGGCGGCGCTCGGTGCGGCCGCCGACGCGATCGCCGTCGACTCGCCCGGCACCGCCGCCGAGGCGCTGCGGCTGCTGCGTGCCGAGGACGCCGGCCGGGCCGCGCTGCTGATCGAGGGTGCCGGCCGGGCCGCGCTGCCGATCGGGGGTGCCGGTGAACCGCTCGCCGGCGTCGGAGAGTTGCCGGAAGGAGCCCGCTGGGCCGCCGAACTCGTCGACGGGCCGGCCGGGTTGGTCGGTGCCGTGCGGGGCCTGCTGGCCCGGGTGGCGGTCGTCGGCACCCTCGACGAGGCGCTGCGGCTGGTCGCCGACCACCCCGGGCTGACCGCCGTCACCGCCGCCGGGGACCGGCTCGGCGCCGACTTCGCGCAGGGCGGCTCCGACGGTGTGCCGAGCCTGCTGGAGATCCGGGCGGCGGTCGAGGAGACCGCCCGGGCGATCGCCGAACTCGCCCTCCGTTGCACCGAGTCGGCCGCACGCCTGGCCGAACTCGCCGAGCAGCGGCGGGAGTCGGACGCCGCCGTGGAGCAACTCGCCGAGCAGCGGCGGCGGCAGGAGAAGGAGCGCGCCCAGGTGGCGGGCACGCTCGGCCGCCTCGGCGGGCAGGCCAGGGCCGCCGCCGGCGAGGCCGATCGGCTGTCCGCCGCCGCCGCGCGGGCCGACCAGGGCCTGGCGGAACTCCTCGCCACCGCGGAGGAGTTGGCCGAACGCCTGGCCGCGGCCGAGGACTCGCAGGACTCCGGAGAGGACGAGCCGGACACCGCCGAGCAGCAGCGGCTGGCCGAGGCCGCCACCGGCTCCCGGCAGGCCGAGCTGGAGGCCAGGCTCGCGGTGCGCACCCACGAGGAGCGGGTCCGCGCGCTCGCCGGCCGGGCGGACCAGCTGGACCGGGCCGCCCGCGCCGAGCGCGAGGCGCGTGCCCGGGCCGCCGAGCGCCGCCGACGCGCCGAGCACGACGCCGGGGTGGCGAACGCCGTCGCGGCGGGCGCCCGACAGCTGCTGGCCTGCCTGGAGGTGTCGCTGTCCCGCGCGGACGCCGGGCGGGCGGCGGTCGAGCAGGCGCGCGCCGAGCGCGAGACCGAACTGCGGGCGCACCGCGAGCACGGACGCGGTCTCAAGGAGGAACTGGACAAACTGGTCGACGCCGGCCACCGGGACGAGGTGCTGCGGGCCGAGAAGCGGCTGCGGATCGAGCAGCTGGAGGCCCGGGCGCTGGAGGAGTTCGGCATCGACGGCGGCGAACTGCTCGCCACCTACGGGCCGGACCAGCCCGTCCCGCCGTCGACCCCGGAAGAAGGACGGGAGCCGGGCGAGCCGCGCCCGTACGACCGGGCCGAGCAGGAGAAGCGGCTCAGGGCGGCCGAGAAGGCGTACCAGCAACTGGGCAAGGTCAACCCGCTGGCGCTGGAGGAGTTCGCGGCGCTGGAGGAGCGCCACCAGTTCCTCGGGGAGCAACTGGACGACCTCAAGCGCAGCCGGCGCGACCTGCTGGACATCGTCCGGGAGGTGGACGAACGGGTCGAGCAGCTGTTCGCCTCGGCGTACCACGACACCGCCGCCCAGTTCGAGGGCGTCTTCGCCCGGCTGTTCCCCGGCGGCGAGGGGCGGCTGGTGCTGACCGACCCCGACCACATGCTCACCACCGGCGTCGAGGTGGAGGCGCGCCCGCCGGGCAAGAAGGTCAAGCGGCTGTCGCTGCTGTCCGGCGGCGAGCGCTCGCTGACCGCGGTGGCACTGCTGGTGGCGATCTTCAAGGCCAGGCCCAGTCCGTTCTACGTGATGGACGAGGTGGAGGCGGCGCTCGACGAGACCAACCTGCGCCGGCTGGTCGGGATCATGGAGGAGCTGCGGGAGAGCTCCCAGCTGATCGTGATCACCCACCAGAAGCTGACCATGGAGTCCGCGGACGCCCTCTACGGCGTGACCATGAAGGGCGACGGCATCTCGCAGGTGATCAGCCAGCGGCTGCGCGAGGGGCGCCGGGAGCGAAGGGCGCGCCCGATGCCTCCTCGGCGGCGCGAGGAGGCTGTTGTCTCCGGGTCGACAGACTGATCCACCGGCCTGGCCCGGGCAGATGCTCCCGGACGCTCCGATCACGGATACTGGAGCGGTTGTGACTCCTCCCCCTCGCTCGCGAGGGGGCTTCTCGTTCAGCCGTTTGACGACCTCATGACGGCCAAGCCCTGACCGGTGCCGCACGGCACAGCGGTCAGCGTAAGGGAGGCGGCGACGCTCCGTGCGTCGGTGACCGAAGGATCACTCTGTCGTGGGATCCCGAGAAGGAGATTTATGTGGAATACGTGATCCTTGCCGTAGTCATCGCCGTGGTCGCCATCGGCGCGATCGCCGGCCTCGTCGTTTCCGGCAGACGACGCCAGCAACTGCCCCCGAAGTCGCAGTCGCCGGTCATCACGGCGCCGCCGACCACCCCGCAGGAGCCCCAGGTCGGCGAGGAGGCCGCGCCGCCGACCGAGGAGCCCCGCCGCACCGTCGAGGAGGTGCAGCTCCCCGAGACCGAGGCTCCGACCGAAGCCTCGACCGGAGCCCCGGCGACGGCCCCGACCGAGGTCGAGGTCGAGGCCGCCGAGGCCGAGACGGCACCCGCCGTCGAGGTCCCCGAGCCCACCGCGGGCCGACTGGTCCGGCTGCGCTCCCGGCTCTCCCGCTCGCAGAACTCGCTCGGCAAGGGCCTGCTCTCGCTGCTCTCCCGCGAGCACCTGGACGAGGACACCTGGGAGGAGATCGAGGAGACCCTGCTGACCGCCGACGTCGGCGTGGCCCCCACCCAGGAGCTGGTCGAGCGGCTGCGCACCCGGGTGAAGGTGCTCGGCACCCGCACGCCCGACGAACTGCGCGCGCTGCTGCGCGAGGAGCTCGTCGAGCTGATCGGCAAGGACTCCGACCGCACCGTCCGCTCCACCAAGCACGCGGAGGGGCCGGCCGTGGTCCTGGTGGTCGGCGTCAACGGCGTCGGCAAGACCACCACCACCGGCAAGCTCGCCCGCGTCCTGGTCGCCGACGGCCGCAAGGTGGTGCTCGGCGCCGCCGACACCTTCCGGGCCGCCGCCGCCGACCAGCTGCAGACCTGGGGCGAGCGGGTCGGTGCGCGCACCGTGCGCGGCCCGGAGGGCGGTGACCCGGCCTCGATCGCTTTCGACGCGGTCAAGGAGGGCATCGCCGAGGGCGCCGACACCGTGCTGGTGGACACCGCCGGCCGGCTGCACACCAAGACCGGCCTGATGGACGAGCTGGGCAAGGTCAAGCGGGTCGTCGAGAAGCACGGCCCGGTGGACGAGGTGCTGCTGGTGCTGGACGCCACCACCGGCCAGAACGGCCTGATCCAGGCCCGGGTGTTCGCCGAGGTGGTCGACATCACCGGCATCGTGCTGACCAAGCTGGACGGCACCGCCAAGGGCGGCATCGTGGTCGCGGTCCAGCGCGACCTGGGCGTGCCGGTCAAGCTGGTCGGCCTGGGCGAGGGTGCGGACGACCTGGCGCCGTTCGAGCCGGGCGCGTTCGTGGACGCGCTGATCGGGGACTGAGGCCCCGTACGCACGAAGGGTCCGCTCCGCGAGGGGCGGGCCCTTTCGCGTTGCCGCCCGGGGGCCGGCGGGGTGCCCGGGACCGGAGGAGCGTGCCGAGGCGGAGGAGCGCGCCGAGCTGGAGGGGCGCGCCGAGCTGGAGGAGCGCGCCGAGCTGGAGGGGCGCGCCGAGCTGGAGGGGCGCACGCCGAGACGTGCGGGGCGCGCGGAGGCCTACGAGGCGAGCCAGGCAGGTTCGGCGGTGCGCTCGCGGCCGCGGTGGCAGGCGTAGGCGAGGGTGCCGAGCAGCAGCCGGGCCTCGGGCGGGCAGCCGGCGTTGTCGCGGGTGGGGCGGCGCAGCCAGCGGACCGGGCCGAGCGCGCCGAGCACGGTGGGCGGGGCGGCGACGTAGCTGCCCTCGCCGTGGCAGGTGAGGTCGAGCGCGGCGTCGTCCCAGCCCATCCGGTAGAGCAGGTCGGGCAGTCGGCGGGCGGCGCCGGCGGCGACCAGGAACTGCAGCCGGCCGGTGGGCGGGGCGAGCACCGGGCCGACCTGGGTGCCCATCCGCTCCAGCCGGACCAGCGCCTGTAGTCCGGCCTGCTCGGGGACGTCCAGGACGTCGAAGGCGCGGCCGGTGGGGAACAGCACCGAGCCCCCGGCGCCCGCTTCCCGGGACCGGTCCTCGCCGCCCGGTACGGGATGCAGGCCGGGCGCGGCGCAGCGGTCGGAGCCGCAGGGACAGCGGGTCGGGGCGGTGGCGGAGCCGGCCGGGGCGCCGGTGGCGACCGTCCAGCCCCAGCGGCCGGTGTACTCCGCGGCGGCTTGGGACGCGGTGACCTTGGTGCGGCGGCGCGCGCCCAGCGGAGTCAACCGCAGGTGTCCCAGTCGAAGTTCGCCGAACAGGTTGTCCATGCCTCCCCCAACAGGTTCCCGTCGCCGATGGTTACGGGATGGTGACTGTGTGTTGATTGTCCGTTGCGTGGTGCGTTGTGCGGTGGCGGCGTGCAGCGCCCGGTGTGCGCCTGTCGTGGTGGTGCGCCTCGGGCGCCGCCTTGTGGCTGGCGGCACCGATGCCGGATCGTGGGGTGGGCGAGGCGGCCGCCGATCAGGGTGGGCGTCGAACTCGCCTGTGACTGCGGTGGGTTGCCGGGGCTGCCGGGTTTCGCCGGAGGCCTTGGCGGCCCGCATATGCCGGGCCGTCGGACTTCCTAGTGAAGCGCGTGGGCCGTGGCTTCGGTTCACTCGTGGGGGTGGCGAAAGGTGGCGTTTCGCCAGGGCCGCTCCCGTGGGCGCCGCGCGGGGCATTACGTTCAGCACACGGACGTCATCGTGGAATCGACTCCGGTCCGCCAGGGCGCGGGAGTTGGGAATCTGACGGTCCGTCCGTAACGATGGCACACCAGTGCGAGAGCGTGGTACGGCGACACCTCAGGCACGGTACGTCTGGCAAGGGCCCGAAACCGTCGGGCGTCACGATCGGGGCCCCGAGGGGGCCGGGCGGGATGGGGACGTTCCCATGGCAGAGAAGCAACCCAACGAGAAGCTGACCACCTGGTTCGCCCGCAGCGGCTGGTCCAAGGGCGAGTTGGCCCGTCAGGTCAACCGCCGGGCCCGGCAGATCGGTGCCCACCACGTGTCCACCGACACCTCGCGGGTGCGCCGATGGCTCGACGGCGAACAGCCCCGCGAGCCGATTCCCAAGATCATGTCGGAGCTCTTCTCCGAGCGCTTCGGCTCGGTGGTCTCGATCGAGGACCTCGGCCTGCGCGCCGCGATCCCGGTCTCCACCGTGGGCGGCGGCGTCGACCTGCCGTGGAGCGCGCCGCAGACCGTCCAGCTGATCAGCGACTACTCCCGCAGCGACCTGATGCTCAACCGCCGGGGCTTCCTCGGCACCTCGCTCGCGCTGACCGCCGGCGCCGCGCTGATCGAGCCGATGCAGCGCTGGCTCACCCCCGGCCCGACCGGCGCCCCCACCCCGATCCTCGCCGCGGCCAACGGCGGCGATCCGTTCACCGGCCGGCTGTCCGAGCCCGAGCTCGAACTGCTGGAGCAGACCACGGTCATGTTCCGGCAGTGGGACGCGCAGAACGGCGGCGGGCTGCGCCGCAAGGCCGTCGTCGGCCAGCTCCACGAGGTCACCGACCTGCTCCAGGAGACGTACAACGAGAACACCACCCGGCGGCTGTTCCGGCTCACCGCCGAACTCGCCCACCTGGCCGGGTGGATGTCGTACGACGTCGGAATGCACCCGAGCGCGCAGAAGTACTACGTGCTGGCCCTGCACGCCGCCAAGGAGGCCGGGGACCGCCCGTTCGGCGCACTCATCCTCACCGACATGAGCCGCCAGATGATCCACCTCAACCGGGGCGAGGACGCCCTGGAGCTGATCCACCTGGCGCAGTACGGCAGCCGGGACACCGCCAGCGCGCGCCAGCAGTCCCTGCTGTACGCGATGGAGGCGCGCGCCTACGCCACCATCGGCGAGGTGAACCGCTGCGCCCGGGCCGTCCGGCTGGCCGAGGACACCTTCACCGACATCCGCGAGGGGGAGGAGGAGCCGGACTGGCTGAAGTTCTTCTCGCCGGCCGAGCTGAACGCCGAGAACGCGCACTCCTTCCGCGACCTCGCGTACCACTCCGACAACGCCCAGCTGTACGCCTCGATGTCCGCGCCGGTGATGGAGCGCGCGGTCGACCTGTTCCGCCAGGACGGCGACCACGTGCGCTCGTACGCCTTCAACCTGATCGGCATGGCCAGCGTCCACCTGTTGCAGCGGGAGGCCGAGCAGGCCGCGGTGATGGCCGAGCAGGCGGTGGACATCGCCACCAAGGTGCGCTCGGAGCGGCTGAACTCCCGGGTCCGCAAGACCACCGAGGCCGCGGCCGCCCGGTTCAAGGGCGTGGACGCGGTGAGCCGGCTCAAGGAGCGCGTCGTCCAGGACATCCCCGAGTACGTCTCGGTGGTCTGAGCACCCCGAGCCCGTGGGCCGCGGATCCGGCCCGAGGACCCCGCCGACCGTGACGGCCGCCGCCGCCACGGTCGGTGGCCGTCGTGCCACCGGCCGTCCCGTTCGGCGGCACGGTAACCCGTTCGGCCCTGCGGCACGGCCGTCGTTCACGAAGGCGTAACCCGCGCGTCGTACGCGTCACGGCCGCGAAACAACGGGCCGCACTGGCCGAAACCAGCCTTCGGCACTCTCCTCTTCATCGCCGACACCCCGGGTGGCACGGGACGGGTAATCCGGGTTTGGATCGGCTTCCACGCAGAGGAGACGCCGATGCCGGACGGCTTCAGCGCGGGCGACACCGCCTTCGTGCTCATCAGTGCGGCCCTGGTCATGGTGATGACCCCGGGCCTGGCCTTCTTCTACGGGGGCATGGTCAGGGCCAAGAGCACCCTGAACATGCTGGCGATGAGCTTCCTCTCGCTCGGCATCGTCAGCGTGCTCTGGGTCCTCTACGGGTACTCGCTCAGCTTCGGGCCCGACTCCTTCGCCGGTCTCATCGGCAACCTGGACTTCCTCGGGATGCGCGGCATCGGCCTGAACGACCTCACCGGGACCATCCCGGTCACCGCGTTCGCCACCTTCCAGCTGATGTTCGCGATCATCACCCCGGCGCTGATCAGCGGCGCGATCGCGGACCGGGCCAAGTTCGGCGCCTGGGGCCTGTTCATCGCGCTCTGGGTGACCGTCGTCTACTTCCCGGTCGCGCACTGGGTGTTCTTCTTCGACGGCGGCCACGGCGGCTGGCTGGGCGACCGCAACGGCGTGATCGACTTCGCCGGCGGCACGGCCGTGCACATCAACGCGGGCGTGGCCGGCCTCGCGCTCTGCCTGGTGCTGGGCAAGCGGGTCGGCTTCAAGAAGGACCCGATGCGCCCGCACAGCCTGCCGCTGGTGATGCTCGGCTCCGGGCTGCTGTGGTTCGGCTGGTTCGGCTTCAACGCGGGCTCGGCGCTGGCCGCCAACGGCGTCGCCGCGATGGCGATGGTCAACACCCAGGTCGCCACCGGTGCGGCGCTGGTCGGCTGGCTGGTCTACGAGAAGCTCAGGCACGGCGCGTTCACCACGCTGGGCGCCGCCTCCGGCGCGGTGTCCGGCCTGGTCGCGATCACCCCGGCCTGCGGCTCGGTCAGCCCGCTGGGCGCGGTGGCGATCGGCCTGATCGCCGGCGCGGTCTGCGCCGCCGCGGTCAGCCTCAAGTACCGCCTCGGCTTCGACGACTCGCTCGACGTGGTCGGCGTGCACGCGGTGGGCGGCGCGATCGGCTCGCTGCTGATCGGCCTGTTCGCCACCGGCGGGGTCGGCCAGACCGCCAAGGGCCTGTTCTACGGCGGCGGGCCGGCGCAGCTCGGCAAGCAGGCGATGGGCGTGGCCGTGGTCGCCGCGTACTCCTTCGTCCTCTCCTGGCTGCTGGCGAAGGCGATCGACAGGACGGTCGGCTTCCGGGTCGCCGAGGAGGTCGAGGTGGCCGGCATCGACCAGGCCGAACACGCCGAGTCCGCCTACGATTTCAGCGCGGTGGGCGCGGGCCTGGCGCGGGCCCTGCCGGGCCTGGTCGGCGCCGCCGCGGCCGCGAGGTCCGCGGAGAGGTCCGCCGCCGGGAAGGCCGCCGCCGAGCCCTCCGCCGAGCCAGCCGCCACGGCCGCCGGGAAGGCCGCCGACACGACCACCGCCGAGCCCACCGAGAAGACCGAGGTCGACGCCCGATGAAGCTCATCACCGCCGTGATCAAGCCGTACCGCCTGGACGAGGTGAAGGCCGCCCTACAGGCCTTCGGGGTGCACGGCCTGACCGTCACCGAGGCCAGCGGCTACGGCCGCCAGCGCGGCCACACCGAGGTCTACCGGGGCGCCGAGTACACCGTGGACCTGGTCCCCAAGGTCAGAATCGAGGTGCTGGTCGAGGACGAGGACGCCGACGAGCTGATCGAGGTCCTGGTGAAGGCCGCCCGGACCGGCAAGATCGGCGACGGCAAGGTCTGGAGCGTCCCGGTCGACACCGCCGTCCGGGTCCGGACCGGAGAGCGCGGGCCGGACGCCCTCTGAGGGCCCTTCGCCGAGGGCCCTTCGTCGAGGGCCCTGAACCGTAGGACGCGCCGCAGGCGGGCCCGCCGTCCCCGAGGGGTCGCGGGTCCGCCGACGGCGCATCGGCGCCAGGCCGCCCGGGCCGTCCGCAGATCTCCCATCGGCCGCCCGCAGGCCGTCCGGCGCCGCCCGCTCAACCGCACGACGGACGGGACCAAAACGCCATGACCACCGAGACCAGCCCTCCCGACTACGGCGCCGCCCGGGCCGCGCTGCTCGCCGGCCCCGGCCCGGCCGGGCGGCCCCGCCGCGCGGCTCTCGCCCGGCTCACCGACGACTGGCTGGCCGGTCTGCTCGCGGCCGCCGGCGGCCCGCCCGGCGTCGCGCTGGTCGCGGTCGGCGGCTACGGGCGCGGCGAGCTGTCCCCGCGCAGCGACCTCGACGTCCTGCTGCTGCACGACGGCCGGCTCGACCCCGACCTGCCCGAGCGGATCTGGTACCCGGTCTGGGACGCGGGCGCCGCGCTCGACCACTCGGTGCGCACCGTCGCCGAGGCCCGGTCCGTCGCCGCCGCAGACCTCAAGGCCCAGCTCGGCCTGCTGGACGCCCGCCACCTTGCCGGGGACCAGGAGCTCACCGCCGCCCTGCGCTCCGCCGTGCTCACCGACTGGCGCGCGAGCGCCCCCGCGCGCCTGCCGGAACTGCGCGACCTCGGGCGGGAGCGGGCCGAGCGGCACGGCGAGCTGTCGTTCCTGCTGGAGCCCGACCTCAAGGAGGCCCGCGGCGGCCTGCGCGACGCCGTCGCGCTCAAGGCCGTCGCCGCCACCTGGCTCGCCGACGCCCCCCGGGACGGCCTGGACGCCGCCGCGCTGCGGCTCGCCGACGTCCGCGACGCGCTGCACCTGGCCACCGGCCGGGCCACCGAGCGGCTCGGCCTCCAGGACCAGGACCAGGTCGCCGAACGGCTCGGCGTGCTGGACGCCGACACCCTGCTGCGCCAGGTCTACGAGGCCGCCCGCACCGTCGCCTACGCGAGTGACGTCACCTGGCGGGCGGTGGAGCGGGTGCTCGCCGCCCGGTCCGGCCGGGGCCGCCGGGCCGCCCGGCTGGCCTTCCCGTTCACCGGCGCCGGGCGCGGCGCGGGCGCGGTGGCCCGGGGCGCGGTCGCGCGCCGGCCGCTCGCCGAGGGCGTGGTCGAACAGGACGGCGAGGCGGTGCTCGCCCAGGGTGCCCGCCCGGCCGCCGACCCGGTGCTGCCGCTGCGCGCCGCGGCCGCCGCCGCGCAGAACGGGCTCACCGTCTCGTACGCGACGGTGCGCCGGCTGGCTGCCGAGTGCCGCCCGCTGCCGGTGCCCTGGCCGGACGAGGCGCGCGAGCAACTGGTCACCCTGCTGGGCGCGGGCGAGGCGGCCGTCCCGGTGTGGGAGGCGCTGGAGGCGGAGGGACTGGTCACCCGGCTGCTGCCGGACTGGGAGCGGGTGCGCTGCCGTCCGCAGCGCAACGCCGTGCACCGCTGGACGGTGGACCGGCACCTGGTGGAGACGGCGGTGCGGGCCGCGGCGATGACCCGCCGGGTGGCCCGGCCGGACCTCCTGCTGGTCGCCGCGCTGCTGCACGACATCGGCAAGGGCTGGCCCGGCGACCACAGCGAGGCCGGCGAGGTCATCGTCCGGGACGTCGCCGCCCGGATGGGCTTCGGCCCCGAGGACACCGAGACCCTGGCGGTGCTGGTCCGCCACCACCTGACCCTGGTCGACACCGCGACCCGACGGGACCCGGACGACCCGGCCACCGTCGAGGCGATCACCAAGGTGGTCGGCACCGCGGCCCAGCTGGAGCTGCTGCACGTGCTCACCGAGGCGGACGCGCTGGCCACCGGCCCGGCCGCGTGGAGCGGCTGGCGGGCCTCGCTGGTGGACGGCCTGGCGGCCCGGGTCGCCGCCCGGCTGGCCGGCGCCTACGCCGCGCCCGTGGAGACCGCGCCGACCGCCGCGCAGGAACGGCTCGCGGTGGAGGCCGCCCGGACCGGCGGGCCCGCCCTGTCGCTGCTGGCGCGGTCCGAGGGGGCGGAGCCGGGCGCCGAGCCGATGGGCGTCGAGCTGACCCTGGCCGTCCCGGACCGGCCCGGACTGCTCGGCACCGTCGCCGGGGTGCTCGCGCTGCACCGGCTGGCCGTCCGCTCGGCCGGTCTGCGCGAGCTGGACCCGATCGGCGCCGGCCCGGTGCTGCTGCTGTCCTGGCGGGTGGCCGCCGAGTTCGGCGAGCTGCCGGAGGCCGCCCGGCTGCGGGCCGACCTGCGCCGGGCGCTGGACGGCTCGCTGGACGTCGCGCGCCGGCTGGCCGAGCGGGACGCCGCCGCCCCGCGCCGCCGGGGCATCCCCACCCCGCCGCCGGTGGTCGCGGTGGCGCCTGCGGTGGCCTCGGCGACCGCGACCGTCCTGGAGGTCCGCGCGCACGACGCGCCGGGGCTGCTGCACCGGATCGGCCGGGCGCTGGACGGGGCGGGCGTGCGGGTGCGGACGGCGCACGTCTCGACGCTGGGCGCGGAGGCCGTCGACTCCTTCTACCTGACCGACGGGGAGGGGCGGTCGCTCTCCGCCGGGCGGGCCGGGGAGGTGGCGGCGGCGGTTCGGGCGGCGCTGGGCTGAGCCGTACCGGGGGCCTTCGGGGCTCGCCGGGGTGCGGTTCCGCCGGGTTCCGCCGGGTTCCGCCGGGTTCCGCCGGGGCCCGCCTGGGGCTGCCGGGGGTCGGCCCGCCGGGGCCCGCCGGCGCCTGCCGAGGTCCGTTCCGAGGTCGTGGCAACCCGGGTGGAGACCGTACCCGGGGCGGCCGGATACCCTGGGGGGCGACGACCGTACCGATACCGATGCCGCAGAGGACCCGCGACGACGTGTTCGACACTCTTTCCGATCGCCTCGCAGCGACGTTCAAGAACCTCCGGGGCAAGGGCCGCCTGAGCGAGGCGGACATCGACGCCACCGCCCGCGAGATCCGCATCGCGCTGCTGGAGGCGGACGTCGCGCTGCCGGTCGTGCGGGCCTTCATCAAGCAGGTCAAGGAGCGGGCGGCCGGCGCCGAGGTCTCGGGCGCGCTCAACCCCGCGCAGCAGATCATCAAGATCGTCAACGAGGAGCTCATCGCGATCCTCGGTGGCGAGACCCGCCGGGTCCGGTTCGCCAAGAACGGCCCGACGGTGATCATGCTCGCCGGTCTGCAGGGTGCCGGTAAGACCACCCTCGCGGGCAAGCTCGGCCACTGGCTGAAGAGCCAGAAGCACACCCCGCTGCTGGTCGCCTGCGACCTCCAGCGGCCCAACGCCGTCAACCAGCTCCAGGTGGTCGCCGACCGCGCCGGCGTGGCCTTCTACGGCCCGCAGCCGGGCAACGGCGTCGGCGACCCGGTGCAGGTGGCCAAGGACTCGATCGAGTACGCCAAGCAGAAGCAGTACGACGTCGTCGTCGTCGACACCGCCGGACGCCTGGGCATCGACGCCGAGCTGATGCAGCAGGCCGCGGACATCCGCGCCGCGGTCAACCCGGACGAGGTCCTGTTCGTCGTCGACGCGATGATCGGCCAGGACGCGGTCACCACCGCGCAGGCCTTCCTCGACGGCGTCGACTTCACCGGTGTCGTGCTCTCCAAGCTCGACGGCGACGCCCGCGGCGGTGCCGCCTTGTCGGTCGCCCACGTCACCGGCCGGCAGATCATGTTCGCCTCCAACGGCGAGAAGGTCGACGACTTCGACGCCTTCCACCCCGACCGGATGGCCTCGCGCATCCTCGGCATGGGTGACGTCCTCTCGCTGATCGAGAAGGCCGAGCAGACCTTCTCGCAGGAGGAGGCCGAGAAGATCGCCGCCAAGCTGCGCGGCGGTCCGAAGGCGTTCACCCTGGACGACTTCCTGTCGCAGCTGGAGCAGGTCCAGAAGATGGGCTCGATCTCCAAGCTGCTGGGGATGCTGCCCGGGATGGGCCAGATCCGCGACCAGATCAACAACATCGACGACAAGGACGTCAACCGGGTCGGCGCGATCATCAAGTCGATGACCCCGGCCGAGCGCGCCGAGCCGGAGCTGATCAACGGCTCCCGCCGGGCCCGCATCGCCAAGGGCTCGGGTGTCCAGGTCGGCGAGGTGAAGAACCTGGTCGAGCGGTTCTTCGACGCCCGCAAGATGATGTCCGCGATGGCCTCCGGCAAGGGCGTGCCCGGCATGCCGGGGATCCCGGGCATGGGCGGCGGCGCCAAGAAGTCCGGCAAGAAGGCCCCGCAGGCCAAGGGCAAGCGCAAGAGCGGCAACCCGCTCAAGCGGGCGCAGGAGGAGGCCGCGGCCGCCCAGCGCCGCGCGCTCGGCCCGGGCGGCGACCAGGACCCGGCCGGCGGCGGCGCGTTCGGCCTCGGTGCGGGCAAGGGCCCGGCCGACTTCGAGCTGCCCAAGGAGTTCAAGGACCTGCTGTAGACCGGTCCGTCGTTCGAGCGGCCCGCCGTCCGGGACCTTCCGGGCGGCGGGCCGCTCGCATGCCCGATGATGGTGGTGTGCGAGTGACGATCAGGGCCCCGCGGGCCGAGGACAAGGACGTGTACGCCGAGGCGGTCCGACGGTCCGCCGACCACATCGGGCGGTGGAACCCGGTCGAGCCGGACGGCCTGGCCGAACTGCTGGACCGCCAGGGGCCGGGCCTGCGCACCTTCCTGATCGTCGACCGGGACACCGGCGGGCTGGTCGGCAAGGTGAACGTCGCCAACATCGTGATGGGCCGGTTCTGCAACGGCGCGCTGGGCTACGACGCGTACCTGCCGTTCGCCGGCACCGGGCGGATGACGGAGGGGCTGCGGCTGGTCCTGGACCGCTGCTTCGCCCCGCAGTCGGCCGGCGGGCTGGGCCTGCACCGGCTGGAGATCAACGTGCAGCCGGACAACGAGCGGTCGGTCGCGATGGCCAAGCGGCTGGGCTTCCGGCACGAGGGCTTCACCCCCCGGATGCTGTTCCTCCAGGGCGACTGGCGGGACCACGAGCGGTTCGCGCTGACCGCCGAGGAGTGGCCGGGCGCGGAGGCGTAGCCACGGGCGGGGCGCTGCGCGGCCACTGACGGGGCGGCGAGGCCTCTGAGCCACGGGCGGGGCTCCGGGCGGCACGGCAACTGACGGGGCACCGGTGCTCAGCCACTGGCGGGGCCCCGTCGCGGCTGGTCAGGGGCGTGCTCGGCGCGGCGTTTCGGGTGGCTCGCCCGAGCCCGCGTCCGTATCGTCCGATGGGTGACCGAACCCGTGCCGCCGCGCCAGACCCCCGACCAGCCCTGGCGGTCCGAGGGCGCCCCGCCCCCGCCGCCGCCCCGCCGCCGGATGCCCGGCGGCTGGATGGGACTCGCCCTCACCGCGCTCGTGGTGTTCCTGATCTCCGACCTGCTGCTGTCCTTCTTCGGCAACGCCGGCGCCACCACGATCTCCTACACCGAGTTCAACAACCAGCTGAACAAGGGCAACATCACCAAGATCTACTCCAAGGGCGACGCGATCGAGGGCACCCTCAAGAGCGCCCAGCCCAAACCGGACGGCGGCAAGGGCGACTACACCGACTTCGCCACCCAGCGGCCGTCCTTCGCCAACGACAACCTGTGGACCACGCTGCAGCAGCAGGGCGTCGAGGTCACCGCCACCTCCCCGGTGGTCCAGCAGCGCAGCTTCCTCGCCAACCTGCTGATCTCGCTGGCCCCCATGGTGCTGCTGATCCTGATCTGGGTGCTGCTCGCCCGCCGGATGGCCGGCGGGCTGGGCGCCGGCGCGCTCGGCCGCAAGGCCCCGCCCAAGCCGGTCACCGCCGACCAGGGCAAGCGCACCACCTTCGCCGACGTGGCCGGCATCGACGAGGTCGAGGCCGAACTCACCGAGGTGGTCGACTTCCTGAAGAACCCGCAGCAGTACCGCAGGCTCGGCGCCAAGATGCCGCGCGGCGTGCTGCTGAGCGGCCCGCCCGGGACGGGCAAGACCCTGCTCGCCAGGGCCGTCGCCGGCGAGGCGGACGTGCCGTTCTTCTCCGCCTCCGCCTCCGAGTTCATCGAGATGATCGTCGGCGTCGGCGCCAGCCGGGTCCGTGAACTGTTCGCCGAGGCCCGCAAGGTCGCCCCGGCGATCATCTTCATCGACGAGATCGACACCATCGGCCGCCAGCGCGGCGCGGGCGGCGGCATGGGCGGGCACGACGAGCGCGAGCAGACGCTCAACCAGATCCTCACCGAGATGGACGGCTTCACCGGCTCCGAGGGCGTCATCGTGATCGCCGCGACCAACCGCGCGGACGTGCTCGACCCGGCGCTGCTGCGCCCCGGCCGGTTCGACCGGCGGATCACCGTCAGCCCGCCCGACCGGGACGGCCGCGCCGCCATCCTGCGCATCCACACCCGGACCGTCCCGCTGGCCGGCGACGCCGACCTCACCCGGCTGGCCAAGGTCACCCCCGGGATGACCGGCGCCGAACTCGCCAACCTGGTCAACGAGGCCGCCCTGCTGGCCGTCAAGCGCAAGCAGGACGCGGTGAACGAGCGGGACCTCTCGGACGCCCTGGAGAAGGTCCAGCTCGGCGCCGTCCGGCCGCTGGTGATGCCGCAGGAGGAGCGCGAGCGCACGGCCTACCACGAGAGCGGGCACGCGCTGCTGGGCATGCTGCAGCCCGGCGCCGACCCCGTCCGCAAGATCACCATCGTGCCGCGCGGCCGGGCGCTCGGCGTCACCCTGTCCACTCCGGAGAACGACCGCTACTCGTACACCGAGCCCTACCTGCGCGGCCGGATCATCGGCGCGCTCGGCGGGATGGCGGCCGAGCAGGTGGTCTACGGGGTGATCACCACCGGGGCGGAGAGCGACCTGGAGCAGGTCACCAACATCGCCCGCGGGATGGCCGGCCGGTGGGGGATGAGCGAGCGGGTCGGGCGGCTGACCGCGGTGCCCGCCGACCCGCAGGGCGCCTACGGGCTCTCCGCCGCGCCGACCACCCTCGACGCGGTGGACGAGGAGGCCCGGCGGATCGTCGCCGAGTGCTACGAGGACGCGGTGCGGCTGCTGACCGAGCAGCGGGCCCGGCTGGACGCGCTGGCGGCGGCGCTGCTGGAGGGGGAGACGCTGGACGAGGAGCAGGCGTACCGGGCGGCCGGGGTGCCGCGGAAGGGCTCCGGCTCCGACCAGAAGTCGCTCGACCAGGCGTGAACCGGCGGGCCGGGGGCGCTCGCCGCGCTGGCGGGCGCCCCCGGTTTCGTCGTTGCCGGATCTGTTGTCGCCCGGGGCCGTTCCGATCGCCGCCGGGGGTCTCGTTCCCAGTGCCGTCGGGGTCTCGTTCCGGGCGTCGCCGTGGGCCCCGTTCCCAACGCCGTCGGGGTCGGCCGCCGCCAGCCGCTACCGGGGCCGTTCGGCGATCAGGTAGCGGAAGACGTTCTCCATCCGGACCGAGCCGTCCGCGCGCAGGTACGGCTGCAGCGCCTCCTCCAGCTCCTTGGCGACCAGCGACGCGCCGGAGAACTCCTCGGCCGCCTCGAACAGACCGGTGGAGAGCAGGCCGCGCACCGCGCTGTCCAGGTCCGCGTAGGCGAACGGGCAGCTCACCCGCCCGCTGCCGGCCGGGCGCAGGCCGGCCGGGGCGAGCAGGTCCTCCAGCGTGCCGGGCGTGCTCAGCTCGAACGGGTCGCGCGCGGTGGTCCGGCCCGCCCGCCGACGCGCCACGTCCAGCACCGGGGCGCTCTGGCAGCGCTCCGGAGGGCCCCAGGCGGCCAGCACCACGTGCCCGCCCGGGAGGGTCAGCCGGGCGGCCTCGACGACCACCGCACCCGGCTCGGCGCAACCGGGCAACTGCTCGAACACCGTCACCAGCGAATGGGCCGAGCGGGGGACGGCAGCGGTCGGCCGGGCCCCCGCGCACACCCGCAGCCGACGGTCATGGGCCAGCTCGCGCAGCTCGTCCCGCGGCTCCTGGCCGGTGACCTGGGCACCGCGCCCGGCGGCGAGCAGCAGCGCCAGTCCGGACCGGCAGCCCAGGCCCAGCACGCTGGTCGCCGGGCCGACCTCCAGCCGGTCGTGGACCGCCTCGTAGAGCGGCACGAGCATGCGCTCCTGGATCTCCGCCCAGTCGCGCGCCCGCGCGGGCCGCGCCGCCCCGGGCTGCGGGTGGTGCGGTCGTGCGCCTGTCGGTCGTACGGTCGTGCCGGTCGTCCGAGCTGAAGCCATCGCGGCCTCCCATCCGGTCCTTCGGTGTGCTGCTACGGCTCCCCCAAAGTCCCGCCCCACTCCAGCGAACAGCGGGTCGGGCCCGGCGTCCAGAGGGGTGCAGGGTGGTGCGCGCGTGTCGCGGTCGTGCGCCCCCTGCGGTCGGCGGGTGCCGCCTCCTGCCGCCGGCGGGTGCGCGGTCGCCCGTCCGGCGGGTGCGGCGGTCGTCCGTCCGGCGGCCGCGGGCGTGTTATCGATTCGAAGTCAGGGGGCCGCGCCCCGTACCATTCGGGCCATGGCTAAGGCACCCGTTCTCACCCCTCAGGCGGAAGACTTCCCGCGCTGGTACCAGGACCTCATCAACAAGGCCGAGCTGGCCGACAACGGTCCGGTGCGCGGCACCATGGTCATCCGACCGTACGGCTACGGCCTGTGGGAGCGGATGCAGCAGGAGATGGACGCGCGGATCAAGAAGGCCGGCGCGCAGAACGCCTACTTCCCGATGTTCATCCCGCAGTCCTACCTGACCAGGGAGGCCGAGCACGTCGAAGGCTTCGCCCCCGAGCTCGCGGTGGTCACCCACGGCGGCGGCAAGCAGCTCGACGAGCCGGTCGTCGTCCGGCCCACCTCCGAGACGATCATCAACGAGTACTTCTCGAAGTGGGTGCAGAGCCACCGCGACCTGCCCCTGCTGATCAACCAGTGGGCCAACGTGGTCCGTTGGGAGCTGCGCCCGCGCGTCTTCCTGCGCACCACCGAGTTCCTCTGGCAGGAGGGCCACACCGCCCACGCCACCTACGAGGACGCCCGCGCGTACGCGTCGATGATCCACACCCAGGTCTACGGCGACTTCATGACGAACGTGCTCGGCATCGACGTCGTGCTCGGTCGCAAGACGGCCAAGGAGCGGTTCGCCGGCGCCATCAACACCCTCACCCTGGAAGGCATGATGGGCGACGGCAAGGCGCTGCAGATGGGCACCAGCCACGAGCTGGGCCAGAACTTCGCCAAGGCGTTCAACACGACCTACCAGCTCCAGGGCGGCGAGCGCGAGCACGTCTGGCAGACCTCGTGGGGCGTCTCGACCCGCATGGTCGGCGGCCTGATCATGTCCCACGGCGACGACAACGGCCTGCGGGTGCCCCCGCGACTGGCCGCCGTCCAGGCCGTCGTGCTCGCCATCAAGGGCGACGACGCGGTCATCGCCAAGGTGCGCGAGATCGGCGCCACGCTGGAGGCCGCCGGTGTCCGGGTGGTCGTCGACGACCGCACCGACACCCCGTTCGGCCGCCGCGCGGTGGACTGGGAGCTCAAGGGCGTGCCGCTGCGCATCGAGGTCGGCCCGCGCGACCTCGAGAACGGCACCGCGATGCTGGCCCGCCGGATCCCCGGCGGCAAGGAGCCCGTCTCCATCGACTCCCTGGCCGCGCTGGTCCCGGGCATCCTGGAGGAGGACCAGGCGCTGCTGCTGCGCCAGTCCCGCGAGCGCCGCGAGGCCCGTACCGTCGACGTCAAGACCATCGAGGAGGCCGCCGAGGCCGCCGCGACCGGTTGGGGCCGGATCTCCTGGGCCGACCTCGGCCCGGAGGGCGAGGCCAAGCTGGCCGAGCAGGGCGTTTCGGTGCGCTGCATTGTCGCGGCCGACGGCTCGGTGCCGCTGGCGGACGACCAGGACGGCAATATCGCGATCGTGGCCCGCGCGTACTGATGCCTGTTACCAGCAGGTAATGACCGTTGCCGGCGACATTTGCCCGGAATGCGGATGAGTAAGAATCCGGTAACTGTCCGAGGGGCGCCCCGACCGCGGACATCCCTACTGGCCGGTCAACTGCCGGTATTAACGCAATAGCGGTACGGTGTACGGCCCGTGGCCCTGTCAACTCGACGGGTCCACGGGCCGTACGTCCAGGGGGCGACAGCCCGCCCCCGGACGGAATTCACGAGGCCCGCCGAGCTGCGGCGAGCCGAAACCGGCAGGGGGTTGGTCTTGCGTCAGATCCGGAACGCGCAATTCGCGCGCGACCATGCATTCCTGGGAGTTTCCTGGGAATTCCCGAAGAACGAGAACATGCGGAACATCGGCTCGCACTCCATCGTTGGTCTAGCGTGAGCACGACACAGCCCCTCGTCCTCGCGGCCGAACTGGCCGCCGCCTGGAGTGACATCCAGGCCCACCACCAGGACCTCCCCGACCTGGCCTCGCCCGAGGCCCTGATCGGCGAATCCTCCTCGGCCTGTGGCACCCGGCTCGGTTTCGAGCGGCTCCTCCACGAGGCTGCCCACGGTCTGGCCGCGGCCCGGGACATCCGGGACACCTCGCGAGCCGGCCGCTACCACAACCGGCGCTTCCTGCTGCTCGCCTCCGAGCTCGGACTGGCGCACCCGGTCGAACCGCACGCGAGCAGCGGCTTCTCCCAGGTGACCATGCTCAAGGAGACCCAGGAGCGCTACGCGGAGACCATCGAGCGACTGGACCGCGCCCTCGGCGCGCACCAGGAGGCGGTGGCCGGCGACGGTACGACGCGGGCCTTCCGCGGCCCGGCCGCCCGGCACGGCTCCTCCGGGGGCGGCGTCCGGGTCAAGGCGGTGTGCGGCTGCGGACGGAACGTCCGGGTCGTGCCGTCGGTGCTCGCCCAGGCGTCCATCGTCTGCGGCGCGTGCCAGCAGCCGTTCAAGATCTCGTGACCGATCGGTCCACCGGACCGGGAGATCGTTAGACCGGAACACCAGAAGACGGGGAAGGCCGGCGGACGGCTGTGCGGGCAGCGGATCCGGCCGGAGCGAGCGGTACATCGGTGAGTTCGTGGGCGGACCGGGAGCGAGGGCTCCCGGTCGCGCCTTGTGGACGGGCCTGCGGAGGCGGTCGGGGGGCGGCCTCCGGAGGGTCGTGCGCGGCCCGCGGACGGCCGGGCGCGCCGCTGGGGCACGGCTGGGTGCGCGGCCGGGGTACGGCTGGGATGCAGCCGGGATGCCTCCTGCGGATGGCCGAGCGAAGGCGGTTCGCGCCGGTATGGCAGAATGGACAGCTGAGTACTCGGCAGCCGAGCAGGACCCCTCTCTCCTACGGCTGGCGTGTCCCTTGAACGGCCCACGGCGCAACCCCACGCGACGGCGCGGCCGCTCACCCACGTCAACACCAGGAGAATCCACTCCCGTGGCAGTCAAGATCAAGCTCAAGCGTCTCGGCAAGATTCGCTCCCCGCACTACCGCATCGTCGTCGCCGACTCGCGCACCAAGCGTGACGGCCGCGCGATCGAGGAGATCGGCATCTACCAGCCGACCTACAACCCCTCGAAGATCGAGGTCGACACCGACCGGGCCCAGTACTGGCTGTCCGTCGGCGCCCAGCCGACCGAGCCGGTGCTCGCCATCCTCAAGCTGACCGGCGACTGGCAGAAGTTCAAGGGCCTCCCGGCCCCGGCGCCGCTGCTGGTCGCCGAGCCCAAGGTCGAGGACTTCTCGCACCTGTTCGCGAAGGCCGTCGCCGGCTTCGAGGACGCCACCACCGGTGTTGCCATCACCCCGAAGGCCAAGAAGTCGGACAAGGTCGAGGCTGAGGCCGACGCCGCCGCCGAGGCCTGAGCGTGATCGAGGACGCCCTCGACCACTTGGTGAAGGGCATCGTCGAGCACCCCGACGAGGTGCAGGTGCGCTCGCGCAACCTGCGTCGGGGCAACACCATCGAGGTGCGAGTGCACCCCGATGACCTCGGCAAGGTGATCGGCCGGGGTGGCCGCACGGCGCGCGCACTGCGCACCGTGGTCGGCGCCCTCGGCGGTCGCAACGTCCGGGTCGACCTGGTCGACGTGGACAACATTCGCTGACGCAGCTGCTCGTTCAGCCGTCAGGGCTTGTGAGGCCGGCCGGGACGCATGTCGTCCCGGTCGGCCTTTCGCGTTTCTCGCGCTTCCCGCATTCCGTCCCGCTTCAGGAACTCCAGGAGAACGATCACCGTGCAGCTCGTCGTCGGCAAGATCGGCCGCGCCCACGGCATCAGGGGGGACGTCAGCGTCGAGGTCCGTACCGACGAGCCGGAGCTCCGGCTCGGCCCCGGTGCCGTCCTGTTCACCGACCCCGCGTCGGTGGGCCCGCTGACCATCGAGTCCGGCAAGGTGCACAGCGGCCGGCTGCTGCTGCGCTTCGCCGGCGTCAAGGACCGCAACGCGGCGGAGGCGCTGCGGGGCACGCTGCTCATCTCCGAGGTCGACCCGGAGGAGAGCCCCGAGGACCCGGAGGAGTACTACGACCACCAGCTGATCGGCCTGGACGTGGTGCTGCTCGACGGCACCCTCGTCGGCGAGCTGACCGAGGTCGTCCACCTGCCGTACCAGGACCTGCTCACGGTGGAGAAGGCCGACGGGACGGAGGTGCTGGTGCCCTTCGTCCGCCAGATCGTGCCGACCATCGACCTGGAGAACCAGCGTGCCGTGATCACCCCGCCGGTCGGCCTGATCGAACCCGAGCAGGCCGAGGTCGCCCGTGGTGCCTCCGCCGAGGGCGAAGACGCCGAGGATGCTGAGGGTGTCGAGGGCGCCGAGGGTGCGGCCGGCGCCAAGGGCGCCAAGGGCGCGGAGGGGTCGGAGTGACGGTGGAGGAGGGCGTCGCGCAGGTCCAGGACGGGATGCGGATCGACGTCGTCTCGATCTTCCCCGAGTACCTGGAACCGCTGAACATCTCGCTGGTCGGCAAGGCCCGCTCCCGCGGCCAGCTGGACGTGCACGTCCACGACCTGCGCGAGTGGACCCACGACGTGCACCGGACCGTGGACGACAGCCCGTACGGCGGCGGCCCCGGCATGGTGATGAAGCCCGAGCCGTGGGGCGAGGCGCTGGACGCGGTGGTCGCCGGCGGGCCCGAGGGTCAGCTGCCGACGCTCGTCGTGCCCACCCCCAGCGGGCGGCCGTTCACGCAGGAACTCGCCCAGGAACTGGCGAGCCGCCCGTGGCTGGCGTTCACCCCCGCCCGGTACGAGGGCATCGACCGGCGGGTCATCGAGGAGGCGGCCACCCGGATGCCGGTGGTCGAGGCCTCGATCGGCGACTACGTGCTGGCCGGCGGCGAGGTCGCCGTGCTGGTGATGGTCGAGGCGATCGCCCGGCTGCTGCCCGGGGTGCTCGGCAACGCCGAGTCCCACCGGGACGACTCCTTCGCGCCCGGTGCGATGGCCGACCTGCTGGAGGGCCCGGTCTACACCAAGCCCGCCGAATGGCGCGGCCGGACCGTGCCGGACGTGCTGCTCAGCGGAAACCACGGCCGGATCGCCCGCTGGCGGCGGGAACAGGCCTTCGCCCGGACCCTGGCGAACCGCACCGACCTGGTCGAGCGCTGGCGCTACGGAGCCTTCGACAAGAAGGACCGGGAGGCGCTCAGCATCCTCGGCCTGGCCTGGGACGAGGAGCTCGGCCGATTTCGGTCCGTGGCCGTCGGTGTGGAAGAATAGGCCGCTGCTGTCTGTTGCTGGGCCCCCTTCGTAGGGGCCACGTGGACCGGCGCCCTCGCCACGGGGGGATCGTCGTCAGCCGATGCGGCCCGCAGCAAACCCCATTGTGACGAACTTCCGTGGGCGGCCCGTGGCGCCTGCGATGGAGAGCAACATGAGCAACAAGCTCGCTGCTGTCGACGCGGCCTCGCTGCGTAGCGACATTCCGGCCTTCCGCGCCGGTGACACCCTGAAGGTCCACGTCCGGGTCATCGAGGGCAACCGCTCCCGCGTCCAGGTCTTCCAGGGCGTCGTCATCCGCCGCCACGGCGCCGGCGTCGGTGAGACCTTCACCGTTCGCAAGGTCAGCTTCAACGTCGGCGTGGAGCGCACCTTCCCGGTGCACACCCCGGTCGTCGAGAAGATCGAGGTCGTGACCCGCGGTGCGGTTCGCCGCGCCAAGCTGTACTACCTGCGTGACCTCCGCGGCAAGGCCGCGAAGATCAAGGAGAAGCGCGACCGCTGATCCACCGTCCCCCGGCCTCGCCGGGGGATCGGATCGCTCTGAGGGGCCGGGCCGCCGCACGGTAAGCTCAGCCCCCGATGAGCACGCACGAACCACCCGCGGACCGCGACGGCAGTCCCGTACCCACCGGTGCGGACTCGCTGTCGCGGTCCGCGGTCGTTTCGGGGGCCGTCCCGGGGCCCGGTGGGGAGGGATCCGGCCCCGGTGGGGACCCGCGGGCGGACGCCGGGGGTGCGCCGGAGGGCGAGGCCGCTTCCGAGGACGAGGACGCACCAGAGGGTGAGAACGCGCCGGAGGGCGAGCGTGCACCGGAAGGTGGGGGCGTGCCGGAAGGTGAGCGCGCGCCGGGGGATGAGGATCCGGGCCACTCGCGCTCGCGGGACCTGTTGCTGCTCGTGGGGATCTGCCTGCTGGCCCTGCTGCTGGTGAACGCCTTCGTCGCGCGCCCGTTCTCGGTGCCGTCCGGTTCGATGGAGGAGACCCTGCGACCGGGCGACCGGTTGATCGCGAACCAGCTCGCTTATGCCTTCGGCGGCCACCCCCAGCGGGGCGACGTCGTGGTCTTCGACGGGACGGGCTCCTTCCTGCCGGGGTCGGGCGGGCCGACCGGCTTCTGGGACGGGCTCAGCTCGCTCGGCCGGGACCTCGGGCTGGCCCCGGCCGGGAACACGGTCTACGTCAAACGGGTGATCGGCGTCGGCGGGGACCGGGTGACCAGCACCGGCCCGGGCGGGCCGATCACCGTCAACGGGGTGCCGATCGACGAGTCCTCCTACCTGGCCCCGGGGGACCAGCCGTCGAGCGTGGCCTTCGACGTGGTGGTGCCGACCGGCAAGCTCTGGGTGATGGGGGACCACCGCAGCGCCTCCCGTGACTCCCGCGACCACCTCGGCGAGCCCGGCGGCGGCTTCGTGCCCGAGAGCAGGGTGATCGGCCGGGCGGACTGGGTGGTCTACCCGTTCTCGCGCTTGACCGGCCTGGACCGGCCCGCAGCCTTCGCCGCGACTGCGGGGACGGGCGGTCATGGGGAGCAGAGGTAGCAGGGGCAGGGGCCGGGTGGCGGACCGCCCGGCTCCGGAGCCGGGCGCCGGCGGACCGGTCGGCGCCGGATCCGCAGGTGCCGGACCTGCGGAGGCCGGACGTGTGAAGGCCAGACGTGTGGATGCCGGGCGTGTGGAGGCCGATCCCGCGAGTGGCGGATCTGACGGTGCCGGACCAGGAGACGCCTCCCCCGGGGGTGCGGGCCCAGCCGTGGTGCTGCCGGTCCGGGGCCGGGCCGATCGCCGCCGCAGCGCCCGACGCGCGGCCCGGCGGCGCAAGCGGTCGCTGCTGAGGGAGTTCCCGCTGATCATCGTGGTGGCGTTGCTGGTCGCGCTGGTGATGAAGACCTTCCTGCTCCAGGTGTTCGTGATTCCCTCCGGCTCGATGGAGCAGACCATCCAGGTCGGGGACCGGGTGCTGGTGGACAAGCTGACCCCCTGGTTCGGCAGCGAGCCGCAGCGCGGCGACGTGGTGGTGTTCAAGGATCCGGGCGGTTGGTTGGAGGGCGACCACAAACCGTCCGGCGACGGTCCGGTGCTGGGGGCGGCCAAGCAGGTCCTCACCTACGTCGGGCTGCTGCCGTCGGACAGCGAGCAGGACTTGATCAAACGGGTCATCGGCGTCGGCGGGGACACCGTGGAGTGCTGCGATACGCAGGGCCGGTTGAGCGTCAACGGCACGCCGGTGGACGAGCCGTACCTCGCGCCCGCCAACCCGCCGTCCCGGCAGCCCTTCAAGGTGCGGGTGCCGCAGGGCCGGCTCTGGGTCATGGGCGACCACCGGGACGTGTCCGCCGACTCCCGCTTCCACATGGGGAACCCGGGGCAGGGGACCATCCCGCTGAGCGGTGTGGTCGGCCGGGCCTTCATGAACGCCTGGCCGCTGGACCGCCTCCATCAACTTGGCGTGCCGAGTTCACTCTCCTCGTTGGCCCGGGTTCCGCAGGCGCGCGGAACTGCGCCGGAATCCGTGGGCGTTGGGCCGGTTCCGATGGAACCTCCGCTCGTTATGGGTGTGTTGGGCATCCTTCCGGCCGTCGTTCGCCGGCCAGGGCGGCCGCCCGAGTGAGCCGGGCCGGGCGTCTCGCGGCCGGGCCGCGCGCGTGGGACCGCGAGCCGGATGCCTTGGAGTGATAGAGAAGTGCAGGTGCGGCCGGGAGGTCCCGGTCGTGCGTCGAGGCTGTGCTGGTGTCAGGGGAGCCCGCGATGGGCAGTCCCGAAGCGTCCATGGTCGTGGTGAGCGTGGTGCCCGCTGTGCGGCACTGTGAGCGCGGGCGCGCGGGCGTCCGCACAGCAGGGAGGAGACGTTGTGGGGGATGTGGTGATCGGCGCCCGCTCAGGTGCCGGCGAGCCCGAGGGCTCTGGCGGTCGAGCGGCCCGGTCCGCCGAGTCCGGTGCGTCCTCGGCCTCGGTCGAGGACGCGGCGGCCCAGACCGCCGACGAGCATGGCGACGGGACGGAGGGCCCCACCGGGGGCTCTTCGGAGTCCCACCGGCCCGACGTCGAGTCGGCGGACCAGTCGGAGTCGCAGGCCCCCGGCAAGCAGCGCAAGCAGCGTTCCTTCTGGAAGGAACTGCCGATCCTGGTCGGCATCGCGCTGGTCCTGGCGCTGGTGATCAAGACCTTCTTCGTCCAGGCCTTCTCCATTCCGTCGGAGTCGATGCAGAACACGTTGCAGGTCGGTGACCGTGTCCTGGTGGACAAGCTGACCCCCTGGTTCGGAGCGGAGCCCGAGCGCGGTGAGGTCGTGGTGTTCCACGACCCGGGCGGCTGGCTGAACGACGAGCCGACCCCGCAGAGCAGCAACTCCTTCGTCCGGGGCGTCCAGGACGTGCTCAGCTTCGTCGGTCTGATGCCGTCGGCCAACGAGAAGGACCTGATCAAGCGGGTCATCGCGGTCGGCGGGGACACCGTCGAGTGCCAGGGCACCGGGCCGGTGAAGGTCAACGGTGTCGCGCTCAACGAGCCGTACGTCTACCAGGGCAACACCCCCTGCGGTGACCACCCGTTCGACCCGGTGAAGGTGCCCAACGGCCGGATCTGGGTGATGGGCGACCACCGCGCCGACTCGCTGGACTCCCGCTTCCACATGGACCAGCCGGGTGGCGGCACCGTTCCGGTGGGCAACGTGATCGGGCGGGCCTTCGTCGTGGCCTGGCCGGTCGGCCACTGGTCGACGCTCTCGGTGCCGAACACCTTTGACCAGAAGGGTCTGGCGGCGGCCGCGCCTCTGGCGCCTCCCGTGGCCGGCGCGGTGGGCGCGGTCGCGCTGCTTCCGCTGGTGCGTCGGGTGCGGGAGCGGAGGGACGGCCGGAAGGACTCCTGAGCTCCACCGGGTTCTCCCCAGCCCTTGCGCGGGCCGTGGTACCGACGAGTAATCTGCTCGGACGTGCCACGGCCCGTCGGCTTTTCCGCCGGTGCCCCCGGCGTGCCAGTGGTGTTCTCCGGTCGGCCAGAGGTGGACGGATTCGATGAGCGGTGTCGTTGATCAGACGGCCGACCACCCGGCTTCGCTCGCCCGTCCGGGCCGCCGGCCCGCGGCGGTGCTGCAGGGCGTCGCGATCGCGCTCGGGCTGGTGCTGATGATCGGCGGCTTCGCCTTGATCGCGATCGACTACCGGCCGTACAGCATCCCGACCGCCTCGATGTCCCCCACGCTTCGGATCGGGGACACCGTGCTCGCCCGGAAGATCGACGGCGGGGCCGTCGGCCGGGGGGACGTCGTGGTCTTCCGGGACCAGGACTGGGGTGGCGAGCTCATGGTCAAGCGCGTGGTCGCGGTCGGCGGGGACACCGTCGCGGCCACCGGCAACGACCACCGGCTGACGGTCGACGGACAGACGGTGGAGGAGCCGTACTTCGCGGCGCAGGGTCCGCAGGGCTCCTCGTTCAGCGTCACGGTGCCGCCGGGGCGGCTGTTCCTGCTCGGCGACAACCGGTTGGGCTCGCTCGACTCCCGCACCCACCTGGAGGTCGACGGCGGGACCGTCCCGGCCGGCGCGGTGGAGGCCAGGGTCGAGGCCACCATGATGCCGTTCGGCCGGGTGGGCGACCTCGGCCGGACCGCGGCCTTCGACGGGCTTCCCGGACCGAAGGCCGGTGCGCCCGGGCCGCTGCAACCGGCCGCCTTCGCGACCGTTGCGGGCGCGGCGCTGATCCTCGTGACTTCGGCGGTGGGCGGGGTGGCGGGCCTGGCCCGCCGGCTCAGCCGGGGGCGCAGCTCCTGATCGCGGTCGTCGCGGCCCGGGCCGCTCTGCCGAACATCGCCCCGGACGGCGGCGCCGGGTGGCAGGATCGGTAGCGCCACCGATGCGAACGGAAGGAGCGTGGAGCGCTGCCATGACGGCACAACGGCGCAGGGCGGCGCGGATCCTGCTGCTGGACGGGCAGGACCGCATCCTTCTCTTCCTGGGCTCCGACCCGGCGACGCCGGGGGAGGCGTGGTGGTTCACGCCCGGCGGCGGCTTGGAGCCCGGGGAGGACGTGCGGGAGGCCGCCGCGCGGGAACTCGCGGAGGAGACCGGCCTGCGGGGTGTGGACCTGGGGCCCTTGGTGGCGTACGGCACGGTGTCGTTCTCCTTTCAGGGACGGCGTTACGAGCAGGATCAGTGGTTCCATCTGGCCCGGACCACGGAGACGGGGCTCGACCACTCGGGGATGGGCGAGGAGGAACACGCCCAGCTGCTCGCGGCGCGCTGGTGGACGGTCGAGGAGCTGAGGGGGACCGCCGAGACGGTCTACCCGGCCGGATTGGCGGACTTCCTGGAGCGACTGCTGGCCGAGGGCCCGCCGGTCGCCCCGGTACGGCTCTGAGCGTGGGTGCGGTGGTCCACAATGGGTGGACGTGACAAGTTGAGGGGACGCCTGGATGAGTGCCGAAGATCTCGAGAAGTACGAGACCGAGATGGAGCTCAAGCTCTACCGGGAGTACCGGGACGTCGTCGGCCTGTTCAAGTACGTGATCGAGACCGAGCGACGGTTCTACCTCACCAATGACTACGAGCTGCAGGTGCACTCGGTGCAGGGCGAGGTCTTCTTCGAGGTGTCGATGGCGGATGCGTGGGTCTGGGACATGTACCGGCCGGCCCGGTTCGTCCGTAAGGTCCGGGTGCTGACCTTCAAGGACGTGAACATCGAGGAACTCGCGAAGAGCGATCTGGAGCTGCCCTCGGACGAGTCCGGCTTCGGGAACTGACGTTGGACTGCTCGGACCGGCGTTGTCCAGCGGAATTTCGCGCGATCGGGGCGTCTCACTCCTGCGGGTGACAAAAGTTATCCACAGGCTCGAGTTATCCACAGGGAACCGGAAATCCCCGGCCCCGCCGTGCGCGACGGTGCAACCTCCACGGCGGAGGTGGTCACCGTGCAGAACACGATCACGCAGGACCAGGCCGTACCGGGTGCGGCCGTACTGGACCAGGCCGCAGCGGCCGCAGCCGTGCGGGACGGCACGAAAGACGACACGAGGGACGGAACCGGACCGGGCCCGGGCCGCAGTGCCGGCGGCCGCAGTACCAACAACGGGCTCGGCCGCTACGGCGAGCGGGTCGCCGCCCGCCGTCTCACGGAGGCCGGGCTCCGCATCCTGGACCGCAACTGGCGCTGTGTCGAGGGTGAGTTGGACATCGTCGCCCTCGACGGCGACACCGTGGCGGTCTGCGAGGTGAAGACCCGCTCCGAGCGGGGCTTCCAACAACCCAGCGAGGCCATCGGCCAGGCCAAGGCCGCCCGGTTGCAACGCCTGGCGGAGCGCTGGATGGCCGAACGCTGGCCGGGCCACTTCGCGCGGCTGGCCGGTCCCGGGTACGACCCCGGGCCCACGGACCCGCACTGGCCGCCCGCTCCGCCCGGGGGCGTGCGGATCGACCTGGTGGCCGTGGTCAACCGGGCCCGGGGTGCGGCCCTGGTCGACCACCTGCGGGGGGTGGTCTGAGATGGCCTTCGCCCGTACCTGTTCCGTCGCGCTGGTCGGCGTCGACGGAGTGATCGTCGAGGTCCAGGCCGACCTGGAGCCCGGGGTGGCCGCGTTCACCCTGGTCGGCCTGCCCGACAAGGCGCTGTCCGAGGCCCGCGACCGGGTGCGCGCGGCCGTGGTCAACAGCGGTGAGGCCTGGCCGCAGCGCAAACTGACCGTCGGGCTCAGTCCGGCCTCGGTGCCCAAGAGCGGCAGTGGCTTCGACCTCGCGGTGGCCTGTGCCGTCCTGGCCGCGGCCGAGCGGCTCGACCCTTCCTCCATCGCCGAGCTGCTGATCATCGGCGAACTGGGGCTGGACGGCCGGGTGCGGCCGGTCCGCGGGGTGCTGCCGTCTGTGCTGGCCGCAGCCGACGCGGGATACCAGCGGGTCGTGGTCGCGGAGCAGACCGCGCCCGAGGCCTCGCTTGTCCCGGGCGTGACCGTGATCGGCGTCCGCAGCCTGCGGCAGCTGATCGCCGTCCTGACCGGCGCGCCCGCGCCGGAGGAGCCGCCCGACCCGATCGGCGGCCGGCCGGATCCGCTGATGGCCGGCCTGATGCTGCCCAGCGCCGGCGTCCGGGGACTGTCCGACGACAAGTCGGCGCGCCTCGACCTGGCCGACGTGGCCGGACAGTACGAGGCCCGGCGCGCCCTGGAGATCGCCGCCGCCGGAGGTCACCACCTGTACCTCAAGGGCCCACCGGGTGGTGGGACATACTGTCCGAGATACAGGAGGACAAGTGCCCAACCCCATACGTGCGGCCATCTACCTGCGGCTTTCCCGTGACGCAGAGGACAGCACGTCCATCGCATCGCAGGAGCAGGACTGCCGAGACTTCTGCCGGCTTCGAGGCTGGGAAGTCGTGCAGGTTGCGAGTGACGTTGACGTGTCTGGGTCCATCCGGCCGGAGGACCGTACTGGTTTTGGTGAAATCCTAGACAACCTGTCCGGCGTTGATGTGGTGGTCGCCCGGTCCGTTGACAGGTTCTCGCGGGTCACGGCCCACTTCGCTGGACTGGTCGAGACACTGACCAGCGAAGGCGCAACGCTTGCGGACGTTCATGGGCAGGTTGACCTGACCAGCCCCTACGGCAAGTTCGTCACCACCATCATGGTTGCCTTCGCTGAGATGGAACGGGAGACGATCAAGGCCCGAATCCTGCGGTCGCGCGGCGAGCTGAGGCGTCAGGGACGTTGGCTCGGTGGTGCCGCGCCGTATGGCTTCCGGTTGGTCGAGAAGGACGGCGGAAAGGTTCTCGACCGGGACGACTACGCCGCTGGAGTCCTTGGCAATGTGGTCGCCCGCATCACCAAGGGTGTGACCCTCTCTCAGGAGATCGACCGGCTGACCAGCAGCAGCGAGGCTTCCCCGGGCACGTATCGAAAGATCACGCGGGGTGAGTGGCACCCGCCGATGGTCTGGGAAGCGTGGACGTACTCCGCTCTGTATCAGCTCCTCCGATCTGAGGTTCTGCGCGGGTACCGGGTGGTCGGGAAGCGCTCGGAGCGTCGCGCGGTCCGTGATGAGTTCGGCGCACCCGTCAGGGTCGGCCCTGCGCTGGTGGACGATGAGACGTGGTACGCACTACAAGACGCACTGGACCGGGCAGGGCAGACCAACAGGCGTCCCCGGCGTAAGGCGACCCTCCTGCTCCACGTCGCGTGGTGCGCCGACTGCGATGACACGCTGTATTACAACTCCCGCGTGTACAAGGGGAAGACGCTTGACCTCTACACCTGCGAGGCAGCCCGCAACAAGCGAGTGCGGGATCAGGGGCGCTGCTCCGGCATCTCCGTCAACGCTGCCCGCCTTGAGAAGCAGGTTGAGGAATGGCTCCTGACTCGCTTCGGACGCATGGACATGAGGGTTCAGCGCCGGGTCGGCGGGGGCAACGACCGCAGGGTCAAGCTCGACCAGCTCAGGGCTGACATTGACGCGCTGGCCGCTGACCTGGCAGGGCTCAGGGGCGCATCGAGGGCTGCCGTCCTTCGACAGCTTGAAGCCCGGCAGGAAGCCCTAGAAGAGATTGAGGCTGAGCCGGAGGTCCCGGAGCGCTGGGAGTGGGTTTCTACCGGCCGAACGGTGGCTCAGGAGTGGGAAGCGCGCGACGTAGCGGAGCGGCGTTTGATGCTGTTGGAGTTCAAGATCAGGGCAGCGATAGCCCCGGCATACGGACGTAGGGCCTGGAACCCTGAGCGCGTGCAGGTGGGCCGGTACGTCGAAGACCCCGAGGCTGAGATTCTGGAAGCCATAGCCCGCGAAGAACTCATGTAGCCCCCTGGCCGCCCCGTAGCGGCCTCCCTAGCCCCGTCAGGCTCCCCGTGGGTCCGGCGGGGCTTCTTCGCGCCCGCAGACGGCCGTGCAGCCGTTCGGCTCGCACCAGCCTGGCTGTGCTGCTCGCCGGCCTGCCCCGGGAAATCCGGTGGTGGGTTGTTCAGCGTTCCTGGCAGCGTGTGTGACCTGCGGGATTGCTGTCGGGGGCGCCGGTTAGGGTCACGTGTGACACCCGCACTTCGGTCACGGTTTCGTCGGGGGTATGACGAACTGTCGTTTGGGGGGTGGGGTCTGCTATGCGCTGCTTTGCTTCTTTGCCCCCGGTTGGCTGTGCGGCCCTGGCCCTTGCGGTTGCTGGCCTGTGGCGCCCTCGCCGAGACGCTTCATGATCAACAAAAATGGAAAGGCGGGTTCGCTTGTCGGCCCTTGAAGAGACACGCGCGACATGCTCAGAGTGTGGCGCTCCACGCCCCCGCACTGACCGTGCGACGTGCGGTGCGGCGCTGTGTGGCGAGTCGGCCCGGTTGCAGGTTGCTGCCCGTCGTGCGCGTGAGGCGGTGCGTGCTGCCGTCGGTGCTCCCCGTTGCTACCGCTGCGACCAACCGCACGGTCGGGAGGCGTGGGCGCAGTACTGCGTGCCGTGCGCCAGGGAGGTGGACGAGTCACGTCGGGCCGACCGCCGGAAGCTGGCGGAGAACAGGCGCGAGAAGGCTGCCGAGAAGCCCTGTCAGGGGCCGAAGTGCTCGAATCCGGTGGGGCTGTCGGCGAACAATGACCGGTCCTACTGCTCGGAGCAGTGCCGCCGTGCCGCTGAGCATGTGCGCAAGCGTGCCCGGACCAAGCGTGAGCCGGTGCCGTGCCGTCGCTGCGGGAAGCCAGTGGTTCTCAAGTTCCGTGATGGGGTTTGCAGTTCATGTCAGACGGTGCAGCGCACGGTAGCCCGCCGGGTCACGCTGCAACGGAAGGTGCGTGCCGCGCATGGGGATGCCGGGTGCTTCCACTGCTCCGCCCCGCTGCCCGAAGGGGGCGTGATTGATCACCTGGAGCCCATATCGCGGGGTGGTCTCTCGACCGTGGCGAACATGCGCGTGGTCTGTGTGCTCTGCAACGCGTCGAAGAAGGATCAGCTGTTGGACGAGTGGTCGCCGCCGCATCTGACGGTGACCGCCACCCTTCCCCCTGGGGGTGGACTCCCCTCCCTCGCTTGTTGATCGCTGCGCCATAGGTGGCGCCGGTACCAACTCGTAGCCCCCGCCCGCTTCCTTGGGCGCCCCCTTGTAGCCCCTGAGACGCCCCGGTACGGCTCTGAGCCTGCCGGGGCTTTCTCCTTCCCGCGCACGGGCGTTCAGGGGTTGGACAGCGCGACACCCCGGCGCAGGCTCAGGAAGTCCGTGCCGGGGTGTGATGCCAATCAAGGCGAGCTGCGACTACTCCCGGTCGTCCAGGTCGTCCTGGATGTCGTCGAACTGCTGCTGGCTCCGCTGCCTGGCCTCCTCGGCGTGCTGCTTGAGACGCTCCTGCTGCTCCTTGGGCAGGCTGCCCTCAGCTGTTGCACCCTTGTCGGCCTGCTTCTCGTCCTTGATGCCCATCGGGTTACTCCATTCAGTCAGAGGGGGTCGATCCCCCGGCCACCGTGGCATGGCCGAGCGCGCCCCTGCATTCGGAACCGGCCAATAACGCCCGTTCGGGGTAAGCCCCCGCTATGCCAGGGGGCCCACGCATGGGTTCTGAGAGGAGGCATCGCGTGCCCCACTGGCAAGGCAGCGACCGGGCCAGGTGCCTGCCGCGTGACTGGCCGGCCCTCCGTTTGCCCATGGCACCCTTGAAAGTCGCTCAGCGGCCCCTTTGAAGCCGGAAGGGCCACCGATCCTCATTGAGAGTCGGTGGCCCCTGTGTTCTGCCTGCTGCGGTCTACTCGGCGGTTAGCGCCCGGTGCACGGTGCCCTTGCCGACCCCGAGGGCCTTGGCAATCTCTCCGTAGGACTCTCCGGCGGCCTTGCGGCGCTGTGCAGCGGCGAGCATGTCCGGGGTCATGGCCTTGGGTCGTCCGCCGGTTCGCCCCTGCGCCTTGGCGGCTTCGAGACCGGCGCGAGTGCGGTCCTGAATCAGGCTGCGCTCAAACTCGGCCATAGCGCCGACCACCTGGAGCATGAGCCGTCCGTCCGGCGTGTTCGGGTCGATGCTGGCCAGTGCGCCGGTCAGGACCTTGAAGCCGATCCCGCGCGCCGTGAGGGCGTCCACGGTGGTCACAAGGTCGATGAGCGAGCGGGCGAATCGGTCGAGCTTCCAGACGACCAGGGTGTCACCGGGGCGGAGGTAGTCCAGAGTGGCGGCAAGCTCGGGCCGGTCGGTGTTCTTGCCGCTGGCTTTGTCGGTGAAGATCCGGGTGCAGCCGGCTTCGGTCAGCGCGTCGTGCTGGAGCTGCGCGTCCTGGTCGTCGGTGGAGACTCGGGCGTAGCCGATCAGGTGGCCGGTGGTCTTGTTCGTCGTCATGCCCCGATCGTTCCAAAACTCGTTCCGAAACTCAAGGGGTTTCGGGCATGTTCTGGGACGACTTTTGGAACAGATCTGAGCCCCGATCAGGGGTTCGGCGTGACCGTTCCACTAACCATCGTTTGTGGAACGCTCGGCGACCGTGACGCTCAGCTACGCCCGGCCGTCCGTGCGGTCCAGCTCCATGAACCGTTCGGCGAACACCCGCTCTGCTGCCCATGCCTCTGCGCGGGCTCGCTGGAGTCGGTCAGTGGCCGGTGCGCCGATCGGGATTTCGTCCTCGACTCGCGTCAGGATGGCGTGCGCCTGAGCCATGCGCCGCCGAGCCAGGGAGAGCTGACCATCGTGGTACCAGGTAGGTGCGTTCATGCCGCTGATGATGGCAGCCGGCACTGACTGTTGGTGCCATCCCAGGGGGGTGACTCCCCTCCTCCTCCGCTTCTGAGCGGCAGGGAGAGAAAACTCTCGCATGGCTGATCAGAGCGTTTGCGCGGGAGCTTGGCGGGGCGTAGGCGCTGCGGAAGTTCGGCGCCGTGCTGCTCGGCGATCCCGGCCCCAGCTCGCCGCACGCACGCTAGGTGTGGTGCCGTTTTTTTGCTGGTCAGTGGGGTACCGGGGGGTGGGTCAATCTCTGGGCGCATGAGCCTTGGGGACCCGGCCCCCATGCCCGCGCACGCCGCCGCGAATTTATGACCGGGGGGTATCGGCGGTCCGGCTGACCTTTCCTGTCTTGGAAAGCCCTGGTCCTTGACGATGGTCCCGGCGTCTCGGGAGCATCGAACGAGACAGGAACCACTTACGACGCAAGGGGGCACATGATGCTGCGCTGGCTGTCCGGGGAAGGGTCCTGCAACGATGGGACGTGCCCAACGCTGTGGGGCACCGAGGAGGGGAAGTACGTGGTTCAGGGTTACGTGATCACTGACCCGGCGCGACTGGCGGAGCTGAACTTGCCCGCAGGTGAGTCGGCGGTCGAGGTCCCCGAAGCGGTGCTGGATAACTACTTCCGCACGCGACTGGAGGCGCACCTCCGTGCTCAGGGGTGAGGACTTCGGCCGACTGTTTCAGACATTCGATCGGACGGCGTTCCGATTGGAGACGCTGGCCGAGTATGACGTGGACGCAGAGCGACAGGAATTCTCCGACTTCCTGGCAGGCAAAGGACTGCCAGCGAAGCGCTCAGATAATCCATGGGTGCGATCCATGACTGACCTCGGAAAGCAGGTTGGCCGAGTGCACGTCCTCAGCTCTCCGCTGAGCGACTACTTGCGCTATCAGATGGCTTCGTATCCCGGCAACATCAAGGCCGGGGAGTCCATCGGAATCATCGACACGGCACGACAGGCTGTCGCTGGGCTGCCAAATCACGACTTCTGGCTGTTCGATGACGCCCGGATCTACCGAATGCACTATACCGAGGCCGGACAGTTTATTGGCGGCGAGTTGCTGCCGGATGACCGGCTGGACGAGTATCGCCGGTATCGGGATATTGCCCTGGCTCATGCCGTGCCCTTCGCGGATTACGTGGCCGCTTGAGCGAGGAGCAGCAGCACAGCTTGGGGACGGCCCTGCGGGCACTTCGGATCGCTGCGGATAAGACCGCAGAGGCCATTGCCCGTAGGGCTTCCATGTCTCCGGCCAAGCTGTCGAAGATCGAGAATGGCCGAGTTCTGCCCACCGTGCAGGACGTAGAGCTGATCCTGACGGCAATCGGGGTGTCAGAGGCCGCCAAAGCGGAGTTCCTGGCCCAAGCCAGGTCGGCAGCCACAGAGGCCACGGCATGGCGTGAGCTGCGCCGCATGGGCCATTGGAAGCACCAGCAAGCCATCCGGGCCATAGAAGCCCAGACGGGCACTCTCAGGCTATTTCAGGGCCAGTTGATCCCTGGCCTACTCCAAAGCGCCGAATACGTCTCTGCGCTGTTCGCGATGAAGCCCGAGCTGACCGACGAAGCCAAGGTAAAATCTATTGCCGCACGACTTGAGCGGCAGACAGCGCTCTATGACGCGCGTAGGTCGTTTCATTTCGTGATCTGCGAACACGTGCTGCGCTGGCGCATTGGAGCGCCGGCCATTATGGGCACGCAGATGGATAGGCTTGTATCTCTGTCCAGGCTCCCCAATGTCACTATCGGAGTTGTACCTCTCGACCGACAGATGCCCAACTTCCCGATGACCTGTTTCAGTGCCCACGACGACCGGCTAGTGATTGTTGAGACGTTCCACTCAGAGGTCACCACGCGTGACCCGAGGGACGTTCAGGTATACCTCTCGACCTTTGCTCAGTTCGACGCCGTAGCTGTCCACGGGAACGAGATGCGGGCCATGATTGAGGGCATCCGAGACGAGTTCTTTCGGTAACAGGAAAGATCCTGGCTAGCGGCCCCGGCAGGTCTTACGTTGATCTCTCGTCCAGAGATATCCGTGAGCCACGGGAGCCAATCATGCCCGCAGCAGCCCCACCCGGTACCCCGACCCGGCGTCGGAGGACAGTCAGTCCGGCGGAGATGGCGGCTATTCAGGCTGAGTACGACCCGCTGTTCTTCGAGAAGTCGCGGGGTGGCGTCCGTGGCACGCCCAACGGTTGGCCATTCTGCGAGTGCGGCAGTGAGACCTGTCCGGACAAGGGGAAGACCGAGGGCAGCGCGCTGGGCCCGGTTCTGGGCCGTTCCGTCTCCCAGGGGCTGACCGATGCTGCATGAGACGGCCACCAAGCCAACGGCGCAGCGGGAGTGCGCCGAGTGCATCCGGCTGGACGCCATGGCGAGCGCTGCTCTGCGTGTCGGCCTTCCCAGGGGTGGCTGGTACCGGGATGAGTCGGCGCTGACGGATGTTGCGATCCTGCGGCAACAGCATGCGCCCGTGTGCGAAGTCCCCCGGGGCGGTGGTGAGTTGTGACTACCGAATCCCGCCGCGAGCACGGCCCACAGTGCGGTTACTTCGCCGCCCATCCGCCCCGGTCGGCCTACCTGCCCGCGCACCGGTCGTGCGTTCGGCCGCCCGAAACGGAAGCCCCTGCCGTGCCCGTTCAGCAGTCCGTTGACGATCTTCCGGCCGTGCCGGTTGAGGAGGTGGCGGAGTGACCGTCAGGCAGCGTTTCCGCTACCGGACTTACACGGTCATGCACAACCCGGAAACGGCCCCGGTCGGGGTCGCTCGGTGCGCTGACGGCGAGGGGCTGTGCATGTGGAGTACGGACGGAAGCCCGAGCGACATAGATGAACTGGCGAAGGCTGTGAGCGGGCACACGGCAGAGTCGGGCCACACGGCGTTTCTGCGGACTGTGACGGACGCTGTGACGGTCGTTCCCGGCCCCTGGGACGGCGAGTGATGCACGAGGTCATGTTCCTCGCGGTGCTGGCCCTGGTGGGGCTTGGCGGGATCGACTGGGACCGGGACGACCGGAAGCCCGGCCGTCTGTGGTGGGTCCGTGTGAGCCCCCAGCGGACGGTTGAGGTCTGGCGCCGTGGTCTCGGCGTGCACGTCGTGATCACCGACTGCAAGTAACACCCGAAGCGGCCCCGACCGTGCGTCTCCCCGTGGCGCATGGGCGGGGCTTCGAGCTGTCCTCTATATGTGCACCACAAGAGTCGTATATCGTTCACTGAGTCCCACCGGGCGCGGGCAAGACGATGCTGGCGGAGCGGCTGCCCTCGCTGCTCCCGCCACTGACCCAGAAGGAGGCTCTGGAGGTCACCGCCGTGCACTCGGTGGCCGGGCTGCTCCCGGCAGGGCGCCCGCTCATCGACACGGCGCCGTACTGCGCCCCGCACCACTCCACGACGATGCCGGCGATCGTCGGCGGCGGCAGCGGCCTGCCGAGACCGGGGGCGGTCTCGCTGGCCCACCGGGGCGTGCTGTTCCTGGACGAGGCGCCGGAGTTTCCGGTCCGGGTGCTCGACTCACTGCGCCAGCCGCTGGAGTCGGGCGAGGTGGTGATCGCCCGCTCGGCCGGCTCACTCCGGCTCCCGGCCAGGTTCCTCCTCTGTCTGGCCGCCAACCCCTGCCCGTGCGGTCGGCATTCACGGCGGGGTGAGGGCTGCGAGTGCACTCCTACGATGGTCAGCCGCTACCAGGGGCGGCTCTCAGGGCCGCTGCTGGACCGGGTCGACCTCCAGGTCCAGGTCGCCCCGGTGACGAGGATCGAACTCATGGAACGGGACGCCACGGCGGAGAACACCGAGACCGTCGCGGCCCGGGTGCTGGCCGCGCGGGAACGGGCGGCGGCCCGGCTGGCGGCCACCCCGTGGCGGACCAACGCGGAAGTCCCGGGCCACGAACTGCGGACCCGCTGGCAGCTCGCCCCCGGCGCACTGAACGATGTCGCCCGCCAGTTGGAGCGAGGGGTGCTGACCGCCCGCGGCCTGGACCGGGTGCTCCGGGTCGCCTGGACGGTCGCCGACCTCGCCGGTCGCGATCGGCCGGACCAGCGGGACGTCCGCACCGCACTGGTCCTGCGTACCGGCGTCGAGCAGGGGCTGCCGCTGGGCGAGCGGGTCTACGGCCGACTCGGTGGCATCCCGGCCCAGCGCAGCGGGCCGGTCGACGAGCCGCCCGAAGGGCAGAGCCGGTCGGGCCGGTTCGAGAAGCCCGATCGTCCCGACTGCCCTGGCCCGGAGAGTCCTGGCCCGGAGAGTCCTGGTCCGTCGGACCGCCCCGATGCCCCTGGCCGATCCATCCGGTCCGGCTCCGCCAAGCGGTCCGGGAAACGCGACCAGCATCCGGCGAACGAGGGCGGTGAGGCATGAACCCGATGATGACGCACCTTCAGCCTCCCGGTCGGGCAGAGCCCGAGTCCGGTCCCGAACCGGAGCGCCTCGCCCGCGCCGTACTCAGCCGGCTGAGCGAGCCCGGGGACGCGGTGGTCGGCCGGTGGCTCGGTCAGCTCTCCGCAGCCGACGTCGTCCGGGCGATCCGCGACGGGACGGTGCCCGCGCACCCCGGACTGGACGGCCCCCGGCTGGCCGGCTACCAGGCGAGGCTCCCCGGTCTGGACCCGGCCGAGGACCTGGAACGGGTACGAGCCGTCGGTGGACGCTTCATCATTCCGGGGGACACGGAATGGCCCAGCCAACTGGACGATCTGGGCGACGGGCGCCCGATCGGGCTCTGGACGACCGGCACGGGTTCGCTGCGGCTACTCGCGCTCCGCTCGGTGGCGATGGTCGGCTCCCGGGCCTGCACGGCCTACGGCGCCCACGTCGCTGGGGAACTGTCGGCCCAACTGGCCGAGCGAGGTTGGGTCGTGGTGTCCGGAGCCGCCTACGGGATCGACGCGGCCGCCCACCGAGGGGCGCTCTCCGTCGGCGGGATGACCATCGCGGTGCTCGCCTGCGGGGTCGACGTGGCCTACCCGAAGGGGAACGCCGAACTGATCCGGCGGATCGGCGCCCAGGGGCTGCTGGTCAGCGAACTCCCGCCCGGGGAGCACCCGAACCGCTTCCGCTTCGTGCTCCGCAACCGGGTCATCGCGGCGCTCACCCGGGGCACGGTGGTGGTCGAGGCGGCGATGCGCAGCGGCGCGCTGAGCACGGCCAGACGGGCGCGGGACCTCAACCGCCACACCATGGGCGTCGCCGGCCCGGTGACCTCGGAACTCTCGGCCGGGGTGCACGCCCTGATCCGCAGCGGCGGCGCCACGCTGGTCACCGACTCCGCCGAGATCGCCGAACTGATCGGGGCGATCGGGGACGACCTGGCGCCGCAGCGCAGCGGCCCGGTCCTGCCCAGGGATCTGCTGGAGCCGGCGGTGGCCCAGGTGCTGGAGGCCGTCCCGGCGACGGCGGAGGGCGCGCCGATCGAGCGGTTGGCCCGACAGTCCGGACTCCCTCCGGACGAAGTACTGCAGCGGCTCTACGAGTTGGGCTCGCTCGGTTACGTCGAGCGGCACGGCGCGCACTGGCGCCTGGTGCGGAGGAGGTGACGGTCGGAACGAAGCGCACATCCGTGCCGTGGAGAGGGAGTGTCGGAATCGCCTGGCTGACCTGCTGCTCCGGTTCGTCCGTTCGCGTGCCCGGATCCGGTGGCGCGAACGCCACCGGATCGGGGGACGACCGAGTGGCGGTAGCGCATTGCAGCGAGTCGGTCACGCTACGCTCCACATGCCTTCCCTATCAGCACATGACTCGGCAGAACGGCGCAGACCAACGCATGCCCACACACATTCCCGGACACAGAGTGACCGGTGGCGCCCGGTCCTCGGGAGGGCCGCGGACCGAGCGGCGCCCCGTGACTGAGTTCCCGCCCAAGGCGACGGGGACGATGGGGGGCCTGTCGCGCCAGGGCGGCCGGCCGACGGCGGTGCCGGGCCAGCCCGCCGACGCGGTCGCCGCCGCCGCCACCGGCGACGGCGCAGCCCGCCCGATCGCTGCCGGTGCCCTGCCACCGGACGGCACCCCCCCGCCAGGCCCGGAGCAGGGGCCGAGCGGTCAGGGCCCCGGAGCCCAGGGGCGCACCGCGCTCGAAGAGCTCTGGCGCTCCTACAAGGAGACCGGCGACCAGCGGCTGCGCGAGCAGCTGATCCTGCACTACTCACCGCTCGTCAAGTACGTGGCGGGGCGGGTCGGGGTCGGCCTGCCCTCCAACGTCGAGCAGGCCGACTTCGTCTCCTCGGGGGTCTTCGGGCTGATCGACGCGATCGAGAAGTTCGACGTCGACCGCGCGATCAAGTTCGAGACCTACGCGATCAGCCGGATCCGCGGCGCGATCATCGACGAACTGCGTGCCCTGGACTGGATCCCGCGCTCGGTGCGGCAGAAGGCGAAGGCCGTCGAGCGGACGTACGCGACGCTGGAGGCCCGGCTGCGCCGTACGCCGCACGAGCCCGAGGTCGCGGCCGAGATGGGCATCGCGATCGAGGATCTGCACGCGATCTTCAGCCAGCTGTCCCTGGCCAACGTGGTGGCCTTGGACGAACTGCTGCACCCGGTGGGGGAGGGCGGCGACCGGCTGAGCCTGATGGACACCCTGGTGGACCACGGTGCCGACAACCCGGTCGAGGTGGCCGAGGACCGCGAGCTGCGCAGGCTGCTGGCCCATGCGGTCAACACCCTCCCCGAGCGGGAGAAGACCGTGGTGACGCTCTACTACTACGAGGGCCTCACCCTCGCCGAGATCGGCCAGGTGCTGGGGGTGACGGAGAGCAGGGTGAGCCAGATCCACACCAAGTCCGTCCTCCAACTGCGCGCCAAGCTGTCGGACATCCGGTAGCGAGGGCCGGGGCCCGTCCCGGCCCGGCCGACCTCCGGGTCGCGACCCCGACCACGCCGCCGGTCCGCACCCGCCCGGCCGCGTGCCCGGTCCGCACCTGCCTGGCCGGAACCCTGGGCCGTTACTCCGGGCCGGACCCCGGGTTGCGCGCCCACTCGCACGCCTCGCCGCGCGCCTGCGCGCCCTCGCTCCCCGGCCAGATGCGCGGCGCCGTACCGGCCGAAGGTAGGGCTCCGTACAGTGGGAGCGTGCCGAAGATCCGAGCGGCCACGGTGGCCGAGCATCGCCAGCTGCAGCGCGCAGCCCTCCTTGACGCTGCCCGCACCCTGCTCACGGAGGGCGGCATGGAGGCGCTGACCTTCCCCGCGCTCGCTGCGCGCACCTCCCTGGCGCGCTCCTCGGTCTACGAGTACTTCCGCTCCCGGGCCGCCGTGGTCGAGGCGCTCTGCGAGGTGGACTTCCCGCTCTGGGCGGCCGAGATCGAGGCCGGGATGGAGAGCTGTGACAGCGCGGCCGACCGGATCGAGGCGTATGTCCGCGGCCAGCTGGCGTTGGCCGCGGACCCGCGCCACCGGGCGGTGGTGGCGATCTCCGCGCTCGAACTCGACGAGGCCGCGCGCGAGCGCATCCGGGCGGCGCACGGCAAGCTGGTCGGCCTGGTCGTCCGGGCCCTGGAGGATCTCGGTCACGCGCAGCCCCGGCTCGCTGCGGCGCTGCTCCAAGGGGTCGTGGAGGCGGCCGTGCGCCGGGCCGAGCAAGTGTCGGCGGGGGGCCGCGCCGGGTGTGCGGCCGAGCGCCCCGAGCTGATCGCGGACGCCGCGGTGGCCATGGCCCTGCACGGCCTCGACCGGGCCTGAACCGCCATTCGGCCCGGTTCGTCTGGTTCATCCGGTTCAGCTGATTCATCAGGTGCGCCCAGCGCCGCCCAGCGGCAGCAGCCGCGCCGCTCCCGCGCCGAACAGGGCCAGCGGGTCGAGGTAGCGTCCGCCGCGCAGCAGCCCCCAGTGCAGGCAGTGCCGCGCTGGGCAGTGCCGCCCGTCGGGGGCGAGCCGCCCGATCACCTGTCCGGCGGGTACCTCGGTGCCGACCGGGGCGGTGCCGGCGACGGGCAGGTAGGTGGTCCGCAAGGGGGGTGACCCCGAGCCGGGGTGGGTGACGGTCACCACCGGGCGCCCCGCCACCAGCCCGGAGAAGGTGACCACCCCGGCGGCAGCCGCCCGTACCTCCGCCCCGGGTGCGGCGGCGAGGTCCACTCCCCGGTGTCCGGCGGCCCACGGCGCGGCCGGTGGTTCGAATCGCCCGAGCACCCCGCCGGGCCCGCCCACCGGCCAGGCCCGCGCACCGCCCGAACCGGTCCGGCCGGTCTCGCCGCCCCCGCCAGCACCTCCGGCACCCCCGCCCGGACCTGAGCCGACACCCCCACTGAGAGCGGCGCCCCGCGCCGCGCCGCCCGAGACCAGCAGCACCAGTGTCACCAGCACGGCGACCACCCCCCGCAGCACACCAAACGAGCGCGGCCCCAACCGGTCCGGCCCCAAGCGGGCCGGACCGACGGCGGACAGAACCGGGTACCCAGCGCGAGCAGTCATGCCCCGAGGCTTGCTGCGCCGCCGCCCCGGTGCCACCCACTTCCGGACTCCTGTGGACAAACCGCCCTCGTGGCCGGATCCCGTCCCTCCAGCGGGTGTACGGATGCCGCCATCCGGTGTACAAGCACCGCAGCAGCGGCGCTCCCAGGGCCCGGCCGGCCCGCCTCCGGTCCGTCTCCGGCCCGCCTCCGCCCAGCTCCCGCCAGCGCTGATCCGCCCGCCCAGGGCCCCCGCCGGTCGCGGAGTCGCCCGCCCCGCAGCGCTTCCCGTACACTTCACACGCGACCCGGTCCGCCGGGTCGACTTCGCACGCCCCGCCACCGGTGGACGGACGCGGCCCGGCCGCTGCCCCCGCCAGGTGCGAGTGCCGCTCGGTCCGCCGAGCCCGCCTGGTCCCCGGACCGTGTGGGTTCAAGCGGCTCGGCACGTTCGGGGCGTCAGGCGTGGCTGTCACCTGGCTGCCACGGACAAACCGAGCCTGACCCGGCCGGACGCACCGCGCGAGCGGGGAGCGCCACCGCGCGAACCCGCCGTCCGTTGCGCGACCGCCGGGCCGTAACACCTGAGGAGCACGGCTATGGCCGTCGTCACGATGCGGGAGCTGCTGGAGAGCGGCGTCCACTTCGGTCACCAGACCCGCCGTTGGAACCCGAAGATGAAGCGCTTCATCATCACGGAGCGCAACGGCATCTACATCATCGACCTCCTGCAGTCGCTGAACTACATCGACCGCGCCTTCGAGTTCATCAAGGAGACCGTTGCCCACGGCGGCAGCGTCCTCTTCGTCGGCACGAAGAAGCAGGCCCAGGAGGCCATCGCCGAGCAGGCCACCCGCGTGGGCATGCCCTACGTGAACCAGCGCTGGCTCGGCGGCATGCTGACCAACTTCTCGACCGTCTACAAGCGCCTGCAGCGCCTGAAGGAGCTCGGCGAGCTGGACTTCTCGGACGTGGCCGGTTCCGGCCTCACCAAGAAGGAGCTCCTGGTCCTCCAGCGCGAGCACGACAAGCTGGAGAAGACCCTCGGCGGTATCCGTGACATGCAGCGCGTTCCCAGCGCCGTGTGGATCGTGGACACCAAGAAGGAGCACATCGCGGTCGGCGAGGCCCGGAAGCTCAACATCCCGGTCGTCGCCATCCTCGACACCAACTGTGACCCCGACGAGGTCGACTACAAGATCCCGGGCAACGACGACGCGATCCGCTCCGTCACCCTGCTGACCCGCGTGATCGCCGACGCCGTGGCCGAGGGTCTGAAGGCCCGCGCCGGTGTCGCCAAGGGCGACGTCAAGGCCGAGCCGGGCGCCGACCAGCCGCTGGCCGACTGGGAGAAGGACCTCATCGAGGGCGAGAAGAAGGCCGAGGAGGCCCCCGCCGCCGCCGAGGCTCCGGCCGCTGAGGCCCCCGCCGCCGAGGCTTCGGCCGTCGAGGCCCCCGCCACCGAGGCAGCGGCCACCGAGGCTGCGGCCACCGAGGCGCCGGCCGAGCAGGCCTGACGTACCAAGGGTGAGGGGCACCCGCCGGTACGACACCGGTAGGTGCCCCTCTCTCCCGCGCCGGGACCGAACCATCGGTCCCGGCGTCTCCCCACGCAGACACGCGAGACGCGAGAAGAGATTCACACCATGGCGAACTTCACCGCCGCGGACGTCAAGAAGCTCCGTGAGCTCACCGGCGCCGGCATGATGGACTGCAAGAAGGCCCTGGACGAGGCCGAGGGCAACGTCGAGAAGGCCGTCGAGTTCCTGCGCATCAAGGGCCAGAAGGGCGTTGCCAAGCGCGAGGGCCGTGACGCCTCCAACGGCGCCGTCGCCGCGCTGATCGCCGAGGACAAGAAGTCCGGCGTTCTGGTCGAGCTGAACTGCGAGACCGACTTCGTCGCCAAGGGTGACAACTTCGTCAAGGTCGCCGACGCGATCGCCGCTCACGTGGCCAAGACCGCCCCGGCCGACCTGGACGCCGCCCTGGCGTCCGAGATCGAGGCCGGCAAGACCGTCCAGCAGTTCGTCGACGAGGCCAACGCGACCCTGGGCGAGAAGATCGTCTTCCGTCGCTTCGCCCAGTTCGACGGTGACGGCTTCGTCGCGGTCTACCTGCACAAGACCAGCCCCGACCTGCCGCCGGCCGTCGGCGTCCTGGTCGAGCTGGACAAGGAGAACGCCGAGGTCGCGAAGGACGTCGCGCAGCACATCGCCGCGTTCGCGCCGAAGTTCCTGTCCCGCGCGGAGATCCCGGCCGAGGACCTCGAGAACGAGCGTCGCGTCGCCGAGGCCACCGCGCGCGAGGAGGGCAAGCCCGAGGCCGCCCTGCCGAAGATCGTCGAGGGTCGCGTCACCGGCTTCGTCAAGGAGAACTCCGTCCTGGAGCAGGCCTTCGCGAAGGACAACAAGAAGACCGTCGCCAAGGTCCTCGAGGAGAACGGCGTCGCCCTCAAGCGCTTCGCCCGCTTCCGCGTCGGCGCCTGAGCCACGTTCCACCTGGTCCCCGGCGCCCTTACGCTGGGAACCGCCCCCGCCCGTTGACCGGGGCGGGCGGAACGCCGAACGGGCTCACCCAGTGCCAACCGTCCACGGGCGGGCCGCGTCGGCACCATGAACGACGAGGAGGCCATTGCCGTGCAGGACACCGAACCGGTTCCCGCGGCAGTGGCCTCCTCTCGCGTACGCGCAGGCCGGGCATCCGCACACCCGCGCCTGTGAGCCAGTAGGTGCAAAAAGGAGAAGTCCATGCAGGAGACGCAGGAGACCGCGCAGGACCCCAAGGCCGGCTCGCGCCGCCGGGTGCTGCTCAAGCTGTCCGGTGAAGCCTTTGCCGGTGGTGGCGGACTCGGCGTCGACCCGGACGTCGTGCACGCGATCGCCCGGGAGATCGCCACCGTCGTCCGTGCCGGTACCGAGGTCGCGGTGGTCATCGGCGGCGGCAACTTCTTCCGGGGCGCCGAGCTGCAGGTCCGCGGCATGGACCGGGCGCGCTCCGACTACATGGGCATGCTCGGCACCGTGATGAACTGCCTGGCGCTGCAGGACTTCCTGGTCAAGGAAGGCATCGAGACCCGGGTCCAGACCGCGATCACCATGGGCCAGGTCGCTGAGCCGTACCTGCCGCTGCGGGCCGTCCGGCACCTGGAGAAGGGCCGTGTGGTGATCTTCGGCGCCGGTATGGGCATGCCGTACTTCTCGACCGACACCACCGCCGTCCAGCGGGCCCTGGAGATCCACGCCGACGTCCTGCTGATGGGCAAGAACGGCGTGGACGGCGTCTACGACTCGGACCCCCGGACCAACCCGGACGCGGTGAAGTTCGACGCGCTGGAGTACTCCGAGGTCATCGCGCGCGACCTCAAGGTCGCCGACCTCACCGCGATCACGCTGTGCAAGGACAACAACCTCCCGATGCTGGTCTTCGAGCTGCTGGCGGAGGGCAATATCGCGCGCGCGGTGAAGAGTGAGAAGATCGGCACACTCATCAGCCAGGATTCTGTCCGGGCCTGAGCAGCAATCAGCCGTACGGGACGGCGCCGTCGCCGTGACCGGCCTCGACGCCGACACCGGTCGGGACAATCGCAGATGAACCGGACAGGGAGATCACAGTGATCGAAGAGACCCTCCTCGAAGCCGAGGAGAAGATGGAGAAGGCCGTCGCCGTCGCCAAGGACGACTTCGCCGCCATCCGCACCGGCCGTGCCCACCCGGCGATGTTCGCCAAGATCGTCGCCGAGTACTACGGCACCGTGACGCCGATCAACCAGCTGGCCTCGTTCTCGGTGCCGGAGCCCCGGATGGCGGTCGTCTCGCCGTTCGACAAGACCGCGCTGAAGGCGATCGAGCAGGCGATCCGCGACTCCGACCTGGGCGTCAACCCGTCCAACGACGGTTCCCTCATCCGGGTGGTGCTGCCCGAGCTGACCGAGGAGCGCCGCCGGGAGTTCATCAAGGTGGCCCGGGGCAAGGGCGAGGACGCGAAGGTCTCGATCCGCGCGGTGCGCCGCAAGGCCAAGGACGCCATCGACAAGCTGGTCAAGGACGGCGAGGTCGGCGAGGACGACGGCCGCCGCGCCGAGAAGGAGCTCGACGACACCACGGCCAAGTACGTGGCCGCCGTCGACGAGCTGCTGAAGCACAAGGAAGCCGAGCTGCTCGAAGTCTGATGAACGACGCCCCTGACGCCCCTGGCTACTGGGGCCCGTCCGACCAGCAGTTCCAGCCCTACCGCCCGGCGCCGCAGCCCCGGCCGCAGGCTCCTCTGCAGCAGGCGCACCCGGCGCCGGGGTACGGCGAGTACCCGGCGCCGCCGCAGGCCCAGGGCTACCCCGGTCACCCGGGCGGCGGGGCCGCCCACCCGGGTGCGCCGGGCGGCGCGCCGGGTGACCCCGGCCACCGTTCGGATCACTCGCAGCAGCCTCCGGTGTACTGGGGCGGCGACGCGGAGGAGACTCAGGTCATGCCTCCCGTACCGGCGGGCCCCGGCCCGTTCCCCGGCGTGCCGGACCAGGGCCCGTCGGCGGGCTCCGGCCGGCCGGGTGACCCCGCCGCCGGTCAGTCCCGGGAGGCCGGTCGGCTGAGCGGCCCACTGTTCCGGGACGACCGGTCCGAGGCGGCGGCGCCGGGCGTGACGGAGACGGTCGTGCTGCGCGCGATAACCGATGACGCCACCCCCGGCCGCGGCGCCCCGCCGCGCCCCGGGGCCTCGGTGCCTCCCGCGCCGCCGTCGAGTTACCCGGCGGCCGGGCAGCCCCACTTCGTGCCGTCGTCCCATCCAGGGCAGGAGACACCCGTGGCCGCCCAGTCCGCCCCGCAGCCGCAGCCGCGCAAGCAGCGCGGTGGCCGTAACCTCCAGGCCGCGATAGGCGTGGGGGTCGGTCTCGGTGCGGTGATCATCGCCTCGCTGTTCGTGGTGAAGGCGCTGTTCCTGTTCGTCGTGATGGCCGCGGTGTCGGTCGGCGTCTGGGAGCTGACCAGTCGGCTCGCCGAGCGCAAGCAGATCAAGGCGCCGCTGGTGCCGCTGGTCGCGGGCGGCATCGCCATGATCGCCACCGGCTACTGGGCCGGGGTGCAGTGGGCCGCGGCCTCGCTCGCGCTGACCGGGCTGGCGGTGATGGTCTGGCGGATGGCCGAGCCGCCGGAGGACTACCTGCGGGACATAACGGCCGGGGTGTTCACCGCCTTCTACGTGCCGTTCCTGGCCACCTTCGTGGCGTTGATGCTGGCGGCCGACGACGGCCCGCAGCGGATCGTGCTGTTCCTGATCGTCACGATCTGCAGCGACACGGGCGCCTACGCGGTGGGCTACAAGTTCGGCAAGACCAAGCTCGCCCCGACGATCAGCCCCGGCAAGACCCGTGAGGGCCTGGCCGGCGGCATCGGCCTGTCGATGCTGGCGGGCGCCGTGCTGATGGAGCTGATCATCGACGGCGGCAGCTGGTGGCAGGGCCTGATCCTGGGCGGCTGCGCGGCGGTCACCGCGACCCTGGGCGACCTGGGCGAGTCGATGATCAAGCGCGACCTCGGCATCAAGGACATGGGCACGCTGCTGCCCGGCCACGGCGGCATCATGGACCGGCTGGACTCGCTCCTGCCGACCGCCCCGGTGGTCTGGCTGCTGCTGGCGGCCTTCGTCGGCAGTTAGGGCCTGTCCGGCCCTCGGACAGGTCCTCGCCCCGGCCTCCGGCCGCGAGCGGCGGAAGGGCCCCGGACGTCTGCGCGTCCGGGGCCCTCGCACGTCCCGGCCCGCTCCCGGCGTCTGCGACACTGGATGAACCATGCCTAAGCCCGGAGAACTCACCTTTGTCGCGCCGCGCGGCGCCAAGCCCCCGCGACACCTCGCCGACCTGAGCCCCGCCGAGCGCAAGGAGGCCGTCGCCGAGCTGGGCGAGCAGCCGTTCCGCGCCAAGCAGCTCTCCAACCACTACTTCGGCCGGATGTCGAACGACCCGGCGGGCTGGACGGACATCCCCGCCGCCAGCCGGGAGAAGCTCACCGGGAGCCTGCTGCCGGAGCTGATGTCGGTCGTGCGGCACGTGTCCTGCGACGACGACAGCACCCGCAAGACGCTCTGGAAGCTCTTCGACGGCACGCTCGTCGAGTCGGTGCTGATGCGCTACCCGGACCGGGTCACCATGTGCATCAGCTCGCAGGCGGGCTGCGGCATGAACTGCCCCTTCTGCGCGACCGGCCAGGCCGGGCTGACCCGCAACCTGTCCACCGCCGAGATCGTCGAGCAGATCGCCGCCGGGATGCGCGCGCTCAAGGCCGGCGAGATCCCCGGCGGCGAGGCGCGGCTGTCGAACGTGGTCTTCATGGGCATGGGCGAGCCGCTGGCCAACTACAACCGGGTGCTGGCCGCGATCCGCCGGCTGACCGACCCGGCGCCGGACGGTTTCGGCCTGTCCCAGCGTGGTGTCACGGTCTCCACCGTCGGCCTGGTCCCGGCGATGAACCGGCTGGCCGACGAGGGCCTCAGCTGCCGCCTGGCGCTGTCGCTGCACGCCCCGGACGACGAGCTGCGCGACGAGCTGGTGCCGGTGAACACCCGCTGGAAGGTTGCCGAGGTGCTGGACGCCGCGTGGAACTACGCGGAGAAGTCCGGCCGGCGGATCTCCATCGAGTACGCGCTGATCAAGGACATCAACGACCAGGCGTGGCGGGCGGACCTGCTCGGCCGGCTGATCAAGAACCACCGGGTGCACGTCAACCTGATCCCGCTGAACCCGACGCCGGGCTCCAAGTGGACCGCCTCCCGGCCCGAGGACGAGCGCGAGTTCGTCCGCCGGCTCCAGTCGCACGGGGTGCCGACGACCGTCCGCGACACCCGTGGCCAGGAGATCGACGGCGCCTGCGGCCAGCTCGCCGCGGCGGGCTGAGCCGGCGGGTCACCGCAGGCCGGGCAATCACCGCAGGCTGGGAAGTCAGCGCAGGCCGGCGGCTGCCAGTGCGGCGGTCGCCCCGCCGGTCACCAGCAGCGTGGTGCCCACCGCCAGGGTGCGCAGCGCGACCGCGCCGAACAGCAGCCGGGGCGAGGTGCCGAGGCGCAGCAGCACGTCGGTGACGTCCCGGCGGTCGGTGCGGACCTCGGCCAGCCGGGCGGCCACGGCGGCGGCCGCGCAGCCGAGCACCAGGCAGGCCTCGACGGCGGGCAGCACGTCGGCGCTGTCGGGCGTGCCGATCCAGTAGCGGATGGTGGTGAGCACCAGCGCGAGGGCGAGGGTGAGCACGGCCAGCGGAGGGCCGAGGCGGCGGGCCTGGGCGGTGAGTCCGCGGCCGGCCAGCAGCCGCAGCGGGGTGGGCCGGCCGAGCGCGAGCAGCCGTCCCGTCCAGGACAGCAACGGGCCGGTGAGCAGGGCGAGTCCGACCGCGCTGGCGGCCCAGCCGCCGAGTGCGGCGGTGCTGGTGCTGCCGAGCCCGGCGGGCAGGTGGATCGGCCGGCCGTCGGCGGCGGCGCCGGGCCGCAGGGCGATGAGTTCGAGGGCGAGGCCGATCACGGCGAGCCCGACCGGCAGGGCGACCCGCAGCGCGCCGAAGCCGGTGCCGCGGTGGGTGCGGCTGCCGGGCAGGTACTCGGTGGGCGGGACGGCGCAGGCGGCGGCGATCCCGGCGGTGAGCGGGACCAGGGCGAGCAGGGCGACCGGCGCGACGGCCGGCAGCGGTACGCCCATGCCGAGATCGGGGGCGAGCGCGGGCCCGGCGATGTCGTTGCGCAGGACCAGGAAGACCAGCAGGGTGAGCACGCTGCCGAGGGTGCAGGCGAGCACGACCTCACCGGCGATCAGGGTGCGGATCCGGCCGGTGCCGGCTCCGGCGGCGCGCAGGCCGGTGATCCGTTCGGGCCGCTGGGCGGGTACGGCGCGGGCGGTGACGGCCGCGAACCAGGCGACGGCGGCGAGCGGGGGCAGGCACCAGAGCAGTCGCACCAGCGCGTCCTCGCCGCCGAGCGGGTCGCTCATCGCCCGGCCGAGGGAGCGCAGCAGGAAGGCGGAGACCACGGCGGCGGCCAGCACGGTGAGCAGCCAGCGGCCGAGGTCGGGCACCCGGTAGCCCCGGGCCAGACGGAGATAGAACACGTCGACTCTTTCAGCGGCTCGGCGTCGTCAGCGGCGGGTGGCCGACACGGCGGACGCGCCGGCCGCCCCCGGGACGGCGGGGCCGCGCGGGACGGGGGCGGCGGGGGCGGTGAGCCGTCCGTCGACGAGGGCGACGGCGCGGTCCGCGAACCGGACGAGCTCGGGGTCGTGAGTGGCCAGGACGAGGGTGAGCTGGTGCGACCGGGCCGCGCTGGTCAGTATCCGCAGGACCTGGTCGGCGGCCTCGCGGTGGAGCGGGGCGGTGGGGTCGTCGGCGAAGACGACGGGCGGCAGCGGGGCGAGGGCGCGGGCGACGGCGATCCGCTGGCGCTGGCTCTGGAGCAGCTGGTCGGGGCGCTGCCGGGCGACCTCGCCGACGTCGAGGCGTTCCAGCCATTCGTCGGCGGCGGTGTAGGCGGCCTTGTTGCCGGCGCCGGCGAGCAGCAGCGGCAGGGCGACGTTCTCCCGGGCGGTCAGTTCGGGCACCAGGTGGGGTTCGGAGCCGACGAAGCCGAAGCGGTCGCGGCGCAGCCGTTCGCGCCCGGCCCGGCCGAGGGTGTGGACGGGCGCGCTGTTGAACCAGACCTCGCCCTCGTCGACGGTGAGGAGGGCGGAGAGGCAGCCGAGGAGGGTGCTCTTGCCGGAGCCGCGCGGTCCGGTGACGGCGAGCACTTCGCCCTCGCGGACGCCGATCGAGATGCCCCGCAGGGCGGGGGTGCCGTGATGGGACTTGACGATCCCCCGGGCCCACAGCACGTCGTTGTCAGGCGGTGCCGCTGACATGAGGTTCCATCCTGGGTGGCCGCAGGGATATGACAGTCGTCAGATTAGAACGACTGGGGCCTGGTGCGGTTGCGGCGCTCTGGTCCATCGCGGGCAAATCACCCGCAATCAGGCATGTTTGATCGGCTGTCCGCGCCGGAAAACGCCGAAGGGCGGTCCCGGGGGAGTGGGACCGCCCTTCGGCGGAGGGTGGGGAAGGAGGATCAGGGGGTCAGATCTTCGCCCACGCGTCGGTGAGGCTGGTCCGCAGGATCTGCTCGATCTCGTCGAAGGTCGACTGGTTGGAGATCAGCGGCGGGGCCAGCTGGATGACCGGGTCGCCACGGTCGTCGGCGCGGCAGTACAGGCCGTTGTCGAAGAGGGCCTTCGACAGGAAGCCGTAGAGGACGCGCTCGACCTCGTCGTCGTTGAACGACTCCTTGGTGACCTTGTCCTTCACGAGCTCGATGCCGTAGAAGTACCCGTTGCCGCGGACGTCGCCGACGATCGGCAGGTCGCGCAGCTTGTTCAGGGTGCCCAGGAACGCGGCCTCGTTGTCGAGGACGTTCTGGTTCAGGCCCTCGCGCTCGAAGATGTCGAGGTTGGCCAGCGCCACCGCGGAGGAGACCGGGTGGCCGCCGAAGGTGTAGCCGTGCAGGAAGGTGTTGTCGCCCTTGTAGAACGGCTCGGCGAGGCGGTCCGAGATGATCGTGGCGCCGATCGGGGAGTAGCCCGAGGTCATGCCCTTGGCGCAGGTGATCATGTCGGGCTGGTAGCCGAACTTGTCGGCGCCGAACATGGTGCCCAGGCGGCCGAAGGCGCAGATGACCTCGTCCGAGACCAGCAGCACGTCGTGGCGGTCGCAGATCTCGCGCAGGCGCTGGAAGTACCCGGGCGGCGGCGGGAAGCAGCCACCGGCGTTCTGCACCGGCTCGACGAAGACGGCGGCGACGGTCTCGGCGCCCTCGTTGAGGATGGCCACCTCGATCTCGTCGGCGCACCAGCGGCCGTAGGCCTCGGGGTCGACCGTGCCGTCCGGGCCTTCGAGGAAGGCGGGGGCGCGGTAGATGTTGGTGTTCGGGGCCTTGTGGGTGCCCGGCACCAGCGGCTCGAACGGGGCCTTCAGGCCCGGCAGGCCGGTGATCGACAGGGCGCCCTGCGGGGTGCCGTGGTAGGCGACGGCGCGCGAGATGACCTTGTACTTGGTCGGCTTGCCGGTCAGCTTGAAGTACTGCTTGGCGAGCTTCCAGGCGGTCTCGACGGCCTCGCCGCCACCGGTGGAGAAGAAGACCTTGTTCAGGTCGCCCGGGGCGTAGTTGGCCAGGCGCTCGGCCAGCTCGACGGCCTTCGGGTGGGCGTAGCTCCACACCGGGAAGAAGGCGAGCTCCTTGGCCTGCTTGGCGGCGGCCTCGGCCAGCTCCTCGCGGCCGTGGCCGGCCTGGACGACGAACAGGCCGGCGAGGCCGTCGAGGTACTTGCGTCCCTTGTCGTCCCAGACGTAGGTGCCTTCGCCCTTGACGATCGTCGGCACGGGGGAGTTCTCGTACGACGACATGCGGGTGAAGTGCATCCACAGGTGGTCGTAGGCGGTCTTGGAAAGGTCCTTCTGCGCCGGGTCGGCTGTCATCGGGTGCCCCAGGTGTAGGTCTGTTTCCGGAGCTTCAGGTAGACGAAGCTCTCGGTGCTCCGCACGCCGGGAAGCGCGCGGATGCGCTTGTTGATCAGTTCGAGCAGGTGCTCGTCGTCCTCGCAGACCAGTTCGGCCAGGAGATCGAACGAGCCTGCGGTGCAGACGACGTAGTCGACCTCGTCGAGGGCGGCCAGCGCGTCGGCGACGGGCTCGATGTCGCCCTCGACCCGGATGCCGACCATCGCCTGGCGGGTGAAGCCGACGGTGAGCGGGTCCGTGACGGCGACGATCTGCATCACGCCCTGGTCGAGCAGCTTCTGGACGCGCTGGCGCACGGCCGCTTCGGACAGGCCGACGGCCTTGCCGATGGCGGCGTACGGGCGGCGTCCGTCCTCCTGGAGCTGCTCGATGATCGCCTTGGAGGCGGCATCGAGGGGAACGCTCGCGTTCCGGTCGCGGTTGGCCACGCCGCCACTGTGCCTGATCGTTCTCCTGTTCGCAAGCGAGGAATCTGCTGATTTCGTCGTGATCTTGGAATCCGCGTACGGATTTCATCGCCTACGTGCACTGCACCTGTCGATACCAGCAGTCATGCGGCTACCCTGGCACGGTACGCGCGCAGCCCCGCAGCGCAGCGCGCGTTCCCCCAAACCAGTGGACCGCGCCGTCCAGGGCCCGGCCACCCGACACCCTTCGTGCGCCGGACCCGCCGACGTACCATGGCGCCGGAAACTGCAACGCCGCAGGCCCAGACCGAGGAGAGACCCCGTGAGCGACCTTCGCACGCTGCGCAACTACATCAACGGTGAGTTCGTCGACGCGGCGGACGGCCGCACGCTCGACATCGTCGACCCCACCACCGGTGAGGTCTACGCGACGTCCCCGCTGTCCGGTGCCTCCGATGTGGACGCCGCCATGGCCTCGGCCGCCGCCGCCTTCCCGGTCTGGCGCGACGCCACCCCGAGCACCCGCCAGAAGCTGCTGCTCAAGATCGCCGACGCGGTCGAGGCCCGGGCCGACGAGCTCGTCGAGGCGGAGGTCCGCAACACGGGCAAGCCGCGCGGGCTGACCCTCTCGGAGGAGATCGGTCCGATGGTGGACCAGATCCGCTTCTTCGCCGGTGCCGCCCGCATGCTGGAGGGCAAGGCCGCCGGGGAGTACATGGACGGGATGACCTCGATCGTCCGCCGCGAGCCGGTCGGCGTCTGTGCCCAGGTCGCGCCGTGGAACTACCCGATGATGATGGCCGTCTGGAAGTTCGCCCCGGCCATCGCCGCGGGCAACACCGTCGTCCTGAAGCCCTCGGACACCACTCCGGCTTCCACCGTCCTGCTCGCCGAGATCATCGGCGGGGTCCTCAAGGACCTGGAGCTGCCGGCCGGCGTCTTCAACGTGATCTGCGGCGACCGCGAGACCGGCCGGCTGATGGTCGAGCACAAGACCCCGGCGATGGCCTCCATCACCGGTTCGGTCCGGGCCGGCATCCAGGTCGCCGAGTCCGCCTCCAAGGACGTCAAGCGCGTCCACCTGGAGCTGGGCGGCAAGGCCCCGGTCGTGGTCTTCGAGGACGCCGACATCGCCGAGGCCGTCGAGGGCATCTCGGTCGCGGGCTACTTCAACGCCGGCCAGGACTGCACCGCGGCCACCCGCGTGCTCGTGCACGAGTCGATCCACGACGCCTTCGTCGAGGCGCTGGCCAAGGCCGCGGCCGAGACCAAGACCGGCGGCGTGGACGACGAGGACGTGCTGTACGGCCCGCTGAACAACGCCAACCAGCTGAAGCAGGTGGCCGGCTTCATCGAGCGGCTGCCCGCCCACGCCAAGGTCGAGGCCGGTGGCCACCAGGTCGGCGAGAAGGGCTACTTCTACGCCCCGACCGTCGTCTCCGGCCTGCGGCAGGACGACGAGATCATCCAGAACGAGGTCTTCGGCCCGGTCATCACCGTGCAGAAGTTCACCGACGAGGACCAGGCCGTCGACTACGCCAACGGCGTCGACTTCGCGCTGGCCTCCTCGGTGTGGACCAAGGACCACGCCCGCGCCATGCGGATGTCGCGCCGGCTGGACTTCGGCTGCGTCTGGATCAACACCCACATCCCGCTGGTCGCCGAGATGCCGCACGGCGGCTTCAAGAAGTCCGGCTACGGCAAGGACCTCTCCGCGTACGGCTTCGAGGACTACACCCGGGTGAAGCACGTCATGACCGCGATCTAGCGGGTCGTGACGGTCGGCGCTGTATGACCGCGATCTAGCGGGTCGTGACGGTCGGGCGCTGTATGACCGCGATCTGATCGCGCGTCCATCGTGTGAACGGACAATGGGCCCGGGTTCTTTCGACCCGGGCCCGGTGTCTTTGCATCCTGTCGGCCGTTCGCGTGACCGGCTGACAAGATGAAACTGCACTTCGGGGCCGCGACTCCCTAGCCTTACCGGCATGAGCATCCCCACCGCTGACTCAGCCGCCGGCCAGGCGGTCAAGGCCGCCGACCGCGCGCACGTCTTCCACTCGTGGTCCGCCCAGGCGCTGATCGACCCCCTCGCGGTGGCCGGCGCCGAGGGCTCGTACTTCTGGGACTACGACGGCAACCGCTACCTCGACTTCTCCTCGCAGCTGGTCAACACCAACATCGGTCACCAGCACCCGAAGGTGGTCGCCGCGATCCAGGAGCAGGCGGCGAAGCTCTGCACCATCGCCCCCGGTTTCGCGGTCGAGGCGCGCAGCGAGGCCGCCCGGCTGATCGCCGAGCGCACCCCCGGCGACCTCGACAAGATCTTCTTCACCAACGGCGGCGCCGAGGCGGTCGAGAACGCCGTCCGGCTGGCCCGGCTGCACACCGGCCGGCAGAAGGTCATGTCCGCCTACCGCTCGTACCACGGCGCCACCGCCAACGCGATCGCCCTCACCGGCGACCCGCGCCGCTGGGCCAACGAGACCGGCGTCTCCGGCGTGGTGCACTTCTGGGGCCCGTACGCCTACCGCTCCAACTTCCACGCCGAGAACGAGGCGCAGGAGTGCGAGCGCGCGCTGGAGCACCTGGAGCAGGTGATCGCCTTCGAGGGCCCCGGGACGATCGCGGCGATCATCCTGGAGACCGTGGTCGGCACCGCGGGCATCCTGATCCCGCCGGCGGGCTACCTGGCCGGGGTCCGGGAGATCTGCGACCGCTTCGGCATCGTGTTCATCCTCGACGAGGTGATGGCCGGCTTCGGCCGCACCGGCGAGTGGTTCGCGGCCGACCACTGGGGTGTCACCCCGGACCTGCTGACCTTCGCCAAGGGCGTCAACTCGGGCTACGTCCCGCTGGGCGGCGTGGCGATCAGCGCCGAGATCGCCGCCACCTTCGCCGAGCGGGCGTTCCCGGGCGGGCTCACCTACTCCGGCCACCCGCTGGCCTGCGCCTCGGCCGTCGCCACCATCACCGCCATGGCGGAGGAGGGCATCGTCGAGAACGCCAAGCACATCGGCGAGACCGTGCTCGGCCCCGGCCTGCGGGAGCTGGCCGAGCGGCACCCTTCGATCGGCGAGGTCCGCGGCCTCGGCGTGTTCTGGGCGCTCGACCTGGTGAAGGACCGCGGGACCCGCGAGCCGCTGGTCCCGTACAACGCGGCCGGCGCCGCCAACGCGCCGATGGCCGAGCTGGCCGCCGCCTGCAAGCAGCGCGGGCTCTGGCCGTTCGTCAACATGAACCGCCTCCACGTCGTCCCGCCGTGCACCGTCACCGAGGAAGAGGCCAAGACCGGTCTCGCGGTGCTCGACGAGGTGCTGTCGCTCGCCGACGCGCACACCGTCTGACGTACCGACCGGACGGCCCCGGGTGTCGCGCACGCCCGGGGCCGTCCCACGCTCCGGAGGCCTTCCCCATGCCCAGCAGCACCACCCCGACCCGCCCCCACAACTCCCGTACGATCCGCCGGCGTTCGGTGCTCGGCGGGGCCGCGCTGCTCGGCGTCGGCACGCTGACCGGCTGCGGCATCCCGTCCGCGTACGTCGCCGAGGACCGCCGCTCGGTCCAGGACCGTTCGGACCGCGAGCAGCGGCTCGCCTTCTCCAACTGGACCCAGTACATCGACACCGACGACCAGGGGCACCGGCCGACCCTGGACGCCTTCACCGAGCGGACCGGCATCGCGGTCACCTACACCGAGGACATCAACGACAACGACGAGTTCTTCGGCAAGATCAGCCCGGTGCTCACCCAGGGCGCCGACCCCGGCCGGGACCTCATGGTGGTCAGCGACTGGATGGCCGGCCGGTACGTCTCGCTCGGCTGGGTGCAGGCCATGGACCGGGCCAACCTGCCCAACGTCACCGCCAACCTGGACCCGCAGCTCGCCGACCCGGCCTTCGACCCCGGGCGCCGGCGCAGCGTGCCCTGGCAGTCCGGGATCACCGGCATCGCGTACAACCGCAAGGCGCTCGGCCGGGAGCTGAAGTCGACCGCGGACCTCTGGGCGCCCGACCTCAAGGGCCGGGTCACCCTGTTCGCCGGGCTGGACGAGGCGCTCGGGCTGCTGATGCTCGCCCAGGGCGCGGACGTCTCCCGGTTCGGTGAGGACGACGCGCACCGGGCGATGGACACCGTGCAGAAGATGGTCGACACCGGCCACATCCGCCGCTTCACCGGCAACGACTACACCAGCGACCTCGCCTCCGGCGCCGCCGTCGCCTGCCAGGCCTACTCCGGCGACGCCGTCCAACTGACCGCCCAGAACCCGGACATCGAGTTCGTGGTGCCGCAGGAGGGCGGCGAGCTGTGGGCGGAGAGCCTGATGATCCCCAACCGGGCCCGGCACAAGCGCAACGCCGAGCTGCTGATCGACCACTACTACCAGCCCGAGGTGGCCGCCGAACTCGCCGCGTTCGTCCAGTACATCTGCCCGGTGCCGGCCGCCCGCGAGGTGCTGGCGGCCAGCGGTGACAAGGACAAGGCCGAACTGGCGGAGAACCCGCTGCTCTTCCCGACCGACGAGATGCGCGCCCGGCTGCACACCATGCGCGACGTCACCTCGGCGGAGCGGCCCGAACTGCACAAGGTCTGGGGGCGCATCACCGGCGTGTAGGCCACCGGCGTGCAGCGGTCAGCGGCGGACGGCGTCCAGGGCGAGCAGTGCCACGTGCAGGGAGAGGCAGGACTCCACCTGGTCGAGGTCGACGCCGAGGATCCGCTCGACCTTGTGCAGGCGGTCGTAGAAGGACGGCCGGGACAGGTGCGCGGCGTCGGCCGCCGCCGACTTGTTCCGGCCCTGCTCCAGGTAGATCCGCAGCATCTGCACCAACTGGCCGTTGTGCTCGGCGTCGTGGGCCAGCAGCGGGCCGAGCTCCCGCTCCACGTAGGTCTGCAGCCGGGCGTCGTCGCGCAGCAGGTGGAGCAGGCCGCGCAGCCGGACGTCCGGCAGCCGGTAGTACGAGGCGGCCCGGCCGCCGGGCGCGTCGTGCAGGGCCGCGTCGGCGACCTGGGTGGCCTCCAGCAGGGTGCGCCGGGCGTCCCGGACGGAGCCGACCGAGGAGCCGACCGCGACCACCGGGGCCGGTGCGGCGGCGGCGTCGTCCCGGCCGGCCTCGGCCGACATCCGGCGCAGCGTGGCCGAGAAGGCGTCCAGGGCGGCGTGCTCGTCCTGCTGGGTGCCGAGCGTGATCAGCACGCCGACGCCCTCGTCGTCCAGCGCGCCGACCAGGGCGGAGAGCCGGCAGGCCCGGACGGCTCCTGCGGCGAGCTCGGTGAAGTCGCGCAGCCGGGCCTGCGCCTCCAGGGCGGCCGGGATCGGGCCGCGCCGCTGCCGCAGCACCACCCCGACCAGCCGGCGGCCCTCCAGCGGGACGCCGAGCGCCTGGGCGCGCAGGGCCACCTCGGAGACGGTCAGCGCGTGGGTGAGGATGCCGGACAGCAGGGTGCGGTGGGTCTGCCGTTCCAGGCTCTCCCGGTCGCGCACCACCAGCCGGTTGAGTGCCAGCGCGGAGGCGCCGCGCTCCAGCAGCATGGTGTGCGGGTGGGCCTCGTTCTCGGGCAGCGGGCCCGGATCCTGCACCAGTACCAGCCGGCCCCAGTCCTGGCCGCGGGCGCCGACCGTGGTCACCAGCCAGCCGCTGCGCGGGTCGTGCCCGGTGCGGCCGGGCGGGCGGACCCCGCGGGAGCGGCGCTCCCAGTCCTCCAGCAGTTCGACCTCCGGGCGGCCGGCGGTGTCGTGGGCGAGCACCTGGTGCGCGAGGTTCTCCAGGACGACCGGCGCGCCCGCCATCCGGGCCACCTGGCGGATCACCTCGGGCGGCTCGGCGCCCTCCACCACCAGCTCGTTGAACACCTGGTGGACGGCCTCGGAGACGCGCAGCTGCTCCAGCTGGGCGTTGACCACCAGCGCGTGCACGGCCTCGGTGACGGCGACGAAGCGCAGCTCGCGGCGGAGCGTGATGAGCGGCAGGCCGCGCTGTTCGGCGGCGTGCACCAGGGCGCGGGGCAGCGAGTCGAAGTAGCGCCGGCCGTACTCGACGACCAGGCCGGCGACCCCCACCTCGTCCAGTTCGCGGACGTAGCGGGCCAGGCCCTCGCGGTCGTCGGGCAGCGCGATGCCGGTGGTGAGCACCAGTTCGCCGCCCTGGAGCATCCCGGCGACGTCGGGCAGTTCGCTCACGTGGACCCAGCGGACGGGCCGCTCCAGGTGGTCGGCGCCGGCGACGACCTGGGGCAGGCCGCGCCGCATCACCTCCAGGTCGAGCACGCGGGCGACGGTGGGGAGCATCGCGGGCCTCCAGGGCCTTGAGGGACCAGAGTGTCAGGTAAATCATCCATCGCGGCGACGACCTGTCGCCCTCGGTGAACCCTTGCACCCTGTAAGGCCCTACCCGCCGAGGTTGTCGCAGTGACCCTTGTCACGCCGGGGCGGTAGCGGGCATGGTCAGCGGGTCGGCTGTGGCGAAAAACAGACCTCACGCCGGAATCCATCGCGTTGCCGGAATGCAACAGCGGAATCCCTTGTTCGGAGTCCGCCGGACTGCCAGGATCGCGCAACCCCGGTGATCAGCCGGTCGGATTCCCCCACGGCACAACCGTGAGAATCGCCGTGGCAGTCGACCCACCGGCACTTGGAGGAACCAGATGGACCTGACCGACTTCGGCGCGGGCGCGCAGTACATCGCGGGCCGTCAGACCCGGGGGAGCGGCGAGCCCTTCCAGGTCGTCAACCCCGCGGACGGCAGCGTGGTCGAGCAGGTCGCCCTGGCCACCACCGGCGAGGTCGACGCGGCCGTGGCCGCCGCGAAGGCGGCCCTGCCCGGCTGGTCCCGCGCCACCCCCGGTGCCCGCTCCGAGGCGCTGACCGCACTGGCCGCCGTCCTGGCCTCGGCGAGCGCCGACCTCGCCCGGGTGGAGACCGCGCAGACCGGCAAGCCGGTCAAGCTGGCCACCGAGTTCGACGTCCCCGGCACCATCGACAACGTGGCGTTCTTCGCCGGCGCCGCCCGCAACCTGGAGGGCAAGGCGGCCGGCGAGTACTCCGGCGACCACACCTCCTACGTGCGCCGCGAGGCGATCGGCGTGGTCGGCTCGATCTCGCCGTGGAACTACCCGCTGCAGATGGCCGCCTGGAAGGTCCTGCCGGCGATCGCGGCGGGCAACACCATCGTGCTCAAGCCGTCCGAGCTGACCCCGCTCACCTCGCTGATGTTCGCCCGGGCCTGCACCGAGGCGGGCATCCCGGACGGCGTGGTCAACGTGGTCACCGGCGCCGGACGCACCACCGGCGAGCACCTGGTCGCGCACCCGGACGTCGCCATGGTGTCCTTCACCGGCTCCACCCCGGTCGGCCGCAGGGTCGCCGAACTCGCCACCGCGAGCGTCAAGCGCACCCACCTGGAGCTCGGCGGCAAGGCCCCGTTCGTGGTCTTCGACGACGCCGACCTCGACGCCGCCGTGCACGGCGCGGTCGCCGCCTCGCTGATCAACGGCGGCCAGGACTGCACCGCCGCCACCCGCGCGTACGTCCAGCGCCCGCTGTACGACGCGTTCGTGGCCGGCGTGGCCGAGCTGTACGCCGCGATCCGGATCGGCGACCCGCTCAACCCGCACACCGACCTCGGCCCGCTGGTCTCGTACACCCACCGGGACCGGGTGGCCGGCTTCGTCGAACGCGCCCGCTCCTACGCCACCGTGGTCACCGGCGGCCGCGCGCCGGAGAAGGGCCACGACGGCACCGACCTCACCCGCGGCGCGTACTACGCGCCCACCCTGATCACCGGCGCCGCCCAGGACAGCGAGGTGGTCCAGGGCGAGATCTTCGGCCCGGTGCTGGTCGTGCTGCCCTTCGACACCGACGACGAGGGCCTGCGGCTGGCCAACGACACCCCCTACGGCCTGGCCGCCTCCGCCTGGACGGGCAACGTGCACCGCTCGCTGCGCGCCACCCGGGAGATCGCGGCCGGGTGCGTCTGGGTCAACGACCACATCCCGATCATCAGCGAGATGCCGCACGGCGGCTACAAGGCGTCCGGCTACGGCAAGGACATGTCCCAGTACTCGCTGGACGAGTACACCCAGGTCAAGCACGTCATGTTCGACACCACCGCGGTCGCCCGCAAGGACTGGCACCGCACCGTCTTCGGAGACAGATAACCCCTGCCCAGGGGCGCCGCCCCCAGGGCGCCCCGATTCGACCTCTTACCCCCAGGAGGCCCGTTCCATGGCGTTCAACGAGTTCACCGACGGTCTGCCCGAACCGGTCCGCAAGGCCTGGGAACGCAGCCTGACCAGCGGCCGGGCCGCGATCGGCCGCCGCACCCTGCTGCGGGCCGCCGCGCTGACCGCCGGTGCGGGCACGCTGGCCGCCTGCGGGATCCCGGCGGCCAGGACCGTCGGCGGCGACTCGACCGCCAACGCCGCCAAGGACCTCTCGGACAGCGAGAAGGTGGTCAACTTCTCCAACTGGCCGCTGTACATCGACACCGACGAGAAGGACAAGCAGAAGCACGGCACCCTGGACGCCTTCACCGCGGCCACCGGCGTCAAGGTCAGGTACAACGAGGACGTCAACGACAACGTCGAGTTCTTCGGCAAGGTCAAGCCGCAGCTCGCGGCCGGCCAGGACACCGGACGCGACCTGATGGTCCTCACCGACTGGATGGCCGCCCGGCTGATCCGGCTCGGCTGGGCGCAGAAGCTCAACCCGGCGAACGTCACCACCGCGATCACCACCATCGACTCCCGCTTCCGCGCCCCCGACTGGGACCCGGGCCGGCTGTACTCCTACCCGTGGGCCGGCATCCAGGTCGTCATCGCCTACAACAAGAAGGCGACCAAGGGGAAGGAGGTCACCAGCGTCTCCCAACTGCTGGACGACCCCGACCTCAAGGGCCGGGTCACCTTCCTCTCCGAGATGCGCGACAGCATCGGGATCACCCTGCTGGACCTGGGCAAGGACCCGGCGAAGTTCACCGCCGACGACTACGACGCCGCCGTCGCCCGGCTGCAGAAGGGCGTCGACAGCAAGCAGATCCGCCGCTTCACCGGCAACGACTACGGCCAGGAGCTGTCCTCCGGCGACATCGCGGCCTGCGTCGCCTGGGGCGGCGACCTGATCCAACTGCGCGCCGACAACCCGGACATCGAGTTCGTCATCCCGGAGAAGGGCTACGTCTCCTCGACGGACAACATGCTGATCCCGGCCCGGGCGCAGCACAAGGCGAACGCGGAAAAGCTCATCGACTTCTACTATCAGCCGAAGATCGCGGCGCAGCTGGTCGCGGGCATCGGCTTCGTCTCCGCCGTGACCGGGATGAAGGACGAACTCGCCACCCTCGCCCCGGACAGCGCGGCCAACCCGCTGGTCGTACCCACCCCCGAGATGGCGGCCAAGTCGCACGTGTTCCGCACCCTCACCGAGACCGAGGAGAGCGACTTCGAGCAGAAGTTCTCCAAGCTCATCGGCGCCTGACCCCCACGCGCGGCCCACTCCCGGCAGAGAACCCAGGAAGACACCCATGACAGACCAGCAGCGCGACGCGGCCGCCGGCGGCGACGTCCGCCTCACCGGCATCGGCAAGACCTACGGCGCCTTCACCGCCGTCCACCCGCTCGACCTCACCGTCCCGCAGGGCTCCTTCTTCGCCCTGCTCGGCGCCTCCGGCTGCGGCAAGACCACCACCCTGCGCATGATCGCGGGCCTGGAGGAGCCCACCAGCGGCACCGTCCTGATCGGCGGCCAGGACGTCACCGCCCTGCCCCCGTACAAGCGGCCGGTGAACACCGTCTTCCAGAGCTACGCGCTCTTCCCGCACCTCGACATCTTCGAGAACGTCGCCTTCGGCCTGCGCCGCCGCGGCCGCAAGGACGTCAAGAAGCAGGTCGAGGAGATGCTGGAGCTGGTCGAACTCGGCCAGTACGCCCGGCGCAAGCCGCACCAGCTCTCCGGTGGCCAGCAGCAGCGCGTCGCCGTCGCCCGCGCCCTGATCAACCACCCCCAGGTGCTGCTCCTCGACGAGCCGCTCGGCGCGCTCGACCTCAAGCTGCGTCGCCAGATGCAGCTGGAGCTCAAGCGGATCCAGACCGAGGTCGGCATCACCTTCGTGCACGTCACCCACGACCAGGAGGAGGCCATGACGATGGCCGACACCATCGCGGTGATGAACGGCGGCCGGGTCGAGCAACTGGGCGCCCCCGCCGAGCTGTACGAGAACCCCGCCACCACCTTCGTGGCCAACTTCCTCGGCCAGTCCAACCTGCTGCCCGCCGAGGTCACCGGCACCGACGGCGGCGACCTGCTGCTCAGCGCGGCCGGCGTCCGCCTCGCCGTGCCCAAGGCGCGCTGCGCCACCGAGGCCAGGCAGGTCCACCTGGGCGTGCGCCCGGAGAAGATCACCATCGCGCACGCCTCCGCCGAGGTCGCCGACGGCCGCAACCGGCTGGCCGGCACCGTCCTCGACTCCAGCTTCATCGGCGTCTCCACCCAGTACGTGGTGCGCACCGACGGCGGCCAGGAGGTCACCGTCTTCGAGCAGAACATGGAGCGCGACGCCCGGATCGTCCCCGGCGCGCCCGTCCTGCTGCACTGGAACCCGGCGCACTCCTTCGCCCTGGACGCCGCGCAGGCGATCGACGCGGGCACCGCGGAGGAGGCCGCATGACCACCACCACCCCGGCCGCCCCGTCACAGGTCATACCGCTCGCGGAACCGGCGCGGAAGCCGAAGCGCAAGCTCACCGCGTACTGGCTGCTGCTGCCCGGCATCGCCTGGCTCGTCGTCTTCTTCGCCGTCCCGATGGTCTACCAGGCGTCCACCTCGCTGCAGACCGGCTCGCTCGAAGCGGGCTTCAAGGTCACCTGGCACCTCGCGACCTACTGGGACGCCCTGGTCGAGTACAAGTGGCACTTCGTCCGCTCGTTCTCCTACGCGGGCATCGCCACCGTGCTCTGCCTGGCCGTCGGCTACCCGCTCGCGTACACGATCGCCTTCAAGGCCAGCAAGCGCTGGCGCAACGTCATCCTGATCCTGGTCATCGCGCCGTTCTTCACCAGCTTCCTGATCCGCACGCTGGCCTGGAAGACCATCCTGTCCGACGGCGGGCCGGTGGTCGGAGTGCTCAACACCCTGCACGTCCTGGACGTCACCAACGCGCTCGGCCTCACCTCCGGCGACCGGGTGCTCGCCACGCCGCTCGCCGTGGTCTGCGGTCTCACCTACAACTTCCTGCCGTTCATGATCCTGCCGCTGTACACCTCGCTGGAGCGGATCGACCCCCGCCTGCACGAGGCGGCCGGCGACCTGTACGCCCGGCCGTTCACCACCTTCCGCAAGGTCACCTTCCCGATCTCGCTGCCCGGGGTGGTCGCCGGCACCCTGCTCACCTTCATCCCGGCCTCCGGCGACTACATCAACGCCCAGCTGCTGGGCTCGCCGAGCGAGCAGATGGTCGGCAACGGCATCCAGAAGCAGTTCCTGAACGTGCTCGACTACCCCACGGCTGCCGCACTGAGCTTCATCCTGATGGCCCTGATCCTGGGCATGGTGACGGTCTACATGCGCAAGGCCGGGACGGAGGAACTGGTCTGATGTCCCGGATTACCAAGTGGATACGCGCCCACCTGGTGGTGCTGGCCGGCCTGCTGGCCCTCGCCTACCTGGTGCTGCCCAACCTGGTCGTGCTCGCCTTCTCGTTCAACAAGCCGGTCGGCAAGTTCAACTACGAGTGGAACGAGTTCTCCACCGACGCCTGGACCAACCCCTGCGGCGTGGCCGACATGTGCCAGTCGCTCTCGCTCAGCCTGCAGATCGCGGTGCTCGCCACCATCGGCGCCACCGTGCTCGGCACCATGGTCGCCTTCGCGCTGGCCCGCTACCGCTTCCGCGGCCGCTCGGCCACCACCGCGATGATCTTCCTGCCGATGGCCATGCCCGAGGTGGTCATGGCCGCCTCGCTCGGGACGCTGTTCCTCAACATGCGCATCCCGTTCGGCTTCACCACCATCCTCATCGCGCACATCATGTTCTGCCTCAGCTTCGTGGTGACGGCCGTCAAGGCCCGCGTGATGAGCATGGACCCGAGGCTCGAACAGGCCGCCCAGGACCTCTACGCGACCCCCACCCAGACCTTCCTGCGGGTCACCCTGCCGCTGGCCTCCCCCGGCATCGCGGCGGGAGCGCTGCTCAGCTTCGCGCTCTCCTTCGACGACTTCATCATCACCCAGTTCAACTCGGGCCCGACCACGGTCACCTTCCCGATGTTCGTCTGGGGCGCGTCGCAGCGCGGCATCCCGGTGCAGGTGAACGTCATCGGCACCGCGATGTTCATCGCCGCCGTCGCGCTGACCGTCGGCGGCCAGTGGCTGGGCAACCGCCGGAAGGCCACCGCCTGACGTACGGTCGGGTGTGGTGGCCGAACAAATCATCGCCTAAGTACAGAAAGTGGCTGATAATGCATGGACTCCGCCCGCGCACTCAGTGACGCCAGGCCCACCCCCTTCTGGCTGGAGGACCCGGGCCGGCCGGCGGCGCTGCCCGCCCTGGTCGGCGACACCACCTGCGACCTGCTGGTCGTCGGCGGCGGCTACTCCGGCCTCTGGACCGCCCTCATCGCCAAGGAACGCGACCCCTCGCTGGACGTCGTGCTGGTCGAGGGCAACGAGGTCGGGTGGGCCGCGTCCGGGCGCAACGGCGGATTCTGCGCGGCCAGCCTCACCCACGGCTTCGGCAACGGCCTGCAACGCTGGCCCGCCGAACTCGCCCAGCTGGAACGCCTCGGTGCCGCCAACCTGGACGGCATCGAGGCCACCCTCAAGCGCTACGGCATCGACGCCGAGTGGGAGCGCACCGGCGAGATCGACGTCGCCACCCAGCCGCACCAGGTCGAGGAACTCCACGAGATCGCCGAGGCCGTCGCCCGGTACGGCTTCGACATCACCGTCCTGGACGCCGACGAGTTGCGCGCCGAGGTCGACTCGCCGACCTTCCTCGGCGGCCTCTGGGACAAGGAGGGCGTGGCGATGGTCCACCCCGCCAAGCTCGCCTGGGGCCTGCGGGACGCCTGCCTCGGCCAGGGCGTGCGGATCTTCGAGCACACCCGGGCCACCGACCTGCGGGAGTACGGCAGCGGCATGGCCGTCCGCACCCCGTACGGACGGGTCTTCGCCCGGCGCGTCGCACTCGGTACCAACGTGTTCCCGTCGCTGGTCAAGAGGGTCCGGCCGTACGTCGTGCCGGTGTACGACTACGCGCTGATGACCGAGCCGCTCAGCGACGAACAGCTCGCCGCGATCGGCTGGCGCGGCCGGCAGGGACTCGGCGACAGCGCCAACAAGTTCCACTACTTCCGGCTCTCCGCCGACAACCGGATCCTGTGGGGCGGCTACGACGCCGTCTACCACTACGGCGGCCACGTCCGGCACGAGTACGACCAGCGGCCGGAGACCTTCCGCACGCTGGCGAACCACTTCTTCCGCTGCTTCCCGCAGCTGGAGGGCCTGCGGTTCACCCACGCCTGGGGCGGCGCCATCGACACCTGCAGCCGGTTCTCGGCGTTCTTCGACACCGCCTACCGGGGCAAGGTCGCGTACGCGGCCGGGTACACCGGGCTCGGCGTCGGCGCGACGCGCTTCGGCGCCGAGGTGATGCTCGACCTGCTGTCCGGCGAGCGCACCGAGCGCACCTCGCTGGACATGGTGCGCAGCAAGCCGCTGCCGTTCCCGCCCGAGCCGGTGCGCTGGGCCGGGATCGAGATCACCACCCGCTCGCTGGAGCGCGCGGACCGCAACGGCGGCCACCGCAACCTCTGGCTGCGCACGCTCGACCGCATGGGGCTCGGCTTCGACAGCTGACCCCGTTGTCCGCGTTATCCGTGTCATCCGCGTTATCCGTGTTATCCGTGTAAGAGAGACCCGCCGTCCGCCTCTCCTTGGTGACGGCGGGTCTCGGTCTCCCCGCCGCGTCCCGACCGGGACGACCCGACCGGAACCAGCGGCAAGAAGCGGGGACAGACATGGAGAGCACCGGACTGCACTGGCTCGCCCAGGTGGCACCGGACCCGGAGGCCTTCCGGGAGCAATGGGAGCGCACCGGACTGGGGCTGATGCTGCTACCGGCCGGCCGCCGCTGGGACGTCCTCTCCGTCCCCGGACGGCTCGGGCGCCCGGCCCTGGAGATCCTGGACACCGGCTCCTGCGGCCCCGTCCTCACCGACTTCGGGGACGAGCACGTCAGCTTCCTGGTCCCCGTCGGCACCGCCGCCCGCTGGATCGGCACGGGCGTGCGCAGCGCGGGGGAGGGCACCTGGATCGTCGTCCCGCACCCCGAGCGCCGCAGCCGCGGGGTGCGCTGGCTGGTCCCGCCCGACGGCTCCGGACGGCTCAACGACCCGGTGCTGCTGGAACTCGCTCTGCACGAGGCCGCGGCCGGGCTCAGCGGCTGGTGATCCCGCGGTCCGGGCTCCGGCCCCGGCCGGCGGTGGCGCGCGGGGCGGGCGGTCGCGTCAGACTGGAAACGTGACCACCGCCCCGGACGCCGTCGACGCGCCCCTTCGACCGGGCCCGGCCCAGCTGCGCCTCGCCGCACTGGCGGCCCCAGTCTGCGACCGGTACGGGCTCGCCCTGGCCGGCGGGCACGCGCTGCGCGCCCACGGCGTCGCGGCCTGCCCGCAGGACGGCCTCACCCTGGTGACCGGCGGGGCCGACCTGCCGGAGGTGGCCGCCGCGCTGGGCGAGGCCTACCGCGCGGCCGGCGGCGGGGTCGCCGAACGCCCGGGCACGCCGCGACTGGAGCAGCTCACCGTTCGGCTCGCGCTCGGCGGGCGGTCGCACTCGGTGGAGCTGCGGAAGGAGCCGCTGGCCCACCGGCCGGTGCGCTTCGACCTTGCCGCGCCCCCGCCCGGCGAGCCGGCGGTGGTGCTGTCGGCGGTCCCGCCGGTGGCGCCGCCAGTCGTCCTGCCGGTGGTCCTGCCGGTCGTCGCCCTGGAGGACGCCGCCGCGCTCACCACCGCGCTGCTGGTGGACCGTGGCATGCCGCGGGACCTGGTTGATGTGCACGCCCTCACCGACTGCTACCGGGAGGGCGAGCTCCTCGCACTGGCAGGCGAATTGGACGCGGACTTCCAGCCCGCGGCGCTCGCCGACCGGCTGGAGACGCTGGCCGAGGCGGCGGACGGGCGGTTCCGGGCCCGGGGTGTCGCGGCACGAGCGGTCGGCGGGCTGAAGCGGTGGGCGCTCGCCTGGGCCCAGGACCTGCGGCTGGACCTGCTGGAGACCCAGGAGGCGGCCGACGGTCTGCACGACCCGTACCTGGAGGACGAGGAGTCCTGAACGCGGGGTGGCGGCGCTTCGTCCTCGCGCGCTCGTCTTGCGGGTTCGTTGCTGCGCGTCCGTCCTCGCGTGTTCGTCCTCGCGCGTTCGTCCTTGCGGGTCCGGCTTCACACGTTCGTGCTCTCTCACGCGTTCGGCCGAGCAACCGGACGACCTGTAAGGCTGAATCCGCGATCCCCGTCAGCCTGTTCGTTGAGGCCTGGCGCGGCGGCCACCAGACTGGAGACGAGCGCGGTAGCCCCGTGAATCCCGTCGCCCGGCCCACTCGCGGGCGGCGCCAGACAGGACCGGCGGCAGGACGCCGCCCGGGACTTCGGAGGCAGACGGACTTGAGCAAGCACATCACTCACTGGATCGGCGGCGAGCCCGTCGCCACCGCCGGCGCGGCGCCCCGCCGCGGTGACATCTTCGACCCGGCCACCGGCCAGGTCGCCGGCCAGGTCGACTTCGCCGGGATCGCCGAGGTCGACCAGGCCGTGGCCGCCGCCGCCTCGGCCTTCGCCGAGTGGCGCACCGCCTCGGTCGCCAAGCGCACCACCGTGCTGTTCGCCTTCCGCGAGCTGCTGAACGCCCGCCGCGACGAGCTGGCCGCGATCATCGTGTCCGAGCACGGCAAGGTCCACTCCGACGCGCTCGGCGAGATCGCCCGCGGCCTGGAGGTCGTCGAGTACGCCTGCGGCATCCCGCAGCTCGTCAAGGGCGGCTTCACCGAGCAGGCGTCCACCGGCGTCGACGTCTACTCGATCCGCCAGCCGCTCGGCCCGGTCGCGATCATCTCGCCGTTCAACTTCCCGGCCATGGTGCCGATGTGGTTCTTCCCGCTCGCGATCGCGGCCGGCAACACCGTCGTCCTGAAGCCCTCGGAGAAGGACCCGTCCGCCGCCAACTTCCTCGCCGGGCTGTGGAAGGAGGCCGGCCTGCCGGACGGCGTCTTCAACGTCGTGCACGGCGACAAGGCCGCCGTGGACCGCCTGCTGGAGCACCCGGACGTCAAGTCCGTCAGCTTCGTCGGCTCCACCCCGATCGCCCGCTACGTCTACGAGACCGGTACGCGCTACGGCAAGCGCGTGCAGGCCCTGGGCGGCGCCAAGAACCACATGCTGGTCCTGCCCGACGCCGACCTCGACCTGGCCGCCGACGCCGCCGTCAACGCGGGCTTCGGCGCGGCCGGCGAGCGCTGCATGGCCGTGTCCGTCCTGGTCGCGGTCGACCCGATCGGCGACGAGCTGGTCGACAAGATCAAGCAGCGGATCGCCACCCTGAAGGTCGGCCCCGGCTGCAACGGCGACTCCGAGATGGGCCCGCTGGTCACCGGCCAGCACCGCGACAAGGTCACCTCCTACGTCGAGTCCGGGGTCGCCGACGGCGCCGAGCTCGCCGTGGACGGCCGCAAGCACCCGGTCACCGCCGAGGACGAGAACGGCGCCCCGACCTCGGACGGCTTCTGGCTCGGCCCCACCCTGTTCGACCACGTGAAGCCGGGCATGTCCGTCTACAACGACGAGATCTTCGGCCCGATCCTCTCCGTCGTGCGCGTCGCCTCCTACGACGAGGGCCTGGCACTGATCAACGCCAACCCGTACGGCAACGGCACCGCCCTCTTCACCAACGACGGCGGCGCGGCCCGGCGCTTCCAGTTCGAGGTGGAGGTCGGCATGGTCGGCATCAACGTGCCGATCCCGGTCCCGGTCGCCTACTACTCCTTCGGCGGCTGGAAGGCCTCCCTGTTCGGCGACGCCCACGCGTACGGTCCGGACGGCGTGCAGTTCTTCACCCGCGGCAAGGCCGTGACCCAGCGCTGGCTGGACCCCTCGCACGGCGGTATCAACCTCGGCTTCCCCACCAACAGCTGATCCCCCGCCCCGCGGTCGTGCCGGCCGGACCCCTCTCCCCGGGGTCCGGCCGGCCCTTTGCACCCCGTTTGCATCCGGTCGCGATCACGCGTAGAGTTCTTCGAGCTGCCTGGCTGGGAGCACCGGACACGCATCTCCGCGCGGACGGTCCCGGGGCAGCCAATCCTTTTGAAACACCATTTCCTGGTTCGGGCCGGGTCGCGTCTTGTCGCGGCTTGGTTCCTATTCGGCGTGTTCGTTTTATTGGATTGCGGTCGATTCGCTTTTCGGAGCGGGGATCGGCTAGAGTTTGAAACGTCGGACGGGGCGTCAAGCCGCAGAAGACACCAGCGAGTTGGATGAACGAAGCGCCGGAAACGGAGCGGAAAACATCTGGTAAGCTGGGAACACGAAAGAACGAAGCGCCCGGAGGGCCCGCTGGAAGGCGGTCCGAAGGAAGTGTCCGTTCCTTGAGAACTCAACAGCGTGCCAAAAGTCAAC
>NZ_JBWKER010000030.1:0-106771 GCF_056435345.1 Kitasatospora sp. NPDC043950
CCCCCCCCCCCCCCCCCCCCCCCCCCCCCCCCCCCCCCCCCCCCCCCCCCCCCCCCCCCCCCCCCCCCCCCCCCCCCCCCCCCCCCCCACGTCCGTGGCGCCGCTGCGGCGTCAGCGCTCCGGGAAGCGGTGCTGCTCGACCAGCCGGGCGAAGCCGTCCCACAGGGCCGGATCCGCCGGCTCACGCAGGTCGTGGAGCGTGACGCCGGCCAGGCCCCCGGGCGCGTCGCAACCGCCCGCCCGGGCCAGTTCGACGCCGGAGCCGAGCAGCGCCGCCGGCTTGCCGTGGCGCAGCGCCTCGGCGAGGAAGCGGACGGCGTCCGGATCGGCGGCCAGCGCGGGCCCGGCGCCGTCCGGAACCACCACCGCGTCGTACAGCACCGAGGCGGTGGTGGGCAGCGGGCGGTCCACCGGCAGAGGGTCACCGCCACGGGCGGCCACGTGACCGCCGTGCGCGGCCAGCGTCTCCACGACGGCGCCCTGCGCACCCAGCCGCTCGTGCGCGGCCCGCACCTGGCCTCCGTCGACCCCGGGCGCGGTCAGCACGGCGACCTTGCGGGTACGGATGCCGCTGCCGCGCAGATTCTCCAGGCTGAGCGCCGGGGAGACCCGGGAGCCCGCCGCCTCGCCGCCCTTCGCCGCCGCCCGGTCCTCGGGCGCCGGCTGCGGCTCGGGCACGCCGATGCGCCGGGCGACCTCCGCCGCCAGGTCGGGGTCCACGCGCACCAGGTTGCCGACCATCCGGCGCCGTACCTCCTCGTCGCCCACCTTGCCGAGCTCGAACGCGAACGCGGCGGTGATGTGCCGCTGCTCCCAGCCCGCCATGCTGCGCCAGAACAGCGCGGCCTGGCTGTAGTGGTCGGCGAAGCTGGGGCTGCGCCGCCGGATCGCCCTGCCGTTGACCCGTTCCTGGTAGTGCTGGAACACCCCTTCCGGCAGGTGGCCGCCGCCCATGGTGAACGGGCAGCCGCCGCCCACCGAGTTCGGTGCGTAACTCGTCCCCGGGTGGACGACCTGCTGGCCGTAGCCGTCGCGGTGGTTGGTCCGCACGTCGGCCAGCGGGCGGTTGACGGGCAGTTGGCCGAAGTTGGGGCCGCCCAGGCGGATCAGCTGGGTGTCCAGGTAGGAGAAGTTGCGGCCCTGGAGCAGCGGGTCGTTGGTGAAGTCGATCCCGGGCACGACGTTGGCGGTGTGGAAGGCCACCTGCTCGGTCTCGGCGAAGAAGTTCTGCGGGTTGCGGTCGAGGACCATCCGCCCCACCGGGCGCACCGGCACCAGTTCCTCCGGGATCAGCTTCGTGGGATCCAGCAGGTCGAAGGGGAAGGCGAACTCGTCCTTCGCCGTGACCAGTTGGACACCGAGCTCCCATTCGGGGAAGTCCCCCGCCGCGATCGCCTCCCACAGGTCCCGGCGGTGGAAGTCCGGATCCCGCCCGGCGGTGATCTGGGCCTCGTCCCACACCTGGGAGCAGACGCCGAGCCGCGGTCGCCAGTGGAACTTGACGAACGTGCCGCGCCCGTCCCGGTTCACCAGGCGGAAGGTGTGCACACCGAAGCCCTGCATCATCCGGTAGCTGCGCGGGATGGCCCGGTCGGACATCACCCACATCAGCATGTGGGTGGACTCGGGCTGGAGCGAGCAGAAGTCCCAGAAGGTGTCGTGCGCGGAGGCGCCGGTGGGGATCTCGTTCTGCGGTTCGGGCTTCACCGCGTGGACGAAGTCCGGGAACTTGACGGCGTCCTGGATGAAGAACACCGGCATGTTGTTGCCCACCAGGTCGTAATTCCCGTGCCGGGTGTAGAACTTGGTGGCGAAGCCGCGGACGTCCCGTACGGTGTCGGCGGAGCCGCGCGGGCCCTGCACGGTCGAGAAGCGCACGAACACCGGGGTGCGGCGCCCGGCCTCCTGGAGGAAGTCGGCGCAGGTGAACCCGGCGAGCGACTCGTACGGTTCGAAGAAGCCGTAGGCGCCGGCGCCGCGGGCGTGCACCACGCGTTCGGGGATGCGCTCGTGGTCGAAGTGGGTGAGCTTCTCGCGGAGGTGGAAGTCCTCCAGCAGGGTGGGGCCGCGGTCGCCGACGAGGAGCGAGTTGTCGGTGTCGTCGACGCGCACACCCTGGTCGGTGGTGAGCGGGCCGTCCGGGTCGGGGGCGCGGAAGGCGTCGAGTGCGGCGTCCTTGGCGTCGGTGGTGTTCTTGGCGTCCGTGGCGTCCGTGGCGTCCGTGGCGTTCTTGGCGTCGGGTCCGGGGTCGGCGGGCGGCTCGGGCTGGGGGGTTTCGGGGTTGATGGGCATGTCGCGATCTCCGTCCTGGGAACGGCGCGGGGCGGCCGGGCCGGCGGCCCCCGGCTCGTGTCGGCGGGGCGGCTGCCCGGTGGGTGGCCCGGCAAACCGCGCGCGAGCGGCCGTCGGTGCCGCAGCAGGAGGTCAGCGGTGCTGGGCAGAGGCGCGCGGTGTTTCAGTGCGGTGTTTCAGTGCGGTGTTTGACGAAGGAGCCTCGGGGGACACGCCTGGGTCGGGAGGGGAAGCCTCTGAGTGAGGAGACGAGCAATGTCGAACGATGCCATCGTCCTGTTGAGGGAGGACCACAAGGAAGTCCGCCGCCTGTTCCGCCAGTACCGGGAACTCGCCGCCGGGGACGGGGACGGAGACGGTGGGGGCGACGCGCGGCACGAGACGGTCGAGCGGATCGTGGAGGCGCTCACCGTCCACACCTACCTGGAGGACGAACTGGTCTACCCCAGGATCCGTCAGGAGGTTCCCGGCCTCGCCGAGGACATGGACCGCGCCCGGCAGGAACACCACGTCGCCGACCTGCTCTGTGAGGAGCTGAGCCGGATGAGCCCCGGCGACGAGGGCTACGACGCCAAGACCGCCGTCCTGATCGACGCGGTCGACCGGCACATCGAGCAGGAGGAAGGCTCCTGGTTCCCGATGGTCCGGGCCGCATTCGGCCGCAAGGAACTCCAGGAGATCGGCGAGCGGATGCAGGCCATGCGCGAGACCGCGCCGCGCCGCCCGTCCAGTGGCGGCGTGCTCCACCGCATCGCCAACGCGATCGAGGGCTGACGACGGTGCGACGCCGCGACCACGAAAAGCGGGAAGGAGCACGCGAATTCCTCTCATGTCTCAGCCAACGCGACCGTCCTATCCTGAGGGCGTGGAAGAACAGCCGGCAATCGGGCGCCAGTGGACGTTCCTGACCAATCACGCGCGCGTCCTGGTGCAGATCGCCCGGGACCCGGGCATCAGGGTGCGCGACATAGCGACCAGCTGCCTGCTGACCGAACGAGCGGTCCAGCGGATCATCGCCGACCTCGAAGCGGCGGGCTATCTCAGCCACCACCGCGTCGGACGCTCCAACGTCTACCGCGTCCTCGACGGCAAGCAGCTGCGCCACCCCGCCGACAGCGGCCCGACGCTGGCGGAACTGCTGGCCGTCCTGCTGCGCTGACCGCTCCGCCCGCCCACCCGCCCCTCGGCCGGCACGGCGTGCTCGGTCTCTCGTAGGAACCCGAGGGCACGCCGAGGGCACGCCGAGGGCACGCCGAGGGCGCGCCGATGACACGCATGGCCGAACCCGATTGCACGCATTGCCATTGACGAATTTCCGTTCACGTATCGGTTGACGTGAGAAGGGATTCGGCAGACGCTGGAGATGTCGTCCCACGGCTCACAGGCAGGAGAAGAGACCATGCGCGGTAAGCCGCCCGTGGCGCGTTCCGCTGCCCCGACCCCGACTCCTCCACCCCCCGCGCCGCCCCCGGTCAATGGGAGCGTGCCCACAGACCTGCACGTCGCCGAGGGCCTGCTGGTCCGGCTCGCCGTCGAAGGGGACCGGGTCCGTGCGACGGTCCACGGCGAGATCGACCTCGACGTCGCCGGCGGCCTGGACGAGACCCTCGGACGCGCGTTGCAGGCCAGCGGCACCGGGCTCGACGTCGACCTGTCCGGCGTCCCCTTCTGCGACAGCTCCGGCCTCAACCTCCTGCTGGGCCTGCGCAGCACCGCGCACCGTACCGACCGCACCCTCGCGATCACCGCGGCCAGCACCCAGGTCGAGCGCCTGCTCGCGATCACCGAGACGACCGGCCTCTTCACCCCCGCCGCCACCGAACGCCCCGTCGGCCCCCCGCACACCGAGAACGCAGACCCCTGACCGCTCGCGGGCCACCCCGCACCACCGCAAGCCGAGAACCATGGACCCCGTCCGCCGCTACGCCATCGCCCTGCCCGGCGCGCCCGGCGCCCACGCCGCAGCGCACACCGTCATCGTGCACCTCACCGACCAACTGGGCCCCGCGCGCGAGCCCGTCTACGAGGACGCCACCGGCCTGTTCCGCGTCCAGATCCGGGGCACCATCGCGGAAGTCCTCGCCGCGCCGGCCGAGTACGGAACCATCCACCCCTGCCTGGAAGCCGTTCCCATGCCCTGACCGCACTCCGGGCCGCTGGTGGACCCGCTGGCCACCCCGGCAGGCGTGGGGGCGTCCGTCGCGCCTGAAACCGTCCTGCCGCAGGCCGTTCCACCCATGGTCGCTGCCGCGGGCCGGGGCCGGGAGGACACGTTCTTCCAGGGAAAAACATGTCCTCCCAGCTCGCGCGGCGCCCTGGCACAGTGGCCGGTGTGAGTACGGACAACGACAAGCGCCGGGAGTTCGCCACGTTCCTGCGTGCCCGGCGCGCGGAGGTCTCCCCCCGACAGGCCGGACTTCCCGCGTACGAACGGTCGCGCAAGGTGGCCGGGCTGCGCCGGGAGGAGGTGGCCGGGCGGGCCGGGATCAGCGTGGACTACTACACCCGCCTCGAACAGGGCCGGCTGCCCGCACCGTCCGGCAGTGTCCTGGACGCGCTGGCCCGCGCCCTGCTGCTGGACGACGACCAGCGTGACTACCTGCGCCAGCTGGCCGACCTGGCCCCGGCCCGCAGACAGCGGCGTTCACAGCACCAGGTCGTGCCCGCCGCGGTGCTGGCCGTACTGGCCGATCTGCGGACCACGCCCGCCGTGGTCCTGGGCCGGTTCATGGACATCCTGGCCTGGAACGACCTCGCGGCCGAGCTGCTGCTCGACTTCGCCGCGGTTCCCGAGGAACACCGCAACTACCTGTGGCTGACGTTCCTCGACCCGCGGACGCGCGAGCGCGTGCCGGACTGGGACCTGTCGGCGGGCGAGTGCGTCGCCTACCTGCGGATGGACGCCGGCCGCTACCCCAGCGACCCCAGGCTCGCCGAACTGGTCGCCGAGCTGAGCGCCGGGGACTCCGACTTCCAGCACTGGTGGACCACGTACCGGGTCTCCGGCAGGAGCTTCGGGAGCAAGCGCATCCTGCACCCGGTCGTCGGCGAGGTCCGGCTGGACTGGCAGGTCCTCACCGTCGCCCAGGAACGCGACCAGTTCCTCGCGGTCATGCCCGCCGCCGACGAGGAGAGCAGGCAACGGCTCACAGCCCTGAGCACACCGTAGGAACGCGCACGGCGCGACCGTGCGGTCCCACCCACCCGGAAAGGAGGTGAAGGCGCGAGGAGCCCCGGATCACGAGGGCCCGACGCCTTCACAGCACGCCATGACGACCACACTCATCACCGGAGCCACCCGCGGGATCGGCCTGGAGGCCGCCCGCCAACTGGCCGGGGCCGGACACACCGTCTACCTCGGTGCGCGCGACCTGGAACGGGGCCGGGAAACCGCCGAGCGGATCGGCGCCCGCGCGGTGCAGCTCGACGTCACCAGCGAGGAGTCCGTCCAGGCCGCCGCGCGGCTGATCCGCGAGGAGGCCGGCCGGCTCGACGTCCTGGTCAACAACGCCGGCGTCCCGGGCAGGTGGAACCCGCCTGCCGAGATCACCGCCGACGACATGGAGACGGTCTACGCCACCAACGTCTTCGGCCTCGTCCGCGTCACCCACGCCTTCCTGCCGCTGCTGGAGGCCGCCGACCACCCCGTCATCGTGAACGTCAGCAGCAGCGGCGGCTCCCTCGCCCGGTGCAGTGACCCCGCCGGCCTTGAGGCGACCTTCCCGATGGTGGCCTACTGCTCGTCCAAGAGCGCGGTCAACATGATCACCGTCCAGTACGCCAACGCCTTCCCGGACATGCGGATCAACGCCGTCCACCCGGGATCCGCCGCCACCGATTTCAACCCCCGCGGCACCGTGTCGGCCGAGCAGTGCGCCAAGATCATCGTCCGGATGGCCACCATCGCCCCCGACGGCCCCACCGGAGGGTTCTTCGAGGAGGAGGGCTCCATCCCGTGGTGACCGTGGTGACCGCGGGGTCACACGGCTGACCGGTGGGGTCTCGCCCCGGCCACGGCGTGCCGCACCCCGTGGCCGGGGCACGATCACCACCCTGGAGCGGTGAACGACTCCACCGGGATGCCGGCCCCGGCCGGGCCCGCAGATCCGTCCCCGGCCGGACACGGGTACCGGGCGGGCTGGTTCGAGCTCTTCTTCGACCTGGTGTCCGCAGTCCTCCCCGCAGGACCGCTGCTCCCCGCCTGGGCCACGATCGCGGTCACGGCGACCGTCCTCATCGCGATCACCGCAGTAGCCACCCGGTACGGGCCCCCGACCCACTGACGATCGATCAGCCACGGACAGCACCCTCGTGACGCCGCGAGACCCGCACTCCGGCCGCCTCGGCCGACTACCGACAGGGAACGACGCCCATGAGCAACCTCGCACTCGTCACCGGCGCCACCTCCGGAATCGGCAGGGCATTCGCCGAGCGGCTGGCCGGCGACGGCTACGACCTGGTGCTGGTCGGCCGGCGCCGGGAGCGGCTGGAGGAGTTCGCCGCCGCCCACACCGGGGTCGAGGTGCGATCCGTGGCCGCCGACCTCTCCACCGGCGAGGGCATCGACACCGTGGCGCGGATCTGCGCGGCCGAACCGCTGACACTGCTGGTCAACAACGCGGGCGTCGCCCACTACATGCCGCTCGCCGACCTGCCCGCGGATCTGGCCCGCGAACTGGTCGACGTCAAGGTTCTCGCCCCCACCCTGCTCACCCGTGCCGCCGTCGCGGGCATGCAGGAGCGCGGCCGGGGCGCGATCATCAACGTGGCCGGCATGATCGCCTTCAGCGGACCCGCCCCGCAGTCCCAGCTGCCCCGCCGCGCCGTCTACGCCGGTGCCCTGGCCCACCTGGTCGCGATGAGCCAGACCCTGTCCGCCGAGCTCGAAGGCACCGGCGTCCAGGTCGAGGTCGTCTGTCCGGGGGTGGTGGCCACCGAGTTCCACGAGCGCCAGGGCCTCGATCTCAGCGCCGTACCCAGGATGAGTGCCGAGGACGTCGTCACCGCGGCCCTGCGCGGCCTGCAACTCGGCGAGGTCGTCTGCGCGCCCGGTGTCGAGGACGCGAGCCTGCTCGATGCCGTCTTCCGGGCCGAGCTGGCGGCGTTCGGCGCGCAGAGCCCCGAACTCGCCACCCGCTACCGGGCCGGCTGACCCGTACCCGCCCCTCGGTGGCCGGGCGTCGGTTACCGAGGGGCGGTGCTTCCTCTCGTGGCGCGGGCGTCAGTCGGCCTGCGGCGGATCTATTCGGACCACCAGCCGGCTCGGGCCGTTGCCGGAGGCGGTTGCCCGCTCGGCGGGGTGGGTGACGGGGCGGTCGGCGGGGTGCAGGGTGACGTTCTCCGGGTAGAGCCGGCCGAGCAGGGCCAGGACGACGAGGTCGCCCTGGCCGGTGGCGTCCAGGACGGCGTCGCCCGCCTGCGTCCACACCAGCCCCGATGCGCGCAGGGCCGTCCACACGTCCGCGGCGGCGGGCGGGTCGGCGACCGGTGCGTCGGCGACCGGTGCGTCGGCGGGCACGTCGCCCGTGGCGCCGTCCGGCCGGTGGGCGAAGCGGTGGCCGCGCAGGGCCTGGCCGAGGTCGACGCGGGCGGTGGCGCCGTCGTGGGTGAGCTCGATGGCGGCGGTGCGGGCCCCGCCGGCGACCGGCCCGGCGACGACGCGGCCGGTGATGCGGCCGGTGAGCGGACCCGGTGCGGCGGTGGCGGGCGGCAGGTGCTCGACGAGGGTGCGCGGCGCGGCGTAGTAGTCCCGCAACTCGGCGACGTGCGTGACGGTTTCGTCGGCGGCCGGGTCGGGACGCCAGGTCAGCAGGTACCGGGGGGCGGTCAGGGGCGGCTGGTCGAGGACGGCCGGCAGGGCGGTGCCGCCGCTCGCCTCGAAGCCGTAGCCGGCCGGGCCGGAGGGGTTGGGGGCGCCGAGGGTGCCGGACGAGCCGGAGCTGCCGGAGGTGCCGGTGACGGCGTGGCGGGCGAAGGCCACGATGCTGGCGTGCCGGATCCGGCGGACCAGGAGTTCGGTGAGGAACGCGTCCCGGGCCGGTTCGATGTGCCGCAGCCCGGTCGGAGTGATCAGCAGCGGGACGTCCTGCCAGTTGGTGAAGGGCAGCAGGGCGTCGCGCAGCAGGACGACCTGGTGCAGCCACTCGTTGTAGAGCTGCATCGTGACGGGTCCGCCACGGCGGCCGAGGAGCAGGTCGGTCGCGGGAGGGGTGAGCAGGTGGCCGTAGCAGTGGCTGCGGACGACCAGCGGGCCGGCGGGCAGCGCGATCCGGTCGGCGAGCAGCCGCTCCAGGGCCGCGGCGGCCCAGGAGGCGAGCTCATGGCCGATCTCCTCGGCCTGCGCGCCCAGTTCGCGAGCGGCCGGGGCGCTGCCCGGTCCGACGGTCAGCGGCAGGGAGGTCTCCCGGGTCCCGAGGGCGAGGGTCGCGCGGATCTGGGCCTCCAGCACCTCGCCGTCGGCGGCGGTGAGGGCGTTGTCATCGATGACGCCCTGGAGCAGCGGCTCCGTGGCCGTGAAGAACTCACGGGCGGTCAGGGCGGTGCCGGCCGCGGGGAAGGTGTTCCAGCGGCTGCCGCCGAGGGCGGGCGTACTCGGGGTGGGTGCGATGGGCACGGGTCCTCCGAAGTGTCGATGGAGCGTTGCGATCGAGCAGAGGTGGAGCGTTTCGATGGAGCAGGAGTGGAGCGTTTCGATGGAGCAGGGATGGAGCGGCGGATTCCGCGGATGCGGGGCCAGGCCCCTTATCTGGATCGTGCGATACAGATTGCGGACATGAAAAAATCAGTCGAGGGCGGTCAGCGCGACCTCCACGACGGGTGCGAGGGCTTCGGGGTCCGGTGTGATCTTCGAGGAGACCAGCAGCCCGTTGAGGAAGGTGACGAAGAAGGCGGCGAGGCTCTGCGGGTCGTGCCGCGCCGCGATCTCACCCCGTTCCGCCGCGACCCGCAGCACCTCGGCGAGCGCGTCCCGGCTGACATCCTGCATGTCCCGTACGGTGCGCCGGATCGACGCGTCCCCCGGTAGGCGCTCGCAGGCGGCATTGACCGCCAGGCAGCCCCGGCCGCCGTGCTCGGCGGCGATGCGGACCCGCTCCATCAGCATCGTGCGGATCGCCGAGCGGGCGTCCGCCCCTTCCTCCAGGCTGCGCAGGGCATCCGCCGCGAGGGTGGCGCGGTAGTGGTCCAGCGCGGCCCGGTACAGGCCGGCCTTGTCGCCGAACGCCGCGTACAGGGACCCCTGCCCGATCCCCAGGTGCTGGGTCAGGTCGCGCACCGAGGTCGCCTCGTAGCCGCGCGTCCAGAACAGCTCCATGGCGCGGCTCACCGCCGCCTCGGTGTCGAACTCCCGGGTCCTTGCCATGGTTTCACCGTAGCCTATCTGGATCGGATGCTCCAGATAGAGCGAGCCGCGCTCCTCCCGGGCGAGGCCTCCGCAGAACCGCCGGACGCCCCGTGCGGCAGGTGACGACAGCGCGACGGGCGGTCCGTCGGCGCGCCGAGGATCGTGGCGCACCGACGAACCGCCCGGGGCCTCAGCCGAACCAGCGGGCGAGGGCCGTGTCGAGCGGGGTGCCGTCGGTGTCGGTCCAGGCGAGGTAGCCGTCGGGGCGGACCAGGAGGGCGCCGGCGCCGTCCACGTCCTCGTCGGTCTTCGCCATGACGTGCTCGACCCGGTCGGACCGGTCGCCGACCGACCGCCGCCTGCCGTCGAGGGAGAGCAGCAGGCCCCGGCCGGAGCGCATCAGCCGGCTCGCCCGGGTCGGGCCGTCCTCGGTGGTCAGGTCCAGGTCGATCAGCCGGGGGCCGACGCCGGGGTACCGGAGGTCCAGGCCGGACATCATGCCCGAGACGTACCGGTTGGTGTCGGGCAGGCCCAGCAGCTCGGTCACGAGCTCGCGGACCGTGCCGAGCTCCTCGTCCCGGCCGGGATTCATGATCACGGCCTGGGCCCGGGTGTGGCGCAGCACGCGCGCGGCGACGGGGTGCCGCTCCTCGTGGTAGCTGTCGAGCAGGCTGGCGGGCGCCCAGCCGCGGATCGTGCCGGCGAGCTTCCAGCCCAGGTTGACCGCGTCCTGGAGGCCCAGGTTCACGCCCTGGCCGCCGATCGGCATGTGGATGTGCGCCGCGTCCCCGGCGAAGAACACCCGGCCCTCGCGGTAGCGCTCGACCTGGCGGACGGCGTCGCCGAACCGGGAGGCGGCGCGCAGTTCACCCAGTTCGGTGTCGGGGCCGTACACGGCGTGCAGCGCCTCGCGGACCTCGTCGGCCGAGACCGGCGTCTCGCGGTCCGGGCCCTGTCCGGAGAGCCTGCCGAACAGTATCCGGTACAGGTCCGGGCCGATGGGGTGCAGGATCGAGTGGAAGCCGCCGGCCACGCGGGTGTACTGGCTGAAGTGCTTGCGCTCGGTGGGGACCGTCTCGGACCGGGAGGCGAGGGTGATGTCGGCCGCCACGGCGGACATCCGGCGCTCCCGGCCGGGGAACGGGACGCCCAGCAGCCGGCGGACCGTGCTGTGCCCGCCGTCGCACGCGACGAGGTAGCGGCCGCGGATCTCACCGTCGCCGCCCCGGATCTCACCGTCGCCCCGGACCTCACCGCCGTCGGGGGCGTCACCGCCGCCCGGGGTGCCGTCGGCGTGCCACGTGACCGTGATCCCCTCCGCGTCCTGCGCGACCGCCGTCACCTCGTGGCCGCGGAGCACGGGCACGCCCTGCTCGCCGAGGAGCCGTTCGAGGTGGGCCTCCAGCCGGATCTGCGGAACGTTGACCGGGTGGGGGTACCGGGTGCGCCAGGGCCGGCAGTCCAGCTCGACCGGCAGGGTGGCGAAGTGCCCGCCGGTGGTGTTGTCGGACGGCTCCCGCGCGAGCAGCGGCTCCAGCAGCCCGCGCAGGTCGAGCACCTCGGCGGTGCGCGGCTGGAGTCCGCCCGCCCGGGACTGGGTGCTGTGGGTGCGCTGCTTCTCGACGACGACGGCCGGCACTCCGGCCAGCGTCAGCTCGTACGCCAGCATCAGCCCGGTCGGGCCCGCCCCCACCACGATGACCTCGGTTCGCACGATGACCTCCCGAAAGAAGAAACTGGGTGCAATTCTGCACTCAGTCTACCACAAGGTAGACTGAGTGCATGAATCAGCAGATGGGCCTGCGGGAACGCAAGAAGGAACGCACCCGGGAGACGATCGCGGCGACGGCGATCCGCCTCTTCCTCGACCGGGGCTTCGACCAGGTCTCGATCACCGAGATCGCGGAGGCGGCGGAGGTCTCCCGGCGGACCCTCTTCGCGTACTTCCCGACGAAAGAAGACCTCGTACTCCAGCGGTTCGCCGACCACGAGAGCGAAGCGGCCCGGACGGTGCGCGCCCGCCCGGCCGGCCAGCCGCCGCTGGAGGCGCTGCGCGCGGCCATGCTCGACGCCCTGGCCCGTCGCGACCCGAACACCGGCCTGTGCGACGACCCCGAGGTGATGGCCTTCCTCCGCATGATCGTCGAGACCGAGAGCCTGGCGGCACGGATCATCCGCTACGCGGCACGCGGCAGCGACGAGCTGGCCGAGGCACTGCTGGAGGCCGACGTCGACCCGCTCGACGCCCGTCTCGTGGCCACCCAGGTGATCGTGGTGCAGCGGGAACTGGCGGTCATGAACCAGGAACGCCTGGCCGACGGCACGTCCGCCGACGACCACTACCCGGAGGCCGTCCGCGCCGCCGAGCGGGCCTTCGCCCTGCTGCGCGACGGACTGGGGCAGCACGGGTAGGGCCCGGGTGCATCGGCCTCCCGGAGCACTCCGAACTGTCGGGGGCGGGCGCCATAATCGCCACTGCCGTGATCACCGGACCTGCTGGAGGCCCTCGTTGTCCTCGTCGTCGTCCTTGCCGTCGTCGTCCTCGCTGTACGACTTCGCGACCTGGGAGCCCCTGCTGCGGCTCCTGCGGGCTGACCACGCGCAGGCGCTCGCCGCGCCGGGCGGCGAGGTGGCGGGGCTGATCGGCCGGCAGGGGTGGAGCGTGCCGGTGAGGATGCGGTTCCCGGAGGCCGGGCGCGCCATGCTGGTGTCCGACAACCAGGAGGCGCACGACGCGATCGACCGCGTCCGGGCCGCGCTCACCGAGGCCGGGATCGGCGATGTCGCCTTCGCCGCGGAGATCCCGCCGAGCGGGAAGGCGGTGCTCCATCTGTTCGACCACGGCCCGGCCGTCGACCCGGGCATCGGCAACGCCCACCCGGGCGCGCTCACTCTGGTCGAGGGCGCGGTGCCCGAGCCGTGGCGGCGCCTGCCCGAGCCGGTGCCCGGGGCGAGGTCGGCCCCGTCCGTGGACCTGGAGGTCCTGACCCTCGGAGGGTGGCGCGGCGAACCGGTCAGTCTGAACCCTCTCGTCGGGCTGCCCCGGCTCCGCACCCTCTACGCCGGCCCCGGGGCGCTCACCGACCCCCGGGAGGTCGCCCGGCTGACCGGACTGGAGTTCCTGGAGCTGACCCCGGAGGACTGGCGCTGCCTCCTCGACGCCGGCGCCGTCCCGCGCGGCCTGTCGGCCGCCGCCATCGAGGCCCCGAGCGATCACGACCTGCGCCCGATCATGGCCCTCGCGAACGAACTCCTGACCCTCTGGGAGCGCCCCCTGATCACGGAGACCGTCATCGAAGGCGACCTCGGCCCGCTGCCGTAGCCCTGTCACGGATCTCGTGTGCCCGGGAGAGCGAGGCGGCCCTGCTGGGGTGCCGCTGTCACTTTCGCGGGGGCGGCGGGGAGTCGGGCTTCTCGCGGTAGAGGTCGATGGCGAGGGCGACTGCGGCGTGGGTCGCGGGGTGGGGGTCCTGGCGGCGCCAGATGAGGTGGACGGGGACGGGGGCGGCGTTGCGCAGGGGGCGGTAGACGATGCCGTCGCGGCGGTACTGGGCGGCGGTGGCCTGGGGGGTGACGCCGATGCAGCGGCTGGTGGCGATGGCGGCGAGCCAGTCGTCGATGTCGTGGGTGTAGATGACGGCGGGCCGCTGCTCCTCGGGCCACAGGTTCAGGGCGGTGGTGCCGGTTCGGCGGTCGATGGCGAGGGTGCGGGCGGGGATCTCGTCGAGGCGGATGCTGCGCCGGCGGGCCCACGGGTCGTCGGAGGCGAGTGCGACGATGCGGTGTTCGTGGCCGACCAGGGCGTGTGACCAGGGCTTCAGGTCGAGCGGGGCGCGGACGACGGCGAGGTCGCACATGCCTTCGGCCAGCCCGCCGGTGGGGGAGTTGTGGCGGACGAGGCGCAGCTCGACCTCGGGGTGGCGCTCGTGCCAGCGGCGCTGGAAGTCGGTGGTGTGGCGGCCGAAGGCGGACCAGGCGTGGCCGAGGTGGAGCCGGGCGTGGCCGGCGGTCGCTTCCTCGACCAGGTCGTCGGCGCCGGCGAGCAGGACGCGGGCGCGGGCGAGGACCCGCACGCCGGCCGGCGTGGGCGCGATCGTGCGGCTGGTGCGGTGCAGCAGCCGCACCCCGAGGAACTGTTCCAGGGCGTGCAGGTTGCGGGAGACGGCGGCCTGGGAGATGCCCAGCTCGGGGCCGGCGTCGGTGAAGCTGCCGGTGTCGATGATGGCGACCAGGCAGCGCAGGTGCTTCAGTTCCAGATCGGCGGGACTTTGTCGTCGCTCATCCATACGACCAGCGTATCAATGGGCCGGTGAATGCATTTTGCGTATGGCTGCGTCGGCTCCACTGTGGAGGGCATGGTGCTGAAGAGTTCTCACGACGCCGCTACCGCCCGGGGTGACGGGCGCCTGGCCGGGGTGGCGCTGATGCTGGGATCCGGCCTGTCCAACCAGGCCGGAGCGTCGATGGCGGCGCTCGCCTTCCCGGTGATCGGCCCCGCGGGTGTGGTGGCCGTCCGTCAGTGGGTGGCCGCCGGGGTGCTGTGGGCGGTCGGCAGGCCGCGGCCGCGGTCGTTCACGGCGGCGCAGTGGCGTCCGGTCCTCGGGCTCGCGGTGGTGTTCGCCGTGATGAACCTGTCCCTCTACACGGCCATCGACCGCATCGGGCTCGGGCTGGCCGTCACCCTGGAGTTCCTCGGTCCGCTCGCGGTGGCCCTGGTCGGCTCGCGCCGGCGCCTCGACGCCCTGTGCGCGGTGGCCGCCGCGGCCGCGGTGGTCGTCCTGGCCCGGCCCTCGCCGTCCACCGACTACCCGGGCATCGCCCTGGCCCTGCTCGCGGCGGTGTGCTGGGCCGGCTACATCCTGCTCAACCGTGTCGTCGGCCGCCGCCTGCCCGGGCTGGAGGGCTCGGCCGCCGCCGCGCTCTCGGGGGTGCTCTACCTTCCCGTCGGGATCGTGGTGCTGTGGCTCCGTCCCCCGACCGCCGCCGCCCTGGCCTGCGCGCTGGCCGCCGGCGTGCTGTCCTCGGCCGTGCCCTTCCTGGCCGATCTGCTGGCGCTGCGGCGGGTGCCCACGCAGTTCTTCGGTGTGTTCATGAGCGTCAACCCGGTCTTCGCCGCGCTGATCGGCCTCGTCGTGCTCGGCCAGCACCTCGGCGCGGCGGCCTGGCTCGCCATGCTGGTGATCGTCGGAGCGAACGCGGTCGCCGTCACCACCGCCCCCACCAACCCCGAGTGATGAGCAGGACCCCGAGAAGAAGTTTCGGGCCGATGTCGATTCGGCCGCGTCCGCTGCGACGTCATGATGTGCGGCGCCTCGCCGCACGGTGACGCGACGCCTTGCCGCACAGTGACGCGACGACGAGACCTGACGAGGGAACACGTGGACCAACTGCTCAGAGTCATGAACTTCAACGTCTCCAGCGACGGCGTCGGTGCCGGTGCCGGTGAGCACCAGAGCTTCGAGCGGCCGTTCGGCCATGACCATCCCGAGAAGCTGTTCGCCTGGGCCGGGGCCACGGCGAGCTGGCCCATGCGGACGGCTCCCGGGGGGAGCCGGGGCCTCGACGACTACTTCACGCGGGACTTCGCGCGCAACATCGGTGCCGAGATCATGGGCCGCAACAAGTTCGGGCCCCAGCGCGGGCCCTGGCAGGACGACGAGTGGCGCGGCTGGTGGGGTGACGAACCCCCGTTCCACACCCCGGTGTTCGTCATGACCCAACACGAGCGTCCGTCGTTCACGCTCTCCGACACCACGTTCCACTTCGTCGACGGCGAGCCGGCCACGGTCCTGGCCCGGGCGCGGGAGGCCGCGGAGGGCAAGGACGTCCGGCTCGGTGGCGGGGTCGGCACCATCCGGCAGTTCCTCGCCGCCGACCTCGTCGACACCCTGCACGTGGCGGTGTCGCCGGTGGAGCTCGGCCCCGGGCTACGGCTCTGGGAGTCCCCCGACGAGCTGCTGGACCGGTTCCACCTGGAGGTGGTGCCCAGCCCGAGCGGGGTGACGCACCACCTGTTCTGGCGGAGGTGACGTGAGGGCCCGCGCTGGGAGGCCGACGCCCGGGTGACCGGCCGCTCAGGGGCGGACTCAGGGGCGGGCTCAGGAGTGAGCGGTCACGGTCGCGGTGAGGGGCGCGGGGCCGAGGGTGGCCGCCGCCATCGGGCGGGGGCGGCTGCCCGGGACCGGGTCCACGTGCCAGGCGGCCGTGACCGCCGCCGTCAGGAGGGTGAGCTCCGCCAGGGCGAAGTCGCCGCCGGGGCAGCCGTGCACACCGGCGGCGAAGGGCAGGTAGGCGCCGCGCGGGGGAGCGGGGTGCCGTTGCGGGTCCCAGCGGTCGGGGTCGAACGCGCCCGGGTTGCGGTACCAGCGCGGGTCCCGGTGCAGGGCGTAGGGGCTGTAGAAGATCTGGGCCCCGGGCGGGAGTCGGTGGCCACCCAGTTCCACCGCACTGCCCGTACGGCGGGGGAACAGCCAGATCGGCGGGTAGAGCCGGAGGGTCTCCTGGACGACGCGGTGGGTGAGCACGAGCGCGGGGAGGTCCGTCGGCTCGACGGGGCGGTCGCCGACGACCCGGCGGACCTCCTCGCGGACCCGGCGGCGGAGCTCGGGGTGGCGGGCGAGGAGGATGAACAGCCAGGCGGCGGCCGCGCCGCTGGTGTGGGAGCCGCCGACCAGCAGGGAGGTCACGTCGTCGTGGACCTGCCGCCGGTCGGCGCCGACCGACAGGTGCGTCAGGGCGGCGTTGTGCGGGTCCGCGTCGATGAGGGCGTCGACGACGCCGTGGAGGTCGTTCAGGGCGGTGTGGTAGCTGCGCCGCTCCGGGCCGGGCAGCCGGTCGAGGAACGCGGCGGTGGGCCCGTAGGCCCTGCGGCCCAGTCCGGCCACGACGACCGGCAGGGCGTGGTGGACGACGGAGGCGGCGCCGGCGGGGAGCGGACGGCCGAAGAGGGTCGCGGCGACCACGTTCAGGGTCAGTTCGGCCATCTCGGCGTTGAGGTCGATCCGTTGGCCGTGGTGCCACGAGTCGGCCCGGGCGGTGGCGAGTTCGGCCATGGTGTCGAGGTATCCGGGCAGGCGGGCGGCGCTCAGCAGGGGTTGGACGACGCGGCGGCGGTCCCGGTGGTGGGTGCCGTCGGCCACGGCGATGCCGGTTCCGAACAGGGGACGGGACTTGGTGAAGATCTCGCCGCGGTCGAAGCGTCCCCCGGGTCCGGTCAGCAGGGCCATGACGAGGTCGGGGTGGTTGAGGAGGTAGGCGGGCCGGGGGCCGATGCGGAACTCGACCACGTCCCCGTAGCGGCGTTGGGCGTCGAGGAAGGCCAGGGGCGCTCTGGCCAGCCGGATCGCGTGCCCGAGGAGCGGGACGGCGCCCGGCACCCGGGCCGGGCGGCGGCCGGTGGGGTCAGGGGGTGTCGGCATGGTGGTCCTCTCCCGTGGGCGCAGGCGCGGTTGTTGTCGTTCCGGTGCGGTACCGGGGCGTGCTCAGGCCCCATTCCAGGTGGCCCCGGGCCCAGTCGAGGAGCGCCTCGGCGCAGTGGTCGGCCTGCCGCCGGAGGGCGGGTGGCGTGGCGAGCGCGCGGGCGAGGCCGGTGAGTTCGCGGCGGGCCCGCGCGTGGGCGCGCAGGCGGTCCTCGAAGGCGTCCGTCACGAGGAGGGTGGCGGCGTGCCGGTCCATGCCGCCGTGGTGGGCGGTGACGAGCACCAGGTTGTGGGGGTCGCCCTGGGCGGCCTCCTTGTCCACGGTCATCAGGTCGTTGGTCCAGCACACCAGGTCCGCCGCCGCGACGAGGAGTTCCTGGAAGGGGCGGGAGTAGTACAGGGACGGGGGCAGGAAGCAGCCGTCCGTTCGCTCGACGAGGTCGAACGAGGGCATGATCGCTCCGAAGGCCCGGCGCCAGGCGGGAAACCCGTCCGGGTACGGGACGTGGCCGGCCTGCCGGTGGGCGGCCTGCCAGACGCAGCCGGACAGGTAGTCGGCCACGTGACGACGGAACCTCAGGACCCAGGCGTCGGGCATGGCGTCCGAGGCCCGCTCGATGATCTCCGCGAGGGCCCGCCCCATGGGCGAGGTGGGAACCGACCCGTACGAGACGATGCCGAGCGGCTCGTGCAGGTGTTCCTCCAGGCGATCGGCGTCACGCCCCAGGTCGCCCTCGTCGATCCGGTCGTCGAGGAGGAACAGCCAGGCCATCCACATCGCCACCAGGGCGCTGTCCGACCGGTCGGCCCGCGGATGGCACCACGCCGCCAACAGCCCGGGACGGATCCGCGCGAGGTTGCGCAGCTCCGCCGACGTCTCGCAGAGGCCGGCGGCCTCCACCCACCGCAGGGTCTGCGCGTCGGCGGTCCCGGCGTGGTCGCCGTGGCGGGCCGGGACGTCCCGGATCGCGGAGCCCTTGAGCACGTCGATCGTCATGCGGCCCCCGCCTTCGGTTGTCGCGCCATTTGTCGTTCCGGCTGGCGTCGCGCCGGGCGAACGCCCCACATGGCGATCATCGCGTGCGCCGTGTCGACGAACCCGGGGCGGCGCAGGTGGGCCAGCGCCTCGGCGCCTTCCGCCTCCCCGAGGGCGCCGGAGCGTGCCATCGCGGGCAGGAGATCGGCGATCGAGAGCGCCCAGGCCCGCCCCGCCGCGTTGGTCGCCGTCAGCGTCGGGCAGTGGACCCGCATCCCCACCTCGCCGAGTCCCAGCCCCCGCAGCGGGGCGGGGAACGACCGGGCCCAGGCCGCCACGTCGCTGCCGAGCGTCGTGGCCAGGGTGGTGGTGACGGCGGCCCCGAGACGCCGCACGACCGGATCGGGGGAGGAGGCGGAGGGGAAGAACGAGGGGTCCTCGATGTACAGGCGGCCGCCCGGCTTCAGCCAGGACGCCATGCGCCCCGGCAACGAGGCGCGATCGGGCAGGTGGCACAGGACACTGCGGGCGACGATGAGGTCGAAGGTGTCGGGCGGGAACCCTTCGGTGCGCACGTCGTGTCGCAGCACCCGCAGGGCCGGGTGGCGCGGGCCCGCGAGGAAGCGGAGGTCCGTGTCGGTGGCCGTCACCTCGCCCTCGGGGTGACGGCGGGCGAGCCACAGGGCCAAGGTCCCGGCCCCCGCCCCGATTTCCAGACAACGGGCCCCGGCCGGTAATTCCCAACGCGCCAGATCGCCGGTCGTCGCGGGATCGCACAAATCGGCCAGGGCGTTCAGACGTTCCATTTGCGCGGGGTGGGCGAAGGCGAGGACTTCGTCCCCGTACGCCGGGAGTTCGCGTTCCGTCGGCGGTTCCTTCCGCATGCGGTACCTCCTTTTCCTCGCCGATTGGATCAGTGCCGTTGTACCGCCCCCTGGCGACACGCCAGTCCGTTCGGTGCGGCGCACCGGATTTCGTGCTTCGCTTCTCGCGGCTTCTTGTGGCTTCTCGCGGTTTCTCGCGGTTTCTGGCGTGGGAGGCCGTGAACACGGCGACGGTGACGGCGGCGCACCGCCGCCGCCCTCGATTCGCATCGATCTCAACACCGGTGTCCACGGGTGTCAACGGGGCGTCAAGGTGCTGGCACGAGCGCCATGGTGGTCGTGCCGCAGGAGGTCCGGTGGGGTTGACGGACAACTCCGCGTCGTCCCAGAGTGTTTCTGCCCACGCGAAAAGAAACCCGGGGAACCGGGATGTCCGAGGAGGCGCCACATGGCCGAAAAGGACCGTGAGGACCGCGTGATCGTGGTCGGATCCGGAATCGCGGGAGCGGCCGCCGCTTTTCGGCTGCGCCAGGCCGGTTGCGACGTCACTCTGTTCGAAAAGGAGGACCACGTCGGAGGCCGGATGTCCACCCGCGAAGTGCCGGTCGGAGACGTCCGATATCGCGTCGACCGCGGCGCGAGCTGGCTTTCCCGGAATTACGCGCCCATGATCCGACTGTTGGAGGACGCGGGGCTCGCCACGCGCATGCTCCCGTGTTCGGACGAGCTGGGCGTGCTGCGCGAGGGCCGGGTGCACCGGCTCTCACTCGTCCAGGCCTCGGGACTCCTGCGGACCGGACTGCTCGGGTGGCGCGCCAAGTTCAAGGCGCTGAACCTGCTGCGCGACCTGGCGGCCGCCCGCCGCCGGCTGCGCTGGGAGGACATGTCCGGCGCCGCCGGGATCGACGGGGAGAGCGCTCGGGAGCACGCCCTGCGCAGGCTCGACCGGGAGCTCCTGGACTACCTGATCGAGCCCCTGTGCAGCACCCAGTTCCTCGTACCCGCCGAGGAGGTCGCCGCCGTCGGCGCCTTCTGCATCATGTGGGGCACGTTCGGGGCCGCGAGCTTCACCTTCGACGGCGGCGTCGGGAGCCTCCCCGGACACCTCCTCGACACCCCCGTGATGCGCGCCCCGGGCACCCGTGTCGAACTGGGCGCCCACGTGACCGAGGTCCGCCGGGACGGGAACGGGGGCGGCGCCGTGGTGGTGTGGGAGCGGGACGGCGAGGTCCGGACGGAGCGGGCCCGCGCCTGCGTCGTGGCCGTGCCCGCCCCGGTCGCGGCCCGGATCGTCACCACCCTCGACGACGACCAGCGCCGCTACCTCGACGGGGTCCGGTACACCAGCGACGTCCACGTCACCTTCGGGCTGCGTCGGCCTCCCGCCGAGACGGCCCTGGGCGTCGCCGTGCCGCGCCGGGAGCACCCGGACCTGTGCGTCGCGCTGTACGAGCACAACCTCGGCCCCGGCCGGGCCCCCGCCGGCCGGGGCCTGGTCACCCTGGTCTTCCGGCACCACTGGAACGCCGCCCGGATGGCCCTCGACGACGACACGGTGATCGCCGACGCCCGCGCGGCCGTGGGCGAGGTGATGCCGGGTCTGGCCGCCCACATCGACGACCACCGGGAGATGGCCGTCGTCCAGCGCTGGGAGAACGCGGTCCTCGCCCGCCCGGCCGGCGGGTACCGGGACCTCGCCGCCTTCACCGCGAGCCTGGATCCGGCCTCCCCCGTCCAACTGGCCGGGGACCACTTCGCCTACAGCACCACCAACGCCGCGCTCGCCACCGGCGAACGCGCCGCGCGCCGGGTCCTGGACCTGCCCCTCGCGACCTGAGGCGACCAACGCCCTTTCCCCGGCGGGCGGCATCCCCGCGTACCGTCAGCGCCCACCTGTACCGCATCTTCCCCAAGCCGGGCATCACGACGTGGGTCGCCCTCAGGGACGCCCTGAACAGGCTGGAGGAGCATGCCCCTGCCGCGTCCGAGACGGCACGGGCGACGGGCTGGCAGCGTCCGCTCCGGCGCGAGGGGGTGGCGACGGCCGGTCCGCGATGAGGACGGGGCGGCGGAGAGCGCCCGCCCCGGAGGCACGGATGGAGCGACGTCCGGCCGGCTCTCTCACACGTATGACAGTCACGTGACCGCATCGGCGAGACACATGACTGTCATACGCGAGGCCGTTGGACACACGTACGCGTCCCTGGGCGCCGAGCGAGGAGAAGCCCGGGATCGGGGGCCTCCCGTACTCAACGGCAGTTGAGGTCAAGGCCGTTGAGCGTCCTCCTGCGCCGCGAGCGCGTGCCGGCCGGACTCGGCGAGGGTGTACAGCACGGACCGCTGCTGCTTGTGGCGCTGGATGTTCCCCTTGGCCACGAGCGACTCCAGGGTGTTGCGCACGACCTGCGGGGTGGGGGCGCGGTCCGGGTGCTTCGCCAGCAGTTCCTCCCGCAGCTCCTTCGCCAGGCGCGGTTCGTCGTGACCGCTGAGCAGGGACAACAAGAGCTCTCCGAGCAGGGGTTGCCGCGACGTCCCGGCCGCGGCGGCCTGTGCCGGCTTCCCCGTCCGCACCGTCCGCGCCGTCCGCGCCGTGGCCCCGCTCTTCCCCGTCTTCCCGGTCTTCGCGGTCTTTCCCGTCCGTGCCGAGCGCGGCGAGCGCGGCGCGGGTGTGCGGGCGGGGGTCGAAGCGGACGCCCGGCGTCGCTTCGCCCCGGTGAGCACGGGCTCGTCCTGTGCCTGCTCGGGCAGGGGCGCGGGCTCCGACAGGCCCTCGTACCGTTCGGCGAGGCGGAGGATGTCGACCAGGAGGGCTTCCTCCTGCTTCAGCATCCTGGCCTCCTCGGCCAGTTCCTGCTGACGCCGACGGTTCTCTTCCAGATCCGATGCGGCCTGATCGACGAGCCGCGTACGGAGCGTGCTGGCTGGTTGGCTGGTCACAACCGTTCACTCCCTAGTAATGGATGACGTTGCGCATGGTACCCACGCCGGAGCTTCCGTGGAGGAGGGTGCCGGCAGTGTGCGGCATTCCCCCGGGGCCGTGCAGTACCATTCCCGACCATCCCCGACGGGCGGGCAGGGAGCGCCGACACGGCGGGGCGGCGCCGACAGGGCATCGCACGGTCGGCGACATGGTCGGGGACATTGTTCGGTGACGTTACGTCATTCGACTGTTTCCGCCGTGGGCACCGATGGACGACCCTGGTCCCTTCCGCTCCCGCACACACCTGTGCCGGGTACCCACCGACGCCCCGCGGAGGGACTGTTCCGTGACCCGAACCCCCGTCGTCCTCATCCACGGTGCCTGACTGCACGCGTTGTGCGGACGGCGCGGCACACCCGCGCCGGAGGGTGGACACCGGGAACGCACGGCGGGCGCCCTGCTGCTCATCTCCGGCCAGGAGGACCGCATGGTGCCCGACAGTGTCACCCGCTCGGTGTACAAGCTGTACGACGACTCGACGGCGACGAGCGACCTCAACACTTCCCCGACCGTGCGCACTCGCTGACCGTCGACAGCGGCTGGCGCTCCGTCGCCGACCACGTGCTGCTGCGGCTCGCGCTCCAGGACATCCACGGGCCCGACGCGTAGGCGCGGACGGCCGCCGGCCGGTACGCCGGTCGACCGTCACGGCACCGGCCCGCGCCCCTGCCGCCGTTCGGGCGGCGGGGGCACGGGCCGGTCGCGTGACCGTCCGGGGTGGGGGTCAGCTCGGGAAGGGCCAGGTCGGGCACCACGGCCAGGTGACCTGGCCCGGGTAGGGCGGGCCCCACGGCGGGCACTTGGGCAGGGTCGGCGTCGACGGGGCGCTGGTCCACAGGATCTTGCCGTTCAGCTGGACGGCGATCGCGCCCTCGTTGTAGACGGCCAGTTCGGCGCCGGGGTTGCCGCCGGTGTTGCTGGCCCACAGCGGGGCGTTGGCGGCGGAGTACACGACGAGGTTGCCGTCGCCCTGCATGACCAGGACGTTGCCGTTGGGGACGGCGCCCTTGGCGACCCAGATCGGGGTGGTGTCGCGGTACAGGACGACGTTGCCGTCGCCCTGCATGGCCAGCATGATGTGGCCGTTCGGCGAGTACCAGGCCTGGTCGCGGTTCAGCAGGCTGTTCATCGGGATGTGGGTGGGCTCGGACGGCGCGGCGGTCACGGCGGCCTGGGCCGGGGCGGGGGCGGCGGCCTGGGCGGCGTCGGCGGTACCCGTGGTGAGGGCGCCGAACCCGATCGTGGCGAGGGCGGCCAGGGCGGCGACCCGGGAGCGGAGTCTGGACATGGGTGGGCTTGAAGTCCTTCCGGGGACAGCGGAGTTGACGAGCCAGCGGGGGATTCCTGCGGCGCCCGCCCCGCTGCGTCCGGCGCCGCACCGAACGTTAGGTCCGCGCCGCGCCGCCGATCGGCAGATCCACCGGCAGCTTCCCGCCTGCCACCCCCCGCCGGCCCGCCCGCGTCACCGGCCCGCCCCCGCCGGCTGGCCCCGGTTCCCTGGAGAAGGTCCGCGCGGGGCGCTCAGAACGTCCCGCCGTCCAGTTGGAGGGTGCGGCCGGTCATGTAGGCGGCGTCGTCGGAGGCGAGGAAGGCGTAGCCCGCCGCCACCTCCTCGGGCCGGGCCAGCCGCCGCAGTGCGGTCAGCGTGCCGAGCAGCCGCGCCAGGTCCTGCGTGCCGGCCAGGTCGGGGTGCACGTAGTGCGGCGCGCTCTCGGCGGCCATGTCCGTGTCGGTCCCGCCCGGGGCGATGGCGTTGACGGTGATACCCCTCGTGCCCAGCTCGGCGGAGAGGTTCAGGACCATCGACTCCACGGCGGCCTTGCTGGCCGCGTACAAGGTGTGGTGGAAGACGGCCTTGCCGGCGCTCACCGAGGAGGTCAGCACGATCCGGCCGCCCTCGCGCAGATGCGGCGCGGCGTGCTGCACGGTGAACAGCTGCCCGCGCGTGTTCACCGCGAAGACCCGGTCGAAGTCGGCCGGCGTGATGGTCTCCAGTGCGCCGAAGTACTCGATGCCCGCGCAGGAGGCGACCACGTCCAACTGCCCGAACTCGGCCACCGTCCGCTCGATCAGCGCCGCGATCTGCTCCGGCTCCGCGACGTCGGCCCGGACGGCGATCGCCCGGCCGCCCGCGGCGGCGAGTTCGGCCACCAGTGCGTCCGCGGCCTCCTGGTTGCCCCGGTAGCCGATCGCCACGGCCGCGCCCTCGCCCGCCAACCGCCGGGCGACGGCCGCGCCGATCCCGCGGCTCCCACCGGTCACGACGGCCGCCTTGCCTGCGAAGCGCCCCTGCTGCGTGGTTGACACCATTGCTCTACGCCCTCGTCTCGTGTCGGAATGCGTGTGTCGGAAGCTCCCCGGCCCGGCTCCGGACGCTCAGCAGCAGCCCCACTGCGGGGTGGGCGCGGTGGCCGGGGTCGCGGAGGCCCGGGCGGCGGGTGCCGGCGGGTGGACGGTCGTTCCGGCCTTGATCGTCTCGACGACCTCGATGTCGCGGATCGCCTCCGGGTCGACCGTCAGCGGATTGGCACTGAGGATCACCAGGTCCGCGAGCTTGCCGACCTCGATGCTGCCCTTGCGGTCCTGCTCGCCGTACTGGTGGGCGGCGTCGAGGGTGATCGCGCGGACCGCCTCCAGGGCCGACACCCGCTGCTCCGGTCCGAGGACGACCCCGTCGGTTCGGGTGCGCCGGGTCACCTGGCTGGACAGCACGGCGATCGAGTCGGGCAGCGCCACCGGCGCGTCGTGGTGCGAGGTGTAGCGCAGGCCGCGGTCGAGCGCCCAGCGGGCGGGGGAGATGGCGGCCGCCCGCTCCTCGCCGAGGACGGTCCCGCGGTACCAGTCGCCCCAGTAGTAGGTGTGCATGGAGAAGAAGGACGGCACGATCCCCAGCCGGGCGAACGCCTCGACCTGGTCCTCGCGGGCGGTCTGCGCGTGGATGGCCACGGTCGGGCGCCGGCCCGGCCCGGCCGCCTCGACCGCCCGGAGGAACTGGTCGATCGCCGCGTCGCCGTTGACGTGCGCCAGGACCTGCCAGCCCCGCTCGACCGCCGTGCTGACCTGCTTGGCCACCACCGCGTCGTCCCGCTCCGCCGGGTACCCGCAGTAGTCCTCGGGCTGACCGGCCGGCGGCGTCAGGTACGGCGCGGTGAGCCACGCCGTGCGGCCCTGCGGCGAGCCGTCCAGCACCAGCTTCACCCCGGCCGCGCGGACGCCGTCCACGTACTCGTCGCTCACCCCGATCGGGTCGTCCAGTGCGGAGGAGGTCGCCTCGCCGGCCTTCACGTACGCGACCACGTCGACCGCGAACGGCACGGCGGCGGCCGTGTCCCGCAGCGCCTTGAGGTTGGCGAGGGTGGTGCCGCCCTCCTGGACGGTGGTGAAGCCGAAGCTCGCCGCCGTGGCGGCGCCGGTGATGAACAGCATCAGCTGTGCCCGTTCCGGCAGCCCCGCGAGCGCCAGGTCCGAGGCCGGGGTGAACGCCTTCTCCTCCAGGACCCCGTCGGGCTCGCCGTACGCGGGCGGGACGGCGAGTTCGCGCCGCCGGATCACCCCGCCCTCGGGGTCGGGCGTGGCGGCCGAGTAGCCGAGCCGTTCCAGGCCGAGGCTGTTCACCGCGCCGAGGTGGAAGGACTGGTGGATGGCGAGCACCGGGCGGTCCGTGGACACCTCGTCGAGGTCGTCGCGGGTGGGGTGGCGGCCCTCGGCGAGCATCGCGTCGTCGTACCCGAACCCGACGATCCACTCGGAGTCCGCGCCCACCGTGCTCCCGGCCCAGTCGCGCAGCTTGTCCTTCAGCGAGTCGAGCCCGGTGACGTCGCCGTCCGGCGCGGCCAGCAGGTTGGCGATGGTGGCCTGGAGGCCGATGCCGCCGAGGTGCCCGTGCGCGTCGACGAAGCCGGGCAGCAGGGCGCGGCCCTCGAGGTCCCGTACGACGGTGTGCGGGCCGCGCCACTGGTCCAGCGCCTCCTGCCGGGGGCCGACGAAGACGATCGTGCCGTCCTTGACGGCCACGGCCACGGCCACGGCCTCGGCCTCGGCCTCGGGGCGCCGGGCGTCACTTTCGCTGCTCGCGGTGCTTCCGGTGCTCTCGGCGACGGTGACGATCTCGCCGCCGTGGAGGATGAGGTCGGCCTGCTGGGCCATGCGGGTCTCCTGGAGGTAGGGGTTTGCGCCACGCTCCTACCCATGGTGACCGCGGAATCACCTTCTGTGGCGCCGGTCTGTCCGTATGTCGCTCCCGCACGGTGGTTGCGGGTGTCTCAGGTGTCTCAGCGCTGTTCCTCCGGGCGCCTCTCCAGCTCCCAACGGGTGTGGAAGGTCCCCTCCCGGTCGACACGGTGGTAGGTGTGCGCGCCGAAGAAGTCCCGCTGTCCCTGCACGAGTGCGGCCGGGAGGCGCTCCGCCCGCAGGCCGTCGTAGTAGGCGAGCGCGGTCGCGAAGCCGGGGGCGGGCACCCCCAGTTGGGCCGCCGTCGAGACGACCCGCCGCCAGGCCGACTGCGCGGAGCCGAGCGCCTCCCGGAAGTGCGCGTCGGTCAGCAGCGTGGGACGCTCCCGGTCGGCCTCGTACGCGGCCCTGATCCGGTCCAGGAACCGGGCCCTGATGATGCAGCCGCCGCGCCAGATCGCGGCCATCTCACCGGGGTCGATCTGCCAGGAGTACTCCGCGCTGCCGGCCTGGATCTGGTTGAAGCCCTGGGCGTAGGCCACCATCTTGGAGGCGTACAGCGCCTGCTCGACGTCCTCCGCGAACCGGTCCGCCGCCGCGCTGTCGAGCCAGGTCTCGGTGGGGCCGGGCAGTCCCCGGCCGGCCTGCCGGAGCGGCACGCTGCCGGACAGCGCCCGGGCGAAGACCGCCTCGGCGATCCCGCTGACGGGCACGCCGAGCTCCAGCGCGCTCTGCACCGTCCAGCGGCCGGTGCCCTTCTGCTCGGCCTGGTCCAGCACGATGTCGACGAAGGGCTTCCCGGTCGCCGCATCGGTGTGGGCGAGGATCTCGGCGGTGATCTCGATCAGGTAGGACTCCAGGCGCCCGCCGTTCCAGGTCCGGAAGACCTCGGCGATCGCGTCGGGTTGCAGTCCGGCGCCGTGCCGCAGCAGGTCGTACGCCTCGGCGATGAGCTGCATGTCGGCGTACTCGATGCCGTTGTGGACCATCTTGACGAAGTGGCCGGCGCCGTCCGGTCCGACGTGGGTGCAGCAGGGCTTGCCGTCGACCTTGGCCGCGATGTCCTCCAGCAGCGGTCCCAGGACCCGGTAGGCCTCCGGGGTGCCGCCGGGCATGATGCTCGGCCCCTCCAGGGCGCCCTGCTCGCCGCCGGAGATGCCGCTGCCCACGAAGTGCAGGCCGCGTTGGCGCAGGGCCGCCTCCCGCCTCCTGGTGTCGAGGAAGTGCGCGTTCCCGCCGTCCACCACCACGTCGCCCTCGTCGAGCAGCGGCACCAGCTCGTCGATGACCGCGTCGGTCGGCGCCCCGGCCTTGACCATGATCACGATCAGGCGGGGGCGTTCCAGGGCCGCGACGAACTTCTCCGTGGTCTCGGCGGCCACGAACTCGCCCTCGTGCCCGAACTCCTCCAGCAGCGCCGTGGTCCGCGCCAGCGTGCGGTTGTGCACGGCCACCCGATAGCCGTGGCGGGCGAAGTTCCTGGCCAGGTTGCGGCCCATCACGGCCAATCCGGTGACGCCGATCCGGGCCGGTGCCTGCTCGGTCATGGCGGGAATCTCCAAGGGGGTCTCGGGGGCACGGTGGTACAGCGACTCGGGGCTGTCGGGGCTGTCGGGACTACTCGGCGGAGAGCGCGAGGATCTCGTCCTCGGGAAGCTCGACGTACTCCTCGCCCTCCACCCGGATCTCCGAACCGGAGAGCCTGTTGAAGAGGATCTTCTCGCCGACCTTGACGTCCACCGGGTGCGGCTTGCCGCTCCCCAGCTGTCGGCCGGGCCCCACCGCCACCACCTCGCCCGTCCACGTCTCCGGGTCCTGCGGGGTCGGAACCCCGATCGGCTTGACGATCAGATGATCGTGCTTCGGGTGGAAGTCGGGCATGGCATGGTCCTCTCACGTAGCCGCCTGCGGCGCAGCCGGGGCCGCCCCCACGCCTCGATTCTGCCGATCCGCGTCCGCGACCGCCCCACCAGCCGCTCGACGTCCACGCACCGGCGCGGCCGTTCCCGCTGCCCGTCGCCTGCGGCGGGCGCTGCCGAGTTTCCGGGCGCGGCATACTCCGTTCGGGTCGCGGGGCGTCGGCCCGGGCGCAGCGCGGCGGCTCCGGCCGGCTACTGCAGCAGTGCGGCGTGCGGGTGGTCCGGGGCCGCCGGGCACGCGTAGATCTGCTGGTTGTACCCGTCGCCGACGGTGATCATGGTCGGTGCCGCCGGGTCGGGGTGGACGGCGTCCCGGTTCGCGGCGGCCCGGTCCTCGTACGGGATCCAGCTGTGGACGTCCGCGCGGTGCTCCTTCGTGGCGATGGTCAGCATCGGGTCCATCCGGCAGCCGCAGGCGCGGCAGTACTGCGGAGCGGGATCGGTGAAGCTCCAGGGAGCCCAGCCGCCGGCCTTCCAACCGGGGGCGACGGACAACTCCCGGTCGTAGTAGCCGTCCTCCGCCCCGTCGTAGGCGCTGCCCGGCTCCGCGCCGGTCTTCCGCCGCGCGCTCCACGCCCGGACCTGCGCGCGCAGGTCCGGGTCGAGCTCCACCGCCAGCGGGTACTCGGTGACCTGCTCGGGGGAGACCAGGCACGGCTGCGGCAGGTAGTCCTCGTACTGGATCGCGGGCGGCTGCGGAGGCGCGGTGAGGACCTCGCCGACCGCGGTGGCGGACCGCCAGAACAGCTCGGTCCTCGGCATGTTCCCCCAGGGACGGTCGAAGGGGCGGTCGAAGGGGTGGTCGAAGGGGCACCACAGCACCTGGAGCAGGTCCGCGCCTTCGGGCGGACGCAGGTCGGGCACCTCGCGGACGTACAGCTGGGCCACGGCCAGCATCGCGACCGGCCCCGGCGGGCACGGGCGGCCGGCGCCGGCCCGAGCCAGCACGGCGCGCTCCTGCGGGGTGTAGGCGCGGGCGCCCGGTGGCCGGGACCGGGCGCCCGCCCGGATCTCGCGCAACAGCCGGACATCCGCCGGGGAGGTCGCCGGCAACACGGCCGGCACCCGGTGCGTGCCCTCGCAGTGCGGCCACGGCTCGGCGGCGGGCCACAGCAGCGGACCTCCGACCGAGCTCTCCCGCGGGGACGGCGATCCGGGCCGCGGGTGCAGCCGGGTCGCCGTCCGGGCCAGCGGGGCCAGCCGTGGGAAGGCCGCCACGATGTCATCCGGCCTCGGCGGGGTGGTGCGGGTCATTCCGGCCTCCCAGCCGTACCGGTCTCGGTTCCCCTGTCCCGGTCTCCCGGTCTCAGTTCCCCAGACTGGGCCCGCCGTCCCCGGGGACGTTCAGGAGGGTCTGCTCGTTGAAGACGGGCCATGACGCGCCGTCGGGCAGCTGAACCGTGGCGCTCATGCTCGCGCCCCACGGGATCGTGCTGCCGTCGTCCCGGTAGAGGGGCGTCACCACGTAGTACACGGCGGCGTCCCCGTCCGCGGACAGCGCGTTCACCTCCTTCTGGACCCTGGCCTCGAACATCCTCATGCTGATCCCCTTGATGTTCATCCCGAGCTGGTAGCACGGGACGAGGTTGATCCAGTCCTCCTTGTGACTGCCCCTTCCCCCGAGGACGTTGGCGATCAGGTGGCAGCGGGCGAGGCCGCCGCCGGGGGACTGCGCGTTCGCGTCCTCCCAGCCCGTGATGTCGCCGCCGGCCTCGTCCCCCTTGACCAGGGGGTTCGTCAGGCAGGCCTCCGCCTTGCCAGCCCTGGTGGCCGGCGCGGGGGCCCGGGAGCCGGAGGGGCTCGGGCCCGCGGTCCGGTTGCGACTGGGCACGGGCTGCTCGGTGTTGAGGATCCATCCGCTGCCGCTCGGCCTGCCCCGGGGTTGCGTCAGGCAGGCGGCCTTGCCGGAAGGAGAGGGCGACGGGCTCCCGGGGCCGGTCTCCGGGGGCTCCGGCGCCGGCTGGACGGTCTTGATCTCGTCGATGACGAGTTTCACGCCGGCCTTGTACGCGACGAGCCGGCCCCGGCGGTCCATGGCGGTTCTGAAGACCTCCAGGGCGGGGGCCGCGGCAGCCCCCGGCATCTGCACCTGGAGGGCCGTGTAGTTCCCGTCGGGCTTGCGGACCAGCCCGTCGTAGGCGATGGACGGGCTGCCGAGCTGCGCCGCCTGGGCGGCGGGAAGCTGCCCGACGGCCTCGGGCAGCAGGTACGCCGTGCCCGGGCGCATGTCGACGGTGGTGCCGGCCTGTTTCGCGTAGGCCTTCAGGGCGGAGGTTCGCGGCTGCTGGTACGGGCTGTCGGCGGTGCCGGCGGCGTCGGCCGTGTCGACGGTGTCGACCCCCCGCCTCCGGCTCTGGGACTGGCTCTGACTCTGACCCTGGTTCTGGCGCTGGTTCTGGCTCTGGGACGGGGCGTGAGCGCGGTGCTGCGGAGGGGCGGCCGCGTCACCGCCCTGGTCCATCGCCGCCGCCGGGTCCGGTGGATTGTCGGCGAGGCTCTGGGTGGCCTGGGCCATCTGCTGGAGCAACTGCTGGGCCCGGGGCTGGAGCTGCTGCTCCTTGGCCTGGAGCTCCTTGGCCTTCGCCTCCTGGGCCTTGGCGGCGGCGCTGAGCTGGGACTGCCTGGAACTGAGCTTGGACTCCTCCTGCCCGAGCTGGGACTGCTCGTTCTCCAGGCTGCCCTTCTCGGCCTGGAGCTGCGCCTGTTCGGTCCTCAGTTCGCTCGCCTCGGCGTCGTACGCGCTGGACGCGGCGGCCTGCGCGGGCAGTTCGAAGGTGTGCGGCTTGTTGTTGTGGGCATCGATCCTGGAGGCCAGGGCCGCCGCGCGCGTCCCGAAGCTGCCGGCCTTCTGCTTCGCGGCGGCGGCCTTGCTCTCGAACGCCGCGGTGTCGTTGCGCAGGGCGGCGGCATCCTTGGTGATCTGTTCCGCCTCGGCGACCACGGCCTTCTCCTGCTGCGCGATCTCCGCCTCCTGCCGGTTGAAGTCCTCGACCTCCCGGATGAGCTGCGCCGAGGCGGCCGCGACGTCCCCGGACGGGACCAGGAGGGCGACGCCGCCCGACTGGGCCAGGACGGCCGCAGCGCCGGTGGCCGCGAACGCGGGCGCTCCCGCGCCGACGACCGGCACCAGCACGGCCGCCAGCGCCAGGAGAACGAATCGCCGTACGGCCGTCCGTACGGTCATCCGCACAGTCGTCCGTACGGTTCGCCGGCGGCGAGCGGCCGGGCCGTACGGGGACGCGGTCATCCGCTCACCTTTCCGGTGAGTTCGTCGGCGAGCTTCGCGGTGGTCGGCTGGCCGTCGCCCGCCTGGCAGACGGCGACCTGGACCAGACTCGTGCCCTTCACCCGCGCCTGGTGGTGGCAGGCCCACTGCGCGCCGCCGTCCTGTGCGCCGTCCTGCGCCGCCGTCCACGCCACGGCGACCTCGGTGGGAGGGTGGGCCGTGTAGGCCCACTTCGCGGTACGACCTGCCTGGTCGGTGACCGTCGAGGACGGGCACTTGGTGAGACCGTCGGTGAGCGCCTGGAAGGCCGCGCCGGTCTTCTCGCTGTCCGGGAACACGCCGATGACCTGGTTCACGGTGTAGGCGCCCGTGGCCCCCGCGTCCTGGTAGGTCGCCGACAGGAACGCGGTCCACGCCTGTCCGTAGACCGACTGGGTCGTCGGTCCCGCCGCGACGGCGCATTCCGACGGCGACACGGCGAGCGGGGCGTGCGGACGGTTCGACTGCGGGCCGGCGACCAGCGTCGTCCCGGCCAGCCGACTGACGCTGTCAGGGCTCACGAGGTCCGCTTGGACCGTACCCGCGGCCACGTGCGGCGGCAGGCTCGTCGGCTGCTGCGGCCAGAGCCACCACCCGACGCCGGCCAGGACGAGGCAGGGCACGACCGCGGCCACGATCAGCTGCCAGTGGCGCGGTACCCGAGCGAGCCGGGGTCTGCCCGGGCCTGCCGTCGGCGCGTGCTGCGGAACCGGCGGCTGCGACTGCGACTGCGGCGACGGCGACGGCGCCGCGCCGGATGCCGAAGGCGGCCCAGCAGGACGGGCCCCAGCGCCTGCCGGGCCACCACCGCCCGGGCCCGTCGGCGGCGAAATGATGTAGTCGGCGTCTTCGGCCACGCTGATCTCCCCCACGACACGCCGCCATCCGGGCGACTCAGGTTGCGCTCTGTAAACGAAGCCGGTACATACCGTCACTCATCCGACGCGGCGGGGCAAGACCTTCCGGTCGGATTTGAGGACCGTCTGAGCATTTCGCCGAAATCGAGAACTGCCAGCCGGGACCCCGAAGTTGGATCAACCCGTGTCGTGCCGCGCAGAGCCGAAGGATCGGGGCTCCCAGGGGCTGCCGGTGGGTGGTGCGCTGTCGGCGACGACCGTGGACATCATTCGTCGGGCAGGGTGAGTGCCAGTCTGCCGAATCCTCGACGGCCTCGGACACGCCGCGCGCTGACGGGCCGCCGGCTCCCCCGCGACGGTCGTCCCCGTTGTCATCGGCTGTCTGTCAAGGTCAGGGCCTCTGTCACGCCTATGCCCCACCGCCCCTGTTTCGTAGGTGAGTTGAAGCAATTTGACGATCAGTCAGACGAAATCTAACGTCGACCCCGTACCGATCGTCGCTCACTCGTTCGATGGCCCGGAGGGGTTTTCGCATGCCTCCTTACGAACAGACTCCTGTCGGCATATCAGGAATTTCCGAGAATCAACCGAAAACCTCCTACAAGGCGAGTGTTGACTCAGTCTCCCCTCCGGCCCGGCGGACCGGACTGGCGGATCAGGGGCAGTGCTTCCTCGGCGTCAGTCTGGAGAACGGCAATTTCGCTCCGGGCAAGATCGCCGCGATGCTCCGCTGGATAGCCAGGCGGTTCCCCCGCTGCACGGTGCTGGTCGGGGACAGCATCCACCGGATCACCCTGGCGTCCACCCGGGGCCTGCCGGAGGACGAGGCGCTCTCCCGGGCGCTGGCCCTGGGCGACCGCTTCATCGCCGACACCCGGGCCCTGTTCGCGGCCGAACGCGAGCAGACCGAATTCACGTTCCTGCGCTGCTCCGAAGTACAGCGGTGGGATTCCTACGCAAAGCACCATCGAAGCCTCACCGACTACCACCGGGCCGACCGGAACTTCCGGGAGTCCGTGGACGCGTTCGGGCGGAGCTTCCACACCAGGAATTCCGGCCAACTTGCCGAGGCCGACCTGGAGAGGCGGGTCGAAATGTCCGCACAGTACTTTCTGGAGGAGTCCGCAATATTCGCGTGTCTTGTCCAGGAAGGCCTTTCTGTCATGGTCTACCCCGGTTCGTTCGGCACCCTTTCGGAGGTCACCGACGGGAGGCACCCGGACGCCCCGGAGGAACTGCGTCGGCTGACCGTCGTCTCGCTCGATCTGCGGAGGCGTTGACGGCCGTCCCTCGCCCCACCGAGCGCTCTGCCGGACCGCCGGACCGCCGGACCAGCAGGTCCAAGCTCGGGTGCCGCGTCAGCATGACCGGTGGTCAATGGTCGTTTCTTAAGGACTTCTTAGGAGTCCTCCGTATCACTGTGTCATGCACACCGGTACTCATACGTCATCCCTTGCGGGCCCCGCCCGCCGGCACGTTCCGCGCGCCGTTCTCGTCCTCGCCATGGCCACCGCGCTGGTGTCCGCAACCGTGGCGAGCGCCACCGGCAGCTCCGCCTCGCCGATGCGGGTGCGGGTCCATGACGGGCGCGTCGACGTGCCGGTACGCGGCGGCACCGCCACCATCGACGCGGCCACGCTGCGGGCCGAGGCCCGGACCGAGGACGGGCGGGTGGTCCTGCTGTCCGCTCCGGCAGCCCAGGGGCTGGGCAGGGCGAGCGCCCCGGTCAGGACGGCGAGCGGCGCCGCCTGGTCGTATCCGGAGAAGGGCCTGCGGGCCGAAGTCCGCGCCGATCACGGCCGGTTGCTGGTCACCCTCACCGGGACCGCCCTCACCGGGAGCGGCGGCGACACCTCGGTGCGGTGGCCGGTGACCGCCACCGATCCGGCCGCCGCCGAGGTCCAGCTCCCGCGCGGCGAGGGGCTGTCCGTTCCCGTCGACGACCCGTTCTGGAACTCCTCCGACGGGGCGCTGGTCGGCGAGGAGCAGGAGCTGAGCTCGCAGCTGTCCATGCCGATGTGGGGCTACACGCTCCGCTCCGGCCGGGCCGGCGTCAGCTACATCGTCCCCACCGACATCGGCACGTCGCTGACGTTCGCCTCCCAGGACGGGCGGCTGCGGGCCACGGCCGAGCACGGATTCTCCGCCGGGAACGGCACCGGCGCGTACACCGTGGCCTTCTCCCTCACCGACGGCTCCCCGGTGGCCCCGGCCGTGGACTACCGCAACTGGCTTTCGGAGCACGGGCAGTTGGGCAGCCTGAGCGAGAAGATCAAGCAGAACCCGCAGACCGCGAAGCTGCTCGGCGCCTTCCACGCCTACGCCTGGGGCGGCGCCCGCCGGCCCGCCTACCTCGACCGGCTCAAGGAACTGGGCGTCTCCCGGCTCTGGCTCGGCTACGACTCCGACGACTCCCCGATGACGGGCGAGGACGTCAAGGCCGCCGAGGCCGCCGGCTACCTGGTCGGGCCGTACGACTCCTTCGCCAACGGCCAGCAGAAGACGGACGACTCGTCCCCCAACTCCGTCTGGCCGGACGACGTCTACCCCCGGTTCTGCGTCCTCAGGGCCGACGGAACACCGCAACCCGGCTTCCACAAGAAGGGCTGCTACCTCAGCTCGCAGGCGTTCGAGCAGGCCGAGCCGCAGCAGCACTACCTCGCGGACCGCACCCGCTCGCTGGTCGCCAACGGGGCCGACAGCTACTTCCTCGACGTGGACGCGGCGGGCGAGCTCTTCCAGGACTTCGACCCCGGCCACGCGATGACCATGGACGAGGACCGCGCCAACCGGCTCGCCCGGATGCGGCGCCTGACGGACGGCTCGTACGACGCGTCCACGGGCCGGCCCGCCCCGCTGGTCCTGGGCTCGGAGTCCGCCGGCTCCTGGGCCAACCAGGTGCTGGCCTTCGACCACGGCTCGGGCACCCCGGTGGACGGGCGGCTGTGGGCGATGGAGTCCGGGCACTTCGACAACGGGCCGCAGGACCCCAAGGACGACGGCGCCTGGGGCGGCTACGCCCCGGAACAGGCCGCCGCCACCTTCTTCAAGCCGGTGCGCACCACGGACTTCAAGCCCGAGCACCAGGCCCGGGTGGCCGCCGCCCTGAAGGCGATGTACGACCCGCGGTACCGGGTGCCGCTGTACGAGACGGCGCTGCACGGTTCGCTGGTCAACGTCGAACGCTGGGAACTGCCCTTCAGCAAGCTGCCGGAGCAGAAGACCACGCGTGCGCTGCTGGCGATGCTCGACAACACCCCGCTCAACTTCGTGCTCAGCGACAAGGACCCGCACGACGGGCAGAACCTTCGGGAACTGGCCGCCCTGCAGCAGTACTTCGCGCCGCTGCACCAGGCGGCCGGCGCCCAGCAGCTGACCTCCTTCCGCTGGCTGACCGGCGACCACCTGGTGCAGCGGACCGTCTTCGGCGACGGCACGCTGACCGTCACCGCCAACTTCGGCACCACCGTCCACGACGGCCTGCCGGGCGGCTGCGTGGACGCCACCGTGCGCGGACGCCCTGGCACCCAGCGGCTCTGCCCGGCTGACGTGGTCTCCTGACGACCGTGGCTGACGAGCTGAGGAGCTGACCAGCTGAGGACCTGACTGCCTGACTGCCTGACTGCCTGACTGCCTGACGAGCCGGCGGGACGGGTACCCCCGCCCGTCCCGCCTGGCCCCGCCGCCCCGCCGCCCCGCCGTCCCGCCGCCGGTGTCGGTGCCGGGCGGACGCGGCGTGGTGGGTTAGCCTGCGCTGTGGGCCGGGTGCGCGGGGGCGACCACGGGGTGCGTACGGACCGGCCGACGAACGACTATGGGGGGTTTCACATGTCCAGGATCATCACTGCCGCCATGCCCGCGCACGGGCACACCGCGCCGATGCTGGCGATCACCGCCGACCTGGTGGCGCGCGGGCACGAGGTGGTCTTCCTCGGCGGGGCGCGGTTCGCCGGGGCCGCCGAGGAGACCGGGGCGCGCTTCGTCGCCCTGCCGCCGGAGGCGGATTTCGACGACCGCCGGATCAACGACTCCTTCCCGGGGCGGGCCGAACTGCCGCCCGGGCCCCAGCGGTTGGCCTTCGACGCCCGGAACATCTTCATCGACCCGGTGCCCGTGCAGTACCGGGCGCTGCGCGCATTGCTGGCGGAGTTCCCGGCCACGGTCGTGCTCGGTGACTGCTTCTTCCACGGCGCGGTGGCTCTGGCGCTGGCCCATCCGCGCGGCGAGCGGCCGGCCGTGGTGGGCATCGGGGTGTCCCCGCCGATGCTGCAGAGTGTCGACACCGCGCCCTTCGGGCTTGCGCTGGCGCCCCAGGCGGGACCGGAGGGGCTGGCCCGCAACCGGGAGTTGAACGCCGAGGCGGCGCTGCGCGGTGAGCCGCTGCGGCAGTACGCGGCCGAGGTCTTCGCCGGGGTCGGGGCCGAACTGCCGCCGGGGCCACGGGTGAACGCCGCCGTCACCGGGCCCGACCACTACCTGCAGCTGACCGTCCCGGGGTTCGAGTACCCGCGCAGCGACGCGCCGGCCTCGCTGCGCTACATCGGCGCGCTGGCGCCGCAGAACCGGAGCGAGGTGGAACTGCCGCAGTGGTGGCCGGAGTTGGCCTCCGACCGCCCGGTCGTGGTGGTCACCCAGGGCACCCTGGCCAATGACGACCTGACCGAGCTGCTGGTCCCCGCGGTGCGGGCGCTGGCCGACCGCCCCGACCTGCTGGTGGTCGCGGCCACGGTCCGCCCGGACGGGCCCGAGCTGCTGGCGCAGGCGCTCGGCGGCCTGCCGGACAACGTGCGGGCCGCCGGCTACCTGCCGTTCGACCGGCTCCTGCCGCACGCCGACGTGTTGATCAGCAACGGCGGCTACGGCGGTGTCCACACCGCGCTGGCCTTCGGGGTGCCGCTGGTGGTCGCGGGCGGCAGCGAGGACAAGCCCGAGGTGGCCGCCCGGGTGGCCTGGCGCGGTGTGGGCATCGACCTGCGCACCGGGCGCCCGGGCGAGCCGGAGCTGCGCGAGGCCGTCGACCTGGTCCTGGCCGACCCGGCCTACCGCGCCAACGCCGCCGACCTGGCCGCCGAACTCGCGGCCCACCAGCCGCTGACGGCGATCGCCGAACTGGTGGACTCGCTCGGCTGACCGCCGCGGGGCGCCGCCGGGTGCTCGGGAGGACCGACCGGCGGGATCTGCCGACACGCCGTCACCTCGCGCGACCGGCCTCCTGCCCCACCCGGCCGCACGGGTTGGACTCGGCTTGTCGTCTTATCGCTCGCTGGGCCGATTCCATCTCCGAAAGGAACGGGATCGTCCGGAAAGAGGCCCGATGGGCGGGGAGCGGTTGAAGTAATTTGATGATGCGTCAATTGACTTCCCCCGCTGGCAATTTGCGCGATGCGGTCCAGGGTATTGCCCTCCCGATATGCGCTAGCCTCGTCCTGGCGTGATCACATGCCGATCTCGAATTGGGGGGAATCACATGGCAATCGGACGACGGCAACTCCTCACCTCCGTCGCGCTCACCGCCCTCGCCGCGCCCGTCCTGGCCAAGGGGACCGCGACCCGCGCGGCCGCGGCCGTGGGGGCGGCCCCGGCCGCCCCCTCCGGGCCGCTGTTCATGCAGGTCGTCGCGCACGAGGACGACGACATCCTGTTCATGAACCCGGACCTGTCCAACGCGCTCGCCATCGGCACCCCGTCCGTCACGGTGTTCGTCACCGCGGGCAACGCGACCGGCGACCCGTGCGCCACGTCCTGCTGGGACACGGCCGGCGAGCCGCTGCGCACCTGGAACCGGCAGATGGGCGCCATCAACGCCTACTCCCGGATGACCGGGGTCGGCGACACCGACCCGGCGACCGACGAGGTCGGGCACTGGACGGCCGAGGCGTGGACGGTCGCGGGCAAGCAGGTCGAACGGTACGTCCTCAAGGGCCGCCCAATGCACCTGATCTTCCTCAACCTGCACGACGCCGGGCTCGGCGCCGTCCTGGCCGGCGGCACCGACACCACGGTCGTCCCGGTGGGCAGCCCGCTGTCCGGGCCGTCGACCTACACGGCGGCGGACGTCGTCGAGGTGCTGCGGCAGCTGATGGTGACGTACCAGCCGACCGTGCTCCGGGCCCAGGACGAACTCCCGGACAGCCGCTACTCGGGCGACCACTCGGACCACGTCTCCGCCGCGAAGTTCGCCGGCCAGGCGGCCCTGCTGTACGGCGGCCCGCTGATCCAGGTGAACTACCGGGACTACAACATCAGCGACTCCCCGGTGAACCTCGACCCGGCGACGACCGGCGCCAAGGGCGTGTTCGTCTCCGAGTACGCCAGCCACGACCACTCGGGGAACTACTCCGACGCCTGGTTCTCCCGGATGTACTACCGCTGGTCGCGGGGCACCTCCTGGGCCGGGCTGAACCAGGACGGCCGGCCTCAGGTCTTCGTCGTCCGGGCCGGCGTCCTCTACACCTACTGGCGCCAGGCGGACGGCAGTTGGGGCGGTCCGGTGCGGATGGCCGACCCGGGCGGGCGACTGGCGCCGGGCATCGCGGTCGGGACCAACGCCGACGGCCGGCTGGAGGTCTTCGCCCGCCGCCTGACCGATCACCACATCATCTCCCTGCCCCAGGGTGCGCCCAACGGCTGGTGGTGGAACAGCTGGGCCGACCACGGCAACCCCAACACCGGACTCGGCAACGAGGACCAGGTCGGCGTGCCCGTGGTGGCCGGTAACCAGGACGGGCGGCTGGAACTGTTCGTCAAGAACGGCGGGGGCGGTCTCAGCAGCATCTGGCAGACCACCTCGGGCGGGGTGTGGACGGGCACGTGGACGGACCTGGGCGGCACCGACCTCCAGGACCCGGTCACCGCGATCCGCAACGGCGTCGGGGCGATCGAGGTGTTCGCCAGCACCCGCACCGGAATCCTCGGCTGGTGGCAGGGCGCCCCGAACGGAGCCTTCGGCGGCCCGGGCCCGATTCCGGGCGCCCGGCCGGCCAGCCCGCCCAAGGCCGCGCTCGACCAGGACGGCCGCATCGAACTCGCCTACCGCGAGGCCGGCACCGGCGCGATGCTGGTCAGCTACCAGACCCGGCCCGGCGGCGAGTGGAGCCAGTCCCCGGCCCCCCTCGGCGGAGACGGGGGAGTGGGCGAGCCGGCGGCGGCCACCGTCGGCGGACGGGTCGTCCTGTTCGAGCGCAACCGCGGCGGCGGCGTGAGCACCACCGCCCAGACCGCCCCGAACTCCGGCTACGGCACCTGGCAGGACCTCGGCGGCACCGTCCTCGACTACCCGGCCGCACTCGTCGACGGCGGCGGCGTCCTCCACGTGTTCGCGATCGGTTCGGACGGCCGCGTCTACTACCGCGCGGGCACGACGCCCACCACCTTCGGCGGCTGGCAGGGCCTGCCGCTCTGACCGTCCCGCCCGGCGGCCGGTCGGGGGCTCTCCCGGCCGGCCGCCGGGCCATGCGCCGCCGGGCCCGGGCCGTCGCCTCTGCCCGTGGCGAATCTGCGGCGGGCAGAGAAAACGCATCCGGAGGTCTCCCGGGGTCAAGAGTGGAGTCGAGGGCAAGCCCGCCTCAACACCTCGACTCGACACTTCGACACTTCGACACCTCGGCATCTCGACAAGGAGACCGGATGACTCCCCTCACCACGCTCGCGCCCCGCGCGGAGGAGGGCGGCACGCCGCCCAGCCGCTTCGACGACCACCTCGCGGCGCAGTTGCTCGCCCAGCGGATCGTCCTCCTCGGCACCCAGGTCGACGACGTGTCGGCCAACCGGGTGTGCGCGCAGCTGCTCCTGCTGTCGGCGGAGGACCCGCGCACCGACATCAGCCTGTACGTCAACAGCCCCGGCGGGTCGGTCACCGCGGGGCTCGCCATCTACGACACCATGCGGCTCATCCCGAACGACGTCTCGACGCTGGTGATGGGGTTCGCCGCCAGCATGGGCCAGTTCCTGGTCACCGTGGGGGCGCCCGGCAAGCGGTTCGCGCTGCCGAACGCGCGGATCATGATGCACCAGCCATCGGCGGGCATCGGCGGCACCGCCGCCGACATCGAGATCCAGGCGGAGAACCTCCAGTTCACCAAGAAGGCCATCGAGCGGATCACCGCCGAGCACACCGGGCAGAGCGAGGAGACGATCGCGCGGGACGGCGACCGGGACCGCTGGTTCACGGCCGAGCAGGCCAGGGAGTACGGGATCGTGGACCGGGTGGTGGAGTCGGTCGCCGACATCCGCCCGGCCGTGTCGCGCCGACGGATGGGGCTGTGACATGGGGTCGTACACGGTTCCCTACGTCATCGAGCGGACCGCGCAGGGCGAGCGCTCCTACGACGTCTTCAGCCGGCTGCTGAACGAGCGGATCATCTTCCTCGGCACCGAGATCGACGACGGGGTCGCCAACGTGGTCATCGCGCAGCTCCTGCACCTGGAGTCGGAGAGCCCGGAACGCGAGATCTCGATCTACCTCAACTCGCCCGGTGGATCGTTCACTTCGCTGATGGCGATCTACGACACGATGACGTTCGTGCAGGCGCCGATCTCCACGTTCTGCGTCGGTCAGGCGGCGTCGACGGCGGCGGTGCTGCTGGCCGGCGGAGACCCCGGGCGGCGGTTCGTGCTCCAGCACGCGCGGGTGCTGCTCGGCCAGCCGGCCAGCGGCGGCCGGCAGGGGACGGTGTCCGACCTCAGCCTCGCGGCGAAGGAGATGGTCCGCACCCGCTCGCAGGTGGAGGAGGTGTTGTCCCGGCACACGCACCACGACGTGGCGACGTTGCGCGCGGACATGGACCGGGACAAGGTGTTCACCGCCGAGGAGGCCGTCGCCTACGGGCTCGCCGACGAGGTGCTGAGCCGACGGCTCGCGTTCGGCTGACTCCGCGCGGGCGTGGCCGGTACGGCGGGGCGCGCCACCGTCGTACCGGCCGTCGGTCGGGGCAGGTCCGATCAGGCGGCGAGGCAGAGCCCGTCGTACTGCGCCGTGGGCGACGTGCGGCTCCGGTCCAACCGGCTTCGGCCCACCGCGCCCCGGCCCATCTGGCTCCGGGTGTGCCGGGTCAGTTCGTCCTGCGCGAGCGAGAGCAGGTCGGCGAGGCCGAACCCGAGGGCCCGGGCGGCGGCCGCGAGGACCTCGGAGGAGGCCTCCTTGCGCCCGCGCTCCAGCTCCGACAGGTACGGGATCGAGATCCGGGCCGCCTCCGCCACGTCCTTCAACGTCCTTTCCTGGGCGAGCCGTTCGCGGCGCAACGCGTCGCCGACGAGGTCGCGCCACAGGGGTTCCCTCGGCGCGGGCGCGGGCGCCGGTGACGCTCCCGCCGGCCGCTGCGGGGCGCGGGTCGCCCCGCCGGAACCGGGCGACGAGGTGTGCGGGCGCAGGGGGATGACGCGGGCTTCGTTCGGCGCATGAGTGCTCACCCCTCCAGCCTAGGGATCCGGGGCACCAGGGGAAGGGAGTGGCGTTCTGCCCTGGGTGAAGCCGTACGGGCCGCCCGGCCGGGCCCGTGGCCGTCGAACTCGCCACGGGCCCGGCCTGGTTCCACTACGCGTGCCGCGCCCCGCGCCGGCGCGCGACCACGACCAGCACGCCGCCCGCACCCAGCAGCGCCGCCGCACCGGTCACGCCGAGCGGCAGCACGCTGCCGGCCCCGGTGGTCGGCAGCGCGCCGCCGGGCCGCTCATCGGGCCGGGACGGCCAGGCGCTCGGCGACGGCGGCGACGGCGGCGACAAGGACGCCACCGCCGCCACCGAGGACGACGGGCTCGGTGCCGGGGTCGGTGCCGGGGTCGGGGTCGAGACCGCATCCGGCGACGACGGGGCCGCGCCCGAACCGGCCGACGGGAGCAGCCGGTTGACGACCGTCACCGTGATCCCGTCGTCCAGGGTCTCGCAGGTGAGCACCAGCGGCCCGAAGACCGCGACGGCCGGCGCCGCGTAGCCGTCGGGCGGGCTCACCTCCACCCAGTAGTACGTCCCCGGTCCGACGACGATCCGGCAGATGCCGTCCGCCCCGGTGGTGCAGGGATCGCCGACCGGCGAGTCCTGGTGCCCGCCGGCGGTCTGCGGCCAGCTGGGCCCGCCGTTCCAGCGCCACAGCTGGAACGTCGCCCCGGCCAGCGGCCTGCCGTCCTGGTCGTGCTTGACCAGGGTCAGCGTGCCCTCCTGCGGCCGGAAGCCGAAGTCGAAGGTGTGGTCGTCCTGGCCCGGCCCGCCGGTGGTCAGTTCCCGCTCGGCGTACGTTCCGCCCGGCGGGACGACGCCCTTGGAGTTGATGAACGGGTTGTCGCCGACGTCGTGCCGGGTGGGCACCCACTGGTACAGCGGGCCACCCTCGGCGAAGTCGGCGGGGTTGTCCAGCCGGATCGTGTACTTGGTGTGCGGCTTGAGCCCGCCGTCCACGTTCGAGTCGTCGAAGTAGTACTCGCCGCGCGCCGTCGTCCGCGCCGTGCCGACGAGCTTCCCCGGCCCGTCGTACAGGTGGACGGTGGCGCCCTCCACCGGGCGCTGGCCCGGCTTCTGGATGCCCTTGTGCTCGGCGTCGTACCAGACCCGGTTACCGATCTGCAGCGGCGCCTGGTCGCAGAGCACCTCCAGGTCCCCCATCGAGGCGCCCTTGCCGAACGGCGCGGGCACGTTCGCCGGGTTGAGCCGCAGGCCGAACGCCGGGTCCTGCCTGCCGTCGCGCTGGACGAACGACGTGCCGTAGCCGAAGGCCGTGCTGTTGGGGTCGAACCCGGAGGTCCCGATGGTGTTCTCGACCTTGGACAGTGCCATCCCGGCGTAGGCCGCGTTGTGGTGGACGCCCATCCGGCTGGTGTCGAAGAAGCGGGCGCCCCGGGGCGAGAGCCCGCAGCCGGTGTTGGCGTCCAGCACGTAGGTGCCGCCGCTCAGGCAGGCCTTGTTCAGGTCACCGCCCGACAGCACCTCGCCCACCGCCGCGCCCGACCCCGACTGGCCCGTCGCCCGGTCGGCCATGCGGTCGCGGAAGGCCAGCAGCATCGAGCCGTCCGTCTCGAATCCGACCTCGCCCAGCTCCGGCTCCGGCTGCGCGCGGAAACCGGCGCAGGTCTGGCCGTTCTGCGTGGTCGGGTAGGTGTTCGTCCACGGGAACCAGCCCGCGCCGTCGCACGGGCCCGATCCGACGGTCGACTGGCGCGGGTAGTCCAGCGGCTGGTCCAGCACGGCCGCGCGGAACCGGCCGGTGGCCAGGTCGAAGGGCAGCACGACCGCCCGCAGGTCCGAGGCCTTGCCCGTCGACTCGCCCGAGCAGACCCCGCCGAGGTAGCCGACGCCGTCCTGGAGGCCCAGGCCGAACGGCCGCCAGTCCCCGGCCGAGGCGCAGCCCGGGTCCGGGACCGGGTAGACGCCCCTCGGCTGCGCGGCCGTCGGTGCGGTCGCGTCGTAGCGGTACAGCGTGCGGGTGTTGAGGTTGACGACGAACAGGTCCCTGCCGTCGTTCGTCACCTTGAGCCCGCCGAGGCTCTCCTTGCCCGGCGCGACGAGGAACGCGTCGTCCGTCCCCGGTCCGTGCGCCGTGCTGCCGGCGTCCGGGACGGTGGTGAACAGCGTGGTCCGCCCCTGCGCCGGGTCGGTCACGTAGATGCCGCCGGCGCCGCCGGGGCCGTAGTCCGTGGTGCGCTTGGCCGCCGCCGAGGAGAAGATCCGCCGGTCGGCCTTGTTCCACGCGATGCCGTAGAGCGTGCCCGTCTGCGCGTCGGTGGCGAGGTTCGTGACGTTGACGTCCACGCCGTCCTGGCCGCGCGCGCGGTACGGGAACGACACCAGCGTGCGCTGCGCGCCGCCTCCCCAGGTGGTGTTCTGGCAGGTCGTCACCAGCGGCGCGTTCTGCTGGCAGTAGTCCCCCGGGTACCACAGCCCGGTGGTGTACGAGACGTTCTTGCCGTCGGAGAGGTCGACGAACTCCTCGTTGGAGCTCAGCTGGTTCGGCGCGCCGTCCAGCCCCTGCCGCGAGGCGAACGCCGGGAACAGCACGCCCGGCTTCGGATTCACCACCTGCACCCGGTACGTGCCGCCGTGCTCCCGGCTCCGCGGCGGCGCCAGCGTCACCGTCCCGTCGGCCCCGGTGGTGCCCTCGACGTGGGCCCGCGCCTCGCCGGTGAGCGTCACCTTCACGCCCGCCAGCCCCGGCTCCAGCGCGGGCGTCCACACCCCGGAGGAGTCCACGGCCCGGATCACCCGGACCGTCACCGTCCCGTCCTCCGTCTGCGAGAACGCCGCCGGCGCCGTCAGCGCCCCGCCGCCGCACAGCGCGGCGGCGAGCACCGCGGCCCGCGCGACGCCCTTCCTTCTCCTTCTCGTCCCCACCTGATCCCCACTCTCATGGTCGGCGGACATCTGCCCGATCCGGACAGGACCCCCAGGAGAGCGACAACCGGTCGTCCACGTCCTGGTTTCGGGGCGAATTCACTGGTGTGTGTGACAGGTGAAGGGCCGGAAATCGCATCAAGTTCGGATACGACCGCACAAGTTCGCATACCGCAGGAGAAATCCCGACGCCCGGAGCGCCCGGACCCCCGCGGCGGAGCGGATCCGCAACTCCCCGCAGTCCCGCCCGACGGCGTCTACCACAACGCCCTTTACCACAACGCCCCCCTGCCACGCCGCCGTTCCGGTGCCCGGACGCCGTCCTGCCCGGGGGGCCTTTAGGCCTGAAAGCCGCTATCCGAAGCCGGTGATCAAACCGTAGGAATGGCTCCACGGCCTGATCGGCCACCCACCCGTGATCAGAAGGAGCCCTCACCCATGATCCGTCTTCGCACCTGTATGGCCATTGCCGGTGCCGCGGCGACGTTCGCCCTGACCGCCGCGCCCGCCCAGGCCGCCCCGGGCGACGTCACGACCTCGTGCGGAAGCGTTCTCACCCCGGCCGGCTACGTCGACGTGAGCTGGGGCTACAGCAGCAGTTGCGGCACGCAGAGCTTCAGCCCCAACATCAAGCAGATGAAGCAGCTCACCGGACTGCCCGTCGGCACCGTGGTCCAGGCCTGCTCCACCACCTACCCGCCGGCGGGCTGGGTCCAGACCGGCTCGTACTACACCAGCAGCTGCGTCGCCTGGTCGAACCCGAGCCTCAACAACAACGCCTGGCAGCTGAAGCGCGTCTCCTGACCGGGCGACTCCGCTGGGCCGGCACACCCGGGGCGCTCCCTCAGGAGCGGGGTGCCCGACCGTCCGGGCCGCCGTCCGGGAGGCGGTCCCGGACGGCGGCGTAGGCGGGGCGCGGACGGCGGCCCGAAGCCCGACCGCCGCCGACCGGCCAGGACCGGGCACCGGCATCCGGCACCCGGCGCCCTCGGTGGATCAGCTTTCGGACAGCTGCTCGCGCAGCACCGTGCGCAGGGTGACGGGATCGCGGCCGAGCAGGTCGGCCAGGGTGGGGTCGGTGGCGGCGAACTCGCCGGCGCGGCTGGCGGCGAAGATGCCGAGCAACCGGTCGGCGGTTTCCGCGGGGACGCCTTGGCCCGTCAGCTGCGTGCGGAACTGGTCGTCGGGGGCGGTGGTCCGCGTGACGGTGCGGCCGGTGAGCTCGGTGGTGATGGCGGCGATGTCGTCGAAGGTGAGCGCCTGTCGGCCCGTGAGCGGCGGCGTGGGGCCGTCGAAGCGGCCTTCGTCGGCCAGGATGGCGGCGGCTGCGTCCGCGAGGTCGGCGTGCGCGGTCCAGGCGACCGGCCCGTCCGCGGGGAGCGCGAGCCGGCCGGACTGTGCCGCGTTGCCGAGGAAGTGCGCCGCGCTGGTGGCGTGGAAGCCGTTGCGCAGCGAGGTGAACGGCACGCCGCAGGTGCGCAGGGCCTCCTCGGTGGCGGCGTGGTCGCGGCAGGCCTGGAAGCGCGACGTCGCGCCGGCCCCCATCTGGCTGGTGTAGAGGATGCGACGGGCGCCCGCCGTGACGGCCGCTTCGATCGCGGTGCGGTGCTGCCTGACGCACTCCTCGCCCATCTTGTCGACGGAGACGACGAGGACCTGCGCGGCGTCCTCGAAGGCGTGCGCGAGGCCGGCGGCGTCGGTGAAGTTGCCCTGGCGCACCCGTACCCCTTGGTCGGCGAAGTTCTGCGCCTTCTGCGGGTCGCGGACGCTGACGCCGATGCGTGCCGCCGGTACGCGCGTCAGCAGCCTCTCGACGATCTGACGCCCCAGCTGTCCGGTGGCTCCGGTCACGATGATCATGATGTGCTCCCGTGTCGCGACGAGATGGTTCCAGTGGAAACACTTTCAAGGTATCGCCGATAATAACGATGGAACCAGTGGTGCGGTATCGTTGATTCATGCCATCGCCTTCACGCGACAGGGACGGCGCCACCGCGTCCACCATTGAGTCCGCCCCCGCCTCCCCGGGCCGGGAGCAGACCAGGCAGCGGGTCATCGAGGCCGCCATCGGGCTGCTGACGCGCGGGGGCCGCGACGCGGTCACCACCCGCGCGGTCGCCGATGCGGCGGGCCTGCAGCCGCCGGCCATCTACCGGCTGTTCGGCGACAAGGACGGGCTGCTCGACGCCGTGGCCGAGCACGGTTTCGCCGCGTTCCTCGCCACCAAGCACGTCGACCCCGACCCCCGGGACCCGATCGAGGACCTGAGAGCCGGGTGGGACGTCGCGGTCGAGTTCGGTCTGGCCAACCCCGCGCTGTACACGCTGATGTACACCGAACCCACCGGGACCACCTCGGCCGCCTTCAAGGCCGGCATGGAGATCCTGATGGGCCGCATCCGACGCCTCGCCGTCGGCGGCTGGCTCCGCGTCGACGAGGAACTCGCGGCCCAGATCATCCACGCCACGGCGCGCGGCGCCGTGCTCACCTGGCTGTCCCTGCCCCGGGACCGGCGCGACCCGGCCCTGTTGACCACCCTTCGGGAGTGCATGGTCGCCGCCGTCACCAACCGGCAGCCGGCCGTGAACGAGCCGGGCCCGGCCGGCGCAGCCCGCGCCCTGCGCGCCGCACTGCCCGAACAGACGACGCTCAGCGGCGCCGAGCAGCATCTGCTGGGGGAGTGGCTGAACCGCCTCGCCGCCGACGGCTGACCACCGGCGGCTGGAACGGGCAACGCTACCCCGGCCCCGGTGTCAACTGATGGTGCACCACCTCTCGGACCGTCGCGAGCTGCCCTGGCGGACGGCGACGGAACGAGCAGCCCGTGGCCCCGAGCGCTCGGGACCGGCTCAGCCGCGCAGGTGGTTCAGCAGCGCGTCGCCCGCCGGATAGGGGCGCTCGGCGGGAAGGAGCCGCCGGGCGGCATCCAGAGCCCCGTCCCTCACCTGGGCCTGGACCGTGTGCGCGAGTGCGGTGACGTCGTCGATCGAGACGATCCACTGCTCCGCGTAGCGCTCGGCGGCCTCGCCGGCGAGGCCGCTGGTGCGGCGCTCGGCGGTCGCTGCGGCACCTGCGGTGAGTGCGTGGTGGAGGTGTTCCCGGGTTCCTCCGCTTCCCGGCGGTGCCGGCCGGCGGGTGCCGAACGGCCCGGGCCGTTCGGCACCCAGTGGCGGGGCACCGTCTTTTCATGCTTCTCATGCGTTTCATGCGGCGGCGTGCGGCGAGCGGTGCGGCGGTACAGGCGCCGGATCACCCGATACAGGCGCCGGGGGGCGGGGGCCGGACAGATCCTGGACTATCTGGCGGCGCTTGCGCGACCCTGGCGGTGCCCGACGGCCGGGATCAGTTCTTCCACACGCCCCAGTAGACGTCGGCGTTGTCGCCGGAGCCGCTCTCACGGGTGGTGCGGAAGACGCTGCTGGTGCCGTTCTCGTCGTAGCTGTTGGAACCGGTGTAGGGGTTGGCCCAGTGCAGCTGGACGGTGTTGTTGTTGCGCCAGCCTTCCTCGCAGCCGTACGTGCTGAACGTCGCCCAGCCCTCGGTGCCGGTCAGGAACCCGTTGCTCTCCGACTGGAAGGTGGCGTCGCCGGTGTTCCCCAGGGTCTGCGGCGGCTCCTGGCCCTGCGTCCAGATGCCGTGGGCCAGAGCGTAGCCGGTCCGGTAGAGCGAGCAGCCGGTCCCGTTGTGCAGGTGGACCGTGGTGCTCCGGGCCGCCTGGGTGGTGGCCTGGGCGGTGGCCGGGGCGGCCTGGGCGGTGCCGGTGGCGATGGTGCCGAGCCCGATGGCGCTTACCGCGGCCAGCGCCGCGAAGCGTGCGGAGGTACGCATGGTTCCCTCGATTCCGTGTGCCTTCGGTGGGCGGCGCGGGCGGTGTCCCGCGCCGTGGTGAACGATGCGCCGCGCCGACAGACAAACGATGGACGGTGCGTCCCGCGCCGTTCACCGCACCGTTCGCAACGCCCGTCCATCGTTTGTCAGTTGGCGTGGCGTACGAGCACCCGGGCGGCCGCCCGTCCTGACGAAGGCCCCGGAGACGTCCTCCCTCACAGTGGAGTGAGGATGTCCTGGTCCGCCCCGTCGAGGACGAAGCCGTTGTCCAACCGGACCCGGACCGTCACCCGGTTCCCCCGTTCCCGGTGCGCGGTCCACTGCGGCTCCAGCGCGGCGATCTCCGCCTCCAGGCGCTCGCGGCTCGCCACCGGCATGGTGTGCCCGTAGTCCTCGAACAGCGCTTTGAGCCGCTGGTACTCGCGAACCTCATGGCTCTCCGGGAGTTCCCCGTCCACCCGCTCGACGGTGCCCTCCATCCCGGATCCCAGTGAGAGGAACCCGACGACGACCCCGGGCTCCCCGGCGACCGCCTCACCGATCCTGAGATCCTCGGCCAACCTGACGCGCCGGCCTTCCTTCAGGGTCATCCGTCCTCTGCCTCTCCATCGATCGAGGCCGCCGGCGCCGCCGGCCCGCGGCCACGGCCATTATCCGCGGTCGCGTCACGGTGCAAGATCCTCGGCGACAGAGCCTCCGCCGTCTCCGAAGGTGAGCGAGGTGCTGCCGCTGCTCTACCTGCACGGCTTGTCCTCGGGGGGCTTCGTGCCTGCGCTGGAGCAGTTCCTCGGCTCGGCGGCCGGCCTGTCACCGGCCACCGTGACCCGGCTGGCCAGGCAGTGGCGGCGTTGTCAGCGCTCGCTCGTTGGGGCGAAGGGCCCGTCCAGGGCTGCCCATTGCAGGAGCAGGATGGTCTTTCCGTCGGTGATGCGTCCCTCGCGGGTCATGGCGAGGGCCTGGGCGAAGGGCAGTTCGAGGACCTCGATGTCCTCGCCGTCCTCCTCGAGTCCGCCGCCGGTTCCGGTCCGGTCGGCCGGTGTGTAGGGGGCGGCGAAGAAGTGGAGGCGTTCGGTGACGGAGCCGGGACTCATGTAGGCGTCGAGGATGTGGGTGAGCGGTCCGAGGGTGACGCCGAGTTCTTCGGCGCTCTCGCGGCGGATGGCTGTGGGCGGGTCGTCCGCGTCGAGCAGGCCTGCGGCGGCTTCGATGAGCATGCCGTCGGGGTGGTCGTTGACGTAGGCCGGGTAGCGGAACTGGCGGGTGAGCAGGACTCGGCCGCGTTCGGTGTCGTAGGGCAGGACGACGGCGCCGTTGCCGCGGTCGTAGGTCTCGCGCTGCTGGGTCTCCCAGCGTCCGTCGCGGCGGCGGTAGTCGAAGGTGGTGCGCCGCAGGACGTGCCAGCCCTGGGAGGTGAGCTCGACGTCGCGGACCCGGATGTCGGGGTTGCGGTCCAGGCCGCGTCCGGCCTGGTCGAGGCCGGTGCGGCCGCGGTGGTGTAGATGCCCGGGCGGCTGCTCACGCGGTCTCCCGCGGGGTGCGGCGGGGGATCTCGGCCGCGTCGTGGTAGACGGGCAGGCCGAGGCGGCGGGCGGTGGCGACGTCCTGGTCGGCTCCGGCGGAGTCGCCGGGCAGGCGCAGTACAGCGTCGCAGTGTGTGAGCAGGCGGTCGGCGGTCGGGTAGAGGACCTGGTCGGCGAGGGGGTCGGTGGGGCCCGCGCCGGCTGAGCGCAGGACGGGCAGGGCGATCCACTCCCCGATCACGGGCAGGTGGCCGGCGGCGAAGACGGGCCAGGCGGCGGCTTCGAGGCGGGCGAGGTTGACGGCCATGGCCTGCGGATCGCCGTCGGTGCCGGAGCGGTAGGGGCCGGCGATGAGGATGAGCATGGGCTTGTCGGGCATACGCGCTACGATACATGCAGAAACGTGCAAGAACAGGAGAGATTACGAATGCTGGCTGCTGAACGGCGCGACCACCTGCTCGGTCTGCTCGCCCGCGAGGGCAAGATCGTCGCCAAGGACGTCGCCGCCGACCTGGGGATCTCCGAGGACAGTGTGCGACGTGACCTGCGCGATCTTGCCGCCGAAGGACTCTGCCAGCGGGTCTACGGCGGCGCGTTGCCTGTCTCGCCGGCGGTGGTGGACTACGCCGCCCGACAGAGCGTGGCCCCAGACGGCAAACGGAAGGTCGCCTCGGCGGCCGCCGCCCTGGTGCGGCCGGGCAACACCCTGATCCTCGACGGCGGCACCACCGCCCTCGCCGTCGCCCACGCACTCCCGCAACACCTGGCCTGCACCGTGATCACCCACAGCCCGACGATCGCCGCGGCCCTGCTCGACCATCCGCAGGCGGAACTCTTCCTGCTCGGAGGCCGGATCTTCAAGCACTCGGCGGTCGCCTGCGGTGCCGCCGCGGTCGAGGCCGCGCAGAACATCTCCGCCGACCTCTGCCTGCTCGGCGTCACCGGCGTGCACCCCGAAGCGGGACTGACCACCGCAGACGCAGAGGAGGCCGCAATGAAGCGCGCCCTGGCCGCACGGGCCGCGGACACCTACATCCTCGCCTCCTCCGAGAAGATCGGCACCGCTTCGCGGTTCCGCGTCCTGCCCTGGGAGAAAGTCAGCGGACTGATCACCGACGCCGACCCTCACGACGCGGTCGTCGAGCAACTCAAAGCGCTCGGCCTGGAAGTCCTGCCAGCCGACTGACAGCTACGAGCCAACACGGGATCGCGGACCGGCCGGCACGTGTCCAGAGCACCATCCCGCCACCACCACGGCTCAGCGATCCACAGGAATTGACGATCACTCCTTCGACGGGCTGGTCGGTCGGATCGTTCGAACGGCACGTCGATCGTGGTGGCGTGTCTGCTGGCGCTGGATGTCATCCTGTTCGCCGCTGGATCGCCTCACTGCCTCAGACGGGATGAACCGACCCTCTCCTGCCCCGCTCGAATCCCGGCCGGGCCGTGTTCTAGGGTTTCGTGGTTCTGCCCCGGCGGGCAGGCCAGCCGGCGTCCCGCGAAGCCCAGCGGGACTGATCGTTCTCACGGTTACGTCCACCACCAGGGCCCGGTCTCGTCCGCGGCGCACATCCCCGCGACCACTCTGTCAGGCCCCGCACGGCCCGTCAGCTCCCGGGTCGCCGTGCCCAGAACAGGATATGGCCGCTGTCGCCCTCGGGGACGAACTCCTCGTGCGATACCTCCAAACCGGCTTGCAGCAGCCAGGACCGGTTCGTGTCCGCGTCCGCTTGACTCCACCACATCGCAGCCCCGCCACCGAGCCAGTTCTCGTCGGTCCCGGTCCAGGTTTGATGCCCGGTGGTGACCACAAGCCAGCCTCCCGGCCGCAGCCACGATGCGATCCGCCCCAGCAGGGCAGGCTGTTCCTCGACAGGAATGTGGATCAGCGCGTACAAGCAGATCACAGCGTCGAAGGTCCCCGACGGGAACGCCAGGGTCGTGGCGTCCGCTCGAATGAACTCGGCCTCCGGCGCCAGCTCCCGAGCCCGTTGGACCTGGACGTCGCTGATGTCGACGCCCGTGACACGGTGCCCCGCTGCGGCGAGCGACCGGACCACGGGGACTCCTGTCCCGCACCCCACATCCAGAACCACGCCCGCCTCCGGGAGCCGCCCGAGCAACTCCTCGATCCACGATCCGTACTTCGTCTCGCTGTTGAACACCCGCTCGTAATGCGCGGACAGCAGATCGTACCCACGCCGGACCAAGTCCTTCGGATCTTCAGCATCCACAATGGCGCACCGTAACGGTCTCTGGCCGGCGGAGCGACTCCATTCCGGCTGCCTCCGGCCGGGTCCGGCGGCCACCTCTGGCCCCACAGATCAAGGTGACGGTCCGGCTCGCCGACAACCCCTGACATCGGCGTTCGATTTCCGACCTGGGCAAACGTCGCTGGAATCTTTAGGAATAGGCACTTACAGGGCTTCCCACCGGCGGATTAGGTGATAACCCACCTTGGCAAGGGCCGGCGACGGTCCTGTTCTACCGGCGCGAGACGAGGGGCCGCTGGACCCGCTGGAACACCGACTTCGCGGCGCAGAGCCTGCACGGCTTCGGCGTCGGCCTGCCGGCGCCGCCCGCCGTCGTCGCCGCGCCTCGATCATTGCCTCCCACCTCGGTTGATTGCTAAGAGCGTGTGATGTATCACTTTCGGTTATGTCGATGATTCGTGTCGCACCATGAACACCCTGCCTGTAGCCGACGCCCGGAGCGCAGGATGGGGGGCCTACCTCCGACTGGCCAAGGCCGACTCACTCGACCGGTTCCTCTTACCGATCCTCGTCGGCTGGTCTGCTCTGTCGACCGAGTCCTGGCTGTCCGCCAGCAGTGCCCGCGTGGTCACGCTGATCACACTCGGCACGGGGTCACCTGCCTCGCCTGGTCACGGCGGTTGTCACCGCCTGGGGCAGCGAACCGGCCGGTCAAGGCCGGCGCTCCAACCCGGCGGGGGACGGCCGCCGTGTGCATCACCAGAGCACTACGCCGACCTGACGCTCCAGGAGACGCAGATCGTCCGCTTCGTCGCCCAGGGGATGTCCAACCGGGACATCGCCGCCCAGCTCTTCCTGAGTTCGCGAACGGTCGCCTACCGCCTCTGGAAGGCCTATCCGAAGCTCGGCGTCGGCTCGCGCGGGGAACTGGCGGCGCTGGTCTGACGGCGCTGGTCCGAAAAAACCGGTTGCGGGGGAGCGCGGCCCAGATCACGATGTGCGGCATGTACCTGTGCTGACGACTGCCACGTAGCAACTCACCCCTACGCGATCGACCTCTGCGCCGGGCCACCGGCCGCGCGCTGAGTCGATGACACGCGCGCTCACGCGATCGACCGCCCTCGGCGCTCGGCCATGCCGCCATGTGGCCATGTCCCGAGGCGATGAGACGCGCTGTCGCGAGTTGCCACGGAGAGACACACCTGTCGCGCGATCGACCTCGGGGCGCCCGCCATGCGGCCACCCGCCCCGAGGCGATGACACGCGCCCTCGTGAGCACTCGTCAGATCCCAGGAGCCCCGGCCGATCCAGCCGATCCGGCCTGCGCGCGTTCCTGCTGAACCAGGAAACAGACCACCATGCATACCGAACGCAAGGCCCGCTGGGCCGTGCGCCAGTCCGCGCTGCCCACCGTCGTCCGCAGCTGCCCGGACTGCTCCAGCACACGGCACCGGCCCTCAGGCAAGATCCGTGTCAACGCCAACGGCAAGCTCATCGACGTCTGGCTGCTGCTCAGCTGCGCGGGCTGCGACCGGACCTCGAAGGTGCCCGTCCACGAGCGCGTCCACACGTCATCGCTGGAACCCGCCCGCAGGGAGGCGTACGAGAACAACGACCTCGCCGTGGTGCGGGAACTGACGATGAGTGCGTCGCTCGCCGCCAAGAACGGCTACCGCCTGGACTGGAGCGGCACCTGGGAGCTGGAGGCACGCACGCCGCTCCACGCGATCGACGATCCGACCCCGCTGACGGTGCTGGTGAGCTTCGAGCTGCCGGTCCCGGTCCGGGTCGAACGCCTGCTCATGTCCGGCCTCGGCCTCAGCCGCAGCCGGGTCCGCCGGATGGTCGCGGACGGCCGCATCCGCCTGCCGCTCGCCCCGGACGCCAAGGCGCGCCGCGACTTCGAGCTGACGGTCCACGCTCCGGCGGCGACCCTGGCTCAGCTCGCGGCTCCGGTCGCGGCGACGCGGCGGGAGGCGGTGCGCGAACTCGGCGCCGCCGACACCGTCGAGGCGCCGCTGCGCCTGTCGCGCGCGGTGTCCGGGGCGTAGGCCGACGGCTCGGTGCGGGGCGGTACCCGTGCGCGGCTCACGGACTCGCCGTTCGTGAGCCGCGTGGTGGGCTCCCGCGTGGTGGGTCCAGCCTCCTCCGACGACGCAGTCCGGGGTACCGCAACGGTGGTGGCAGCCGATGATCGGAGCGTGACCGGCTCCCCGGGCGTCCCCAGGCCCGACGGCATGATCGTCGCCATCGACGCAGGTCACCAGGCTGTGTGCTTCTACCGTCACTACCCGCAGCCGGTGGCCGCGGTACGGCGGCACCTGCCACGCCCGACCCTGCTGCGGCGCTGGCTGGCTGCCACCGACCGGTTGGATCCGGCGGAGGGCGGCGCGGTGGTGCTGCGCTGCTGGCCACCGATCCCGACGGCCGCACCGTGATCGCCTCCGGCGCCGTCACGGCCTACGATCCGCCGACCCTGTTGGAGCTGGACCTCGACCCGCACGGGCGGGTCCGGTTCGACCTGACCGACGAGGGCGGCGGCACGGCTCTCGCCTTCAGCACCAAGCTGCCCGCGCCCTCCTCCGGGAGGCTTCCGGGAAGCGGGTGGTGACAGACATCGCGACCAGGTGACAACTACCTTGACCAGTCACACCAGGGTGCTGACGGCGATCAGGGGCAGGGCCAGTTCGGTGGTCCTGTCGCCGAACTGTGAGGCCGACTGACCGGCCCAGAAGCGGCGGAACCGCCGATCCCGCCACAGCGGGCCCGTGTCGGTGGAGGTGGTCAAGGATCGCCAGCCGCACCGGATGCGCCAAGGCCCGCATGGCTTGGGGGTCAGTGATCTCGATATCGTCCAGGCGATTGTTGGAGGCCATGGCGTGAGAGTCAACTCTCGCATCGGCGGCTTCGTCTGTGGTCCTGCGCTCGGCGCCCCTCTCCGGTCCTGGCCGCGACGGGGTTCCGTGCCCGTGTGCAGCCCCTCTGCCTTCCGTCCGCCGACGGCGGTACCGGGAGCGGCACAGGCCCCCCAGGTGGGAGATCGTCAGGTTCCGGCCGAAGCCCGCGGCGCCGCATGTCCATCGGGGGGTCGGCAGAGAACAGTTGTACTCGACCGGTCGGTGATTGCGTCCCACTCCTTGGCAGGGGCGGCAGCCCGGAGAGCGCCCCGGGTAGCGCCGGTCCCTCGACCGCGTCGGGCCGGTGACACGCGGGGGCATTGCTGCCACCCTGAGCGTATGAGTACGGGCCAGGCCCAGCCGCTGTGCACGGATGTTGCTCCACGGCACCGGGAAGGCGATGCCGCCTCCCCGGCCCAACCGCCCACGCCCGTAACCCCCGTGGTCTGGTCCTACCGATCGTTGTTTCTCAGGGAGGCACGATGACCGGCCGAGTGATCTACGCGTCGTTCGAGTTCCAGTTCCCGCTGGGCGGCATTCGGGTGCTGAACCAGCAGGTCTCGCTGCTGCGGGCCGTCGGCGTCGAGGCGTTCCGCTGGACGCCAACGCCGGGATTCCGTTACACGTGGTTCGACGACGACGTGCCGACGCTGTCCGGCATGACCTTGGACCTCGGGCCCGAGGACGTGCTGGTGCTGCACGAGGTCAGCGTGGTGCCGGGCCACGACCCGGCGCCCGGCGGCCACAAGGTGATCTACTCGCAGGGGCACTACGTCAACTTCCTGACCTGCCCCGAACCCGGCCCGTATCCGGGATGGTCGGACCGGCCGGCTCTGTGGACGATCTCGAAGGCGGGCGTCGACATGTTCCGCCGCGCCCTGCCCGAGTTCGAACCGCACCTGGTGCCGAACGTCATTGACACCGAGTTGTTCCGACCGGCGTCGACCGAGCGGGTTCGGCGCATCGCGTGGATGTCCCGCAAGCGCCCGATCGAGACCACTCTGCTCCGCCGTCTGCTGCACGCCGACCCGCGGTTCGAGGGCGTGGAGCTGTACGACATCCACGCGGTCCCCCACGAGGAGGTCGCTCGCGTCCTGTCCGACACGTCGGTGTTCATCGCGTTGGGAGCGCCCGAGGGCGAGGGCTTCGGATTGCCGCCGGCCGAGGCGATGGCCAGCGGCTGCCTGGTGACGGGTTACGCCGCCGGCGGCGGAGCGGAACTGTTCGACTCGCCGTCCGCGTGGCGGATCCCGGAGCTCGAAACGGATCGGTTGGCGGACAAGGCCCTTGAGCTGCTCGACCTGCCCGGCCAGGACGAGGTGCGGCGGGCGGGCCGTCAGTGGGTCGCCGACCGGTACACCACCCGGGCCGCCGTCGAGGCACTGATCGAGGGCATCCGCAAAGCGCGTGCCCTCCCCGGCGGGGCGGCGAAGGCCACCCATCCGGCCGCCTGGATGGAGGAGTTGTTGAGGCGCTTCCCGGTGCCGCCGGAGACGCACGCCCGGGTGGAACCACCGGCCGCTTCGTAGTCCTCCAGCCGGACTGCTCCGTTCCCGCCGGCCACCGGCCCGAAAGCGGGGAGCGACGGCCCGCACCAGCGCGGTGCAGGCCGTCGCCACCTCGCACGACCCCGTGCTCGGCGGGTGACGCAGCAGGTCAGGCCGGACGTCGGCCTGCCCACCCACGGCCCGCTGCGACAGGCTTCAGCGGGAGTGTTGCCGCACGGGCGAGAGGTGCAGTTGCTGCGGGGCGGAGTGCAGGTGTGTCGAGAGGTCCGGCAGGGGGGCGGTGTCGCCCGTGGTGAACCACACCAGGACGTCCTCGCCGGCCCGTACGGGCAGGGCGGGGAAGTCGTTCTCCGCGTGTTCGGTGCGGTGAACCGCCAACGGCGGGGTCCGGACGGCCAGTTCCGGGCGCAGACGCCGCTCGAAGTGGTCGGCGAAGGCGGCGGGGTCCAGGGGGTGGCAGATGGTCGCGACGACCGGTCCGGCGTCGGCCGGGGTGGTGAAGCCCGGGCCGCGCAGCAGCAGGACGTCGTCCGAGTCCACCATCGTCGCGTTGGCGGCGTCCCGGTGCTCCTTCCAGACCGGCCCGTAGTAGAAGGCGTGCAGTGCTCGTGCCCGCGACGCCATGTCCGGGAAGCTGCGCAGCCAGACGAAGCGGTCCGGGTCGTCCAGGTCCCGGAACCGGCCGCCGACGGTGATGCCCACTGCCTGCTGTCCGGTCACGAACTCCCGCTCGAAGAGGTCGATCAGAGTGTCGCGGGCACCTTGGTGCAGGGTGTACTGGCGCAGTTCGACGATGCTCACGAGGCGTCCTGCAACTGGACACGGCTGAGTTCCGTGACCCGGTCGAGCGCCCGGCTGTGTCCGCCGTTCACGGAGAACTCCTGCGCCCGGCTGTCACCGCCGGCCGGAACCCCGGTGAGTCTGCGGACGGCCATGCCCCGGGAACCGTGGAGGAAGTCGGAATCGATCATGGCCGCAGGCTAGAACCGGTCCACTGACACCTCCTGTCAGTGGATACTGACAGCTGTGCGCGCCAGCCGACTGATCTCGCTGCTCCTGCTCCTCCAGAACCGGGGAAGGATGACGGCCCGGCAGCTCGCCGACGAGCTGGAGGTGTCGGTCCGCACGGTCTACCGGGACCTCGAAGCGCTCGGCGCCGCCGGGATCCCGCTGTTCGGCGAGGCCGGTCACGGCGGCGGCTACCGGCTGCTCGACGGGTACCGCACCCGGCTGACGGGCCTGACCGCCGATGAGTCGCAGGCCCTGTTCCTGGCCGGGCTGCCCGGCCCGGCGGCCGAGTTGGGCCTGGGCGAGGTCCTGGCGGCCGCCCAGCTCAAGCTGCGGGCCGCCCTACCGGCGGAGCTCCGCGAGCGGGCCGGGCTGATCCAGGAGCGCTTCCACCTCGATGCGCCCGGCTGGTACGGGGACGTGGACGAGACGCCGCACCTGGCGGCCGTCGCGGCCGCGCTCTGGGACCGGCGCAGGGTGTGGGTCCGCTACCGACGGTGGAAGGCGCCCACCGAGGTGGAACGGCGACTGGAGCCGTACGGACTGGTCCTCAAGGCCGGCCGCTGGTATCTGGTCGCTGCCGCGGGCGGTGCCACCCCGCGTACGTACCGGGTCGACCAGATCCTCGAACTGCGAGAACTGGAAGAGGAGTTCCAGATACCCGCGAGCTTCGACCTGGCTGCACACTGGCGGGACCGGCTCGCCGACTTCCATGCCCGACTGCACACCGCGGAGGCGACGGTGCGACTGTCGCCGCGCGGTGTCGCCCGGGGCCGCGAGCAGCTCGGCCGCGCGTTCGACCGGGCGGTCACGGATTCGGGGGTGACCGAGGCGGACGGCTGGACCAGGGCGTCCGTGCCCATCGAGTCCCTTGGCCACGCCCACGACGAGTTCCTGAGACTGGGCACCGACGTGGAGGTCCTCGAACCACCGGAGCTGCGTGCCCGGCTGGCCGCGACCGCCCGCGCACTCGCCGACCGATACGGGGCCTGACGTGGGTGAATTCCCTTCCCTGCCCTACGCCTCTGACGGGACGTGTGCCGGGTCGCCTGTCCGCCGGCCCGGGCCGGCCTGCCTGCCCGATCCGCTGGGCCGATCCGCTGGGCCGATCCGCTGGGCCGATCCGCTGGGTCGCACGGTGCGATGCGGTGCATCGAGGAAATCCGCTTGACCGTTCCGGCGGGGCCATTTGATAGTGGCCCAAACAGTCTGCGCACATGCTCGGATTCCACCCGGGAAGCCCTGGTGGCGTGGATGTCGTCATCGACAGGGAAGCGGTGATGCAGACGCCGGAACCGTCCGCTCGTCCGAGCCGCCTGCCGTCGCTGACCGGTATGCGGTTCATCGCGGCGTTCGCCGTGCTGGTATCCCACCTGGCCGGTCAGATCGTCGGATCGATACACCCCGGTCTGCCGTACCTGATCACGACCCTCGGACCGGTCGGGGTGGCGTTCTTCTTCGTGCTCAGCGGCTTCATCCTCACCTGGGTCGCCGACCCGAACGACACCGCCGGACTGTTCTGGCGCCGACGCCTGGTGAAGATCCTTCCGAATCACCTGACGACCTTCACGGCCACCGTGGCGTTGATGGCCGCTGCGGGCGTTCCGATCATGGTGATCAACACGATCCCGCCGCTGCTGCTGATCGAGCCCTGGATTCCCGACTTCGACGCCCTCGGCGGGCTGACCGGATGCTCGAATTCGTCTTCGGCATCCTGATGGCGCGCATCGTGATCTCGGGGAAGTGGATCCGTCTGGGCATGACGCCGGCGTTCCTGCTGACCATCGCCTGCGTGGTGGTCCAGTCCCACCTGCCCGGCGTGTTCCGCCTCTGCGCCGGACCGACCGCGGCCGCACTCGCCCTGCTGATCGCGGCCGCCGCCTCCGCCGACGTACGCACCGCACGCACCCCCTTCAGCGGCCGGACCATGGTGTGGCTCGGCGAGATCTCGTTCGCCCTCTACCTCGTGCACTACCTCGTGATCCAGTACGGCCCGATCGACGGCGTGCACGCCACGGGCGGGACGGCGGGCGGCGCCGCGTCGACGCGGCTGGTGCACATCCTGCTCACCGTCGCGATCAGCCTCGTCCTCGCGGCGGCCCTCTACACACTGGTCGAACGCCCGGCGGTCCGACGCTTCAGCCGGCCGCGCGGCCGCCGCGCCGGACCCACCCCGGTCCGTGAGGACGGCCGGCCCCGTACGCGTCGGCGCGATGAGCTCTCCCTCCGTCATCCTGGAGCCGTCACCCATGACGAAACCCAGCCCTGACCCGGCATCAGAACTCCCCGGACTCCTCGGACTCCCTGAATTCCCGGTCACCCGGCCGGACTCCCGCCCCCTCGACCCCGACGAGACCTACGCCCGGCTGCGCGCCCACGCGCCGGTGTCACCGGTGCGCTGCCCGGCCGGGATGGACGCATGGCTGGTCAGCCGCTACGAGGACATCCGGAGCGTGCTCACGGATCCCCGGCTGAGCTCCCGCGGCGCGGGATCGATGCACATGCTGCCCTCCTACGACCGGCGCGACCCGGCCCCGGGCTCGATGATCCAGCTGGACGGGGAAGAGCACGCACGGCTGCGACGGCTGCTGATCGGTGAGTTCACCGTGCGACGGATGGAGGCGCTGCGTCCGTCCGTCCAGCGGATCACCGACCGGCACGTCGATGCGATGCTCGCCGGGTCGAGCGCCGACCTGGTACGGGACTTCGCGCTGCCGATCCCGTCGCTGGTGATCTGCGAGCTGCTCGGCGTGCCCTACGACGACCACGAGTCCTTCCAGCGCGACAGCGAGGTGCTGATCGGCTTCGGGGCCGACGCGGCCACCCGCGACGCGGCCACCCGGCGGCTGGAGGGCTACCTCGGCGAGCTGATCGTTCGGCGCCGGGCCGAGCCGCAGGACGACCTGCTGAGCCGGCTGATCGTCCGCGGCGAGACGACCGAACACCCCCCCCACCGTAGGGGAGTTGGCCACGCTCGGCGTACTTCTGCTGGTCGCCGGGCACGAGTCGACGGCCAACATGATCGCGCTCAGCGCCCTGGTGCTGATGGCGGACCGGGAGCGGGCGGCCGCGCTGCGGGCCGCCCCGGACACCATCGGCACGGCCGTGGAGGAACTGCTGCGCTACCTGTCCGTGATCCAGTTCGGGCTGCTGCGGTACGCCACGGAGGGCGTCACCGTCGGCGGTACCGCGGTGGCGGCGGGAAGCTGGCTGGTCGCCGCGATCCCGTCCGGAAACCGGGACGAGGACCTGTTCCCGGCCCCGGACACCGTCGACCTGCGCCGACCGCCCCGCACGCACCTGGCGTTCGGGTTCGGTCCGCACCAGTGCATCGGCCAGCAGCTGGCCCGGATCGAGTTGCAGGTCGCGCTGACCACACTGCTGCGCCGCGTGCCGGGGCTACGGCTGGCCGAGCCGTTGGCGCAGTCCGCGTTCAAGCACAACGACATCGTCTTCGGCCTGCGGAGCATGCCGGTCCTCTGGTGACGTCCGGGGCTTCGAGGGCTCGCGGCGCCCGCCGGCGGCCACGGCAGCGGCGGGCCCGCGTTCTCCCGCGTTTCCCTCTGGCCGGATCCAGCCCCTCCGCCCTCCGTGCGCGCGGACCGGCACTCACGTGCCCGGCAGCCCCGGGAGCGGCACCGGCCGCCCAGGTGGGAGACCGTCAGGTTCCGGCCGAAGCCTCCGGCACCGCTTGTCCATCGGGGAGTCGGCAGAGAACAGTTGTACTCGACCGGCCGGTGATCGCGTCCCACTCCTTGTGAACGAGAGGACATCGTCATGACCGACGTGTACGAGCCCCCGACGCTGGACGTGTACGAGCCCCCGATGCTGATCGAACTCGGTGACTTCGCGGACCTCACCCGGGGCTTCGACATCGGCAACCAGTCCGATGTCCACGGCTACTACCTCGCCCCCTGAGGAACCGGCCGATGAGCGGTCACCCGCGGACCTGGTTCGTGGTCCTTCCGGACACCGAAGCCGGGGCCGCGACGGCCGCGGTGTGGGGCACGGCCGAGTGCCGTGCCCTGCACCACCCCAGCGGGCGTCCCTGGATCCTCGGCCACTGGCCGGCCGACGAGCCGGTCACCGCCCAGGCCGGACCGGTCGCGCTGGCCGTGTTCGGCACCTCCGACGCCGACCCGCACCGCCTGCGCCGCCACGCCGAACGCGTTCGCGACCCGCGGGACGTGCTCGCCCTCGGCGGCGACCTCGCGGGCAGCTTCCACCTCCTCGCCACCGTGCATGGCACCGTGGCCGCGCGCGGCTCGCTGTCCGGACTGCGCCGACTCCACCTGGCCGAGGTCGACGGCGTCCCCGTGCTGTCCGACCGGGCCGACGTCCTGGCCGCCGCCGCCGGCCTCAGCCCGTCCCTCGACCGGCTCGCCCTCAGGCTCGCCGAGCCGCTGCCGCACCCCGTCGACGCGCTGCCCCTGTGGCCGGGACTCGCCGCCGTGCCGCCGAACCACGCGGCCGTGCTCGCCCCCGGACGCCCCGCCCGCACCGTCGCCCACTGGCACCCGCCGGCCCCGCGGCGAGCCCGGCCCGAAGCCGCGACGGCGCTCGGCCAGGCCCTGCGCCGGGCCGTCGACACCCGGACCAGGGACGGCGGGCTCATCGCCGCCGACCTCTCCGGCGGGCTGGACTCCACACCCCTGTGCTTCCTGGCCGCCACGGGCCCGGCCGAACTGCTCACCGTCACCATCGGCTCCGTCGACCCCCACCACGAGGACGCCGCCTGGGCGCAGCGAGCCGCGCACCACCTGCCCGGCCGACGACTCGTGCTGGCGGCCGAGGACATTCCCGCGATGTTCGCCGACATCGACACACCCGGACCGCAGGGCGACGAACCGTTCGCCTGGACCCGGACCAGAGCCCGCGACGAAGCCGTCGCCCGGCTGCTCGCGACGCACGGCGCCCGGCTGCGGATCAGCGGCGAAGGCGGCGACGAGGTGCTGCAGGCCCTGCCCGCCTACCTGCGCACCGTCCTGCCACGGCACCCGGCCACCGCCGCCCGCCACCTGCGCGGACACCGGGCCCGCCTGCGCTGGACGCTACCGGACGCCCTGAGCGCCCTCAGCGACCCCCGGCCGTATTCGGCCTGGCTCGCCCGCGCCGCCGACCGCCTCACCCACCCCGACCCGCCGCGCACCACCCAACTGCTCGGCTGGGGGATGGCACCCCGGCTGCCGCCCTGGGCCACCGCCCGGACCGCCGAACTGGTACGCGAACAGCTGCGGGCCGGCCAGGGCTCGGAACCGCTGGCGCCGGAGCACGCCCAGCACCAGGCGCTGCGCATGGTCCGGCACAGCGCGGCGGCCATGCGGCAGCTGATCGACGCCACCGCCCGCGCGGGAACGCCGTACAGCGTGCCCTTCCTGGACGACCAGGTCCTCGACGCCTGCCTGGCCGCCGACCCCGCCACCCGCGGAACGCCCTTCGCGTACAAGCCGCTGCTCACCGCGGCCGTCGCGCCCGACGTGCCGGCCGACCTCCTCCGGCGCACCGGCAAGGGCGACTTCAGTCCGGACACCTACCAGGGGCTCGCCCGCCACCGCGCCGAACTCGCCGCGCTCATCGACGACAGCGCCCTGGCCCGCGCCGGACTGGTCGACCCCGCCGTCCTCCGGCAGGCCTGCCTCGGGCTGTACCCGCCCGGCACCTCCTACGCGGCCCTGGACGCGACGCTCGCCTGCGAGCACTGGCTGCGCGCCCACGGGACGAGCCGGCACCCCGCTTCCCCGACCACCGCCCAAGGAGCTTGAATGGCCACCCGGTTGCGCCCCGACGTGACGCTCACCCCGACCGACGACGGCGCCGTCGTCCTGGACGAACGCTCCGGCCGCTACTTCCAGTTGAACCGCACCGGGCTGCTCATCCTGCGGTCCCTGCTGGAGGACCGGACCGCCGACGAGATCGCCGCCGACCTCGGCGGCCGGTTCCCGGTCACGGCGGCCCGGGCACGTTCCGACGTCGACCGGCTGCACGAGAGCCTGCGCACCGCCGGGCTGGTCACCGGATGAGCCTGCACGCGCACGCCGACCACGTGGGCCGGCCGCCCTGGCACCTGCGGCCGGCCGTGCTCGCGGCGATCGGCGCGGCGCGGCTGGTCGAACGGCTCCCCCCTGCCCGGATCCGTCGGCTGATGAGCGCACTGCGGCGCGGCGCCCGCCCCGCCGGCCGGGCCGAGGCACTGGCCGCCCGGCAGGCCGTGGTCGCCCTCAGCATGCGCTGCGCCGGCCAGGGATGTCTCCAACGCTCGATCGCCGCAGCGCTGTTGTGCCGCACGCGCGGCACCTGGCCGACCTGGCGCACGGGCGTGCGAACCGCGCCCTTCCGCGCCCACGCGTGGATCGAGGCCGACGGCGAACCCGTCGACGAGCCCGCCGAACTCGCCCACTTCCACCCGCTGATCACCGTCGCACCGGAACACCGACCGGGCCCGTGACCTCGTCGCCTCGCCCGGGTCCGGCCGTGGGTGGGTGCCGGTGGTGTGGTCGGGGTTACTTGCCTGCGGCCGTCATGGAGGTGACGGCGTCGGTGACGGTGGCGCGGTAGTTGCCCAGGTGGGGGTTGAGGACGCGGGTGTCGCTGGTGAGCGGGAAGTTGTGGGTGGCGGCGAGGGGCATGTTGGTGTCGTCCTGGTCGGCGAGGACGTTGAGTTCGTTGATGTCGGGGGTGGTGCCGGTGGTGGCGCCGCCGGGGTTGAGGTCGATGACGGCGTAGGCGTTCTGGCCGGCGGGGACGGGGAAGCGCTGGGTGCCGCTGGCGAGTACGGGCCGGATGTTGTTGCTCTGGTCGCGGGCGGTGGAGTTGCCGAGGTTGACGCCGGGGGAGGAGCTGAGGCTGCAGGCCTTGGTGCCGGTGTTGTGGACTTCGATGACCCGCTGGCTGGGCGCTCCGGGGCGTGCGGTGACGTGGATGGAGAGGTTGTTGATGTCGCACGGGCTGGCGTCGGCGGGGGCGGGGGCGTTGCCGGTGCCGGGTCGGGCGCTGGTGGAGGGGCTGGTGCCGGACGGCGTGTGGGGTGCGCCCGTGGGGGTGTGCGAGGCCGGGCCCGTGGCCGGGGCGGTCGGTGCCCCGGTTGCGGGGGCCGCGCCGGTGGGGGCGGGTGTGACGGCCGCGGTGGTGGGGGAGGCCTTCGGGCCGGCGGCCGGGTCGGTGTTGTCGGGCCCGCAGGCGGTCAGGACGAGTCCGGCGCCGACGGCGAGGACGGCGGTGACGAGCAGCGGGCGACGGCGGCGGACGGACATGGTGGCTCCCCGATGGCGGTGCGTGCTGGCTTGCTGGACACCCACCATGACGGTCGGTCAGTGACTTTCGGTGGCACGTGTGGCGTCACAATCACCAGGACATCGCGAGGATCGGACTGTGACAATCGGTCGGGGCGCCGCGGGTTGACACGGCGTACTTCGGGCCGGTCAGAGCCAGCCGTTCTGGGCGGCCTTGATGCCGGCCTCGAAGCGGCTGCTGGCGTTGAGCCGCTCCATGATGGAGGCCATGTGGCGGCCGACGGTGCGGGAGGAGATGCCCAGGCGCTGGCCGGCGGTGTCGTCGGTGAGACCGTTACCGAGCAGGCGCAGCAGTTCGCGCTCGGTGGCGGTGAGTCCGGTGGTGGGGTCGCCGGGGGAGGCGGCGCCGAGCGGGACGGCGGTGTTCCAGGCCTGCTCGTAGAGGTCGAGCAGGGCGGTGAGGATGCCGGGTTCGGTGACGTGAAGTGCGCCCTTGCGGTGGTCCTCGGGGTCGATGGGGACGAGGGCCTCGCGGCGGTCGGCGATGACGATGCGCTGGGGGATCGTGGGGGCGGTGCGGACTTCGCCGCCCTGGCTGAGCAGCCAGTGGGCGTATCCGGTGACGTGCGGCTGGTGGCGGGTGGAGTCCTGGTAGAGAGTGCGGATGGTGATGCCGCGGGCGAGCGCGCCGGCGTCGCCGGGGCGGGAGGAGTCGAGGTCCTCGGGGTGCTGGTTTCCGGGCTGGCTGCTGAGGGCTTCCGTGGTGGTGGTGCGGCTCATCTGTTCCAGGCGGTGGTGGACGGCGTCCATGCCCAGCAGGCGTTCGCCGTGGGCGGCGTGGTGTTCGGCGCGCTCGGCGACCATGCGGGTGACGGCGGCGCGGGACGCGGCGAGGGCGGCCTGGCGGGCGGCGAGGTCGGCTTCCTGACGGGCGAGCATCTCGGCGAGGCCGACGGCCGGGTCGACGGCGCGCATCCGGCCGGGGTGGTCGGCGGAGGCGCGCACGAGCATGAGGGCGCCGAGTTCGTCGAGGCAGTCGTGGACCTGGGTGGCGGTGGTCGCGCAGCGCCCGGCTATCGCTTCGACGTCGTCGGCGGGGTGGTCGAGCAGGGCTTGGTAGACCTGTTCGGCGCGGGCCGATAGTCCAAGCGCCTGCAACATGGTGTCCCCCTTGTGTGATGATCCGTGAGCTCTCGTGGCTGTGACAGCACACGAAGCTTCATGATCCTTTCATGGGATGACACGGCCCTCAAGGTCGAATATCCGGCCTCGACGGCAGGCCGCGCCACCCAGTTCTGGTCATGTCCATGACGGCCTGTCCGGAGTCGGACAGGCCGGTTGGCGACACCCGCAAGGCCTTCCGAGCAGCCCCCCGACCGGCAAAGCTAGTGATCGCCGCCAGGAAGACAGCCCGGACGGCAGCCGGACGGAGCGTCAACCGCGGGACGCACCGATCGGAGAAATCCCTTCGTGTCAGCAACAGTTGAGGACAGCCGATCGTGATCCAGAACCGTATCGCCAAGGCCGCCGCGGCCATCGCCATCTCGCTGGGCGCGCTGCTCGCCGCCCCCGCCGTCCTGTCGGTGAGCACCCCGGACACCGCCGTCAACGCCAGCTTCGGCTGGGGCGGCTGACCCGCGGATGGACGTCATCTACGCCGCCCTGCACCGCAGGCAGAGCGCCGGGCCGGTCCCGTCCGGCGAGGCGGCTGGGGCGGCTGAGGCGGCCGAGGTGGCCGAGGTGGACAAAGCGGGCGAGGCGGCCGAGGTCCGCGCCGTCCTGTGGGCCCACGCCCGCCCCGACGACGGCCTCCAGCACATCACTGTCCGAAGCGAGGCCGACCGCGTCGACCTGCTCGTCTACCTCGCCAGCCGTGACCCCGCCGTCGACCAGGACACCCTGAGCCGGGCCCACGTCCTGATCGCCCGAGGCCACCAGGCCTCCCCCCTGATGCGCCGGCGCTACCAGCCACCGGCGCCCCCCGGCTGCTGAACCCACGCCGCCGCTGAACCCGCAGTACCGCTGCGCCCGCACGACGCTGTCCGGCATCCGACGCCGTCTCGACCTCGCAACCCGCAACCAGCAAGAGGAGTTCCGCCATGCCTTCGTCCACGCTGTCCACGCTGTCCAGGCTCGCCCACGTCGCCCTCGCCGCCTCCCTCGCCGCTTCCGGTGCGATAGCCGCGACGGCCGTCACCACCACCGCGGCTCACGCGGCCACCGCCGCTGTCTCCGCCTCGTCCTCGATCGACGGCAAGGTCACCCGCAGTGAGGTCATCCAGCGGGCGCAGTACTGGCTGGGCAAGTCGATCCCCTACAACCAGGGCGGCTCCTACCCGGACTCCAGCGGCCGCAACTACCGTACGGACTGCTCGGGTTACGTCTCCATGGCCTGGCACCTGGGCGCGAGCCCCAACACCCAAGGCATCGCGGACTCCTACACCTACGAGATCCCGCGCAGCGAGCTCAAGGCCGGCGACGTCCTCAACAGCTACTACAACCACGTCCTCCTCTTCGAGAAGTGGGACGACGCCGCGCACACCACCTTCTCGTACTACTCCTTCGGTTCCACCCCGGTGAAGCACGTCACCGGCGCGTCCATCAACGGCACCCTCGACTCGCACCCCAACAGCGAGTACAAGGCCCTGCGCTACAAGAACATCGTCGACGACGTCCAGACCCGGGCCACGAAGGCCGGCGTGTACCACTCGTCCACGCAGACCTTCTACGAAGGCGACAACGCGGGTTCCACGCTGGGCTCGGCGAAGTTCGGTAACGCGGGCTGGACCCCGCTGGTGGGCGACTGGAACAACGACGGCGTCGCCAGCGTCGGCGCGTACGACCCGGCCACCGCGACGTTCTACCTCAGCAACGACAACAGCACCGCCGCAGTGACCGCGAAGTTCGGCAACCCCGGCTGGATCCCGCTGGTCGGTGACTGGAACGGCTCCGGCAAGGACAGCGTCGGCGCGTACGACCCCGCCACTGCCACGTTCTACCTCAGCAATGACAACAGCACCGCCGCAGTGACCGCGAAGTTCGGCAACCCGGGTTGGATCCCGCTGGTCGGCGACTGGAACAAGGACGGCAAGGACAGCATCGGTGCCTACGACCCGGCGACCCAGACCTTCTACGAGAGCAACGACAACAGCACCGTCGCGGGCTCGGTGAAGTTCGGTAACGCGGGCTGGACCCCGCTGGTCGGCGACTGGAACAACGACGGCGTCACCAGCATCGGTGCCTACGACCCGAACACCCAGACCTTCTACCTCAGCAACGACAACAGCACCACCGCCACCAGCTTCGTCTACGGCAGCCCCGGCGACGTCCCGATCGCCGGCCGCTGGTAGTCCGCCCCCAACCGACACGAGAGGAAGTCAGTCGAGCATGCCCGAGAACAAGTCGACCGCCCGTCAGACCGGTCACACCCGTCGCACCCGCTCGCTCGCCGCTGTCGCCCTGGGGGCGGCCGTCCTGTCCGTCGCCTCCCAGGCACCGGCCCAAGCCGCCTCGGTGGCCACCTGGGACAAGGTCGCCCAGTGCGAGAGCACCGGAAACTGGAGCATCAACACCAACAACGGCAACTACGGCGGCCTGCAGATCACACTGCCCACCTGGAAGGCCTACGGCGGCGTGGCCTACGCCTCCCGGCCCGACCTCGCCTCCAAGAAGCAGCAGATCCTCGTAGCGGAGAAGATCCTCGCCGGCCAGGGCCCGGGTGCCTGGCCCAACTGCAACGCGGGCCTGAGCACCGACCACGCCAAGCCGTACTCGGACCGGATCGGCGCGTACGACCCGGCGACCCAGACCTTCTACGAGAGCAACGACAACAGCACGGTTGCGGGCTCGGTGAAGTTCGGTAACGCGGGCTGGATCCCGCTGGTCGGCGACTGGAACGGCGACGGCGTCGCCAGTGTCGGCGCGTACGACCCCAGCACCGCCACGTTCTACCTCAGCAACGACAACAGCACCACCGCCGTGACCGCGAAGTTCGGCAACCCCGGCTGGATCCCGTTGGTCGGCGACTGGAACAAGGACGGCAAGGACAGCATCGGCGCGTACGACCCGGCCACCGCCACCTTCTACGAGAGCAACGACAACAGCACCGTCGCGGGCTCGGCGAAGTTCGGCAACCCGGGGTGGACCCCGCTGGTCGGCGACTGGAACGGCGACGGCGTCACCAGCATCGGCGCCTACGACCCGAACACCCAGACCTTCTACCTCAGCAACGACAACAGCACCACCGCCGTGACCACCAAGTTCGGCAACCCCGGCTGGAAGCCCCTCGTCGGAGACTGGAACGGCTCCGGCAAGGACAGCGTCGGCGGCTACGACCCGGCCACCGCGACGTTCTACCTCACCAACGACAACAGCACCGCCGCCGTGACCACGACGTTCGGCAACCCGGGCTGGATCCCCCTCAAGGGAAGCTGGTAACCGCTCACCGACCGGCTCACCTGGACGCGAACCGGGGCCGACGGCGGGACTTGAGGACCGCGGCCTGACAACGCCGCGCACACCGGGCGGCGGCCTGCACCACGAGGTGCAGGCCGCCGCTTTTGGCGCGAGACTGGACGGTCAGACAAGGGAGGGCACCGATGTTGACCGATACGTCGACCAGCGCCGGCAGGGCGGTCCTGCTTCATGACCGGTACCCCACGCTGGAAGAACTCGCCGACACAGCACACCTGCTGGCCGCCAGACACCCGGAGCTCTGCCGCGCGCGCCCCGTCGGAACCTCCCGCGCCGGCCGGCCGCTGGTGCTCCTGACGATCGGCCACGCCGCCGCCACCGCCAACGTGCTGATCGTGACGGGTGCGCACGCCGACGAGTTCTCCGGCCGCGCCGGCATCGTGGAACTGGCCCACCGCGTCCTCGCGCAGCCGTCTCTGCACCAGGCGGTGACCTGGAACTTCCTGCTCTGCCTCGACCCCGACGGAGCACGCCTCGCAGAGGCCGGCGCCGGCACCCGAAGCCTGCCCGAGTACTTCGAGCACTACTTCCGCCCCGCCGCCGAGGAGCAGCCCGAGTGGGCGCCGGCGATCGGCGGGAGACTTCCCGAGAGCCGGATCCTCCTCGACCTGATCGACGACCTCCGGCCGTCCCTCCAGTTCTCCCTCCACAGCGCCGACGTCGGCGGGACCTTCCTCCAGTCGACCTGCGATCCGGCCGGCCTCGCCGAGCCGTTCGCGAACTCCGCCGCCGGACTGGGGATCCCGGTCGAGACCGGCCCCTACGACGCCTTCTGGCTGCGCGAAGCGGGCCCGGGCGTCTTCATGATGGCGCCGCACCACATCGACCAGCAGGAAAGCAGCACCGGAATGCTGGCGCCACCTCGCCCCGGCCAACCTCGCCCCGGCCAACCTCGCCCCGGCCAACCTCGCCCCGGCCAACCTCACACCGGCCAACCTCACACCGCCCAGCCCCAGCAGGAGACAGGAGGCGTCCGCGCCACCACCTGGTTCGCCCCCCAGCGCTACGGCGGCGAGACGGTCATCGTCGAGACGCCGGCCTGGGCCGGCGCCCACCTCGGGGACACCCGCCCGGCCGACGACCCCTACGCGCGCCTGACCGCCTGCGCCGGCCAGGTCCGGGAGCGAGGGCGCCTGCTCACCGACCTGATGGACGAAGCTCTGCCCCACCTGGACGACACCGCCCTGCTCCGGGCTGCGCGCACGCCGCTGACGGCAGCGCGACAACTGGCCCACGCATGGGACCCGCGGGCCGCCGGACAGCGCCTCCTCCACCCGACGCCCATGACGGAGGCGAAACTCGCCGGCATCGAACTGTGGGCCCACCGGATCCCGGTCCGCGCGGCGGCGCTGCTCCGCCGCGCCGCCGAGGCGGCCAAGGCACCCACCACACCGGCCACCGCCCGACTCGACCACCTCCTCCAGGACTGGTGCGCCCAGTACCAGCGGCGCTTCCAGCCGACCTGGCTGCCCGTCGCCCGCCAGGCCGAGCACCAGGCGAACACCGTCCAGGCCGCCGTGGCACTCAGCCGCCCGACGACGCCCGGCCCTCGGCGCGACCGGTAGAGCACTCCGCTGCCTCGGCACCGTGGTTGCGGCCGCCGGTCGAAGCCGCCTCAGCGTGCTGAGGGGCGGTCGGCTCCCAATGCCCGTCGCGTGGCGGCGGCGAGGAGTGTGAGGGGGGCCGGGGCGGCGTGGGCGGTGCGCCAGGCGATCACGTGGTCGGGACGGACCAGCAGGGCGCCGTGGTCGCCGATGCCGCAGGTGTCGGCGGGCCGTTCCGTTGCCGGGGCGATCCGGCGGGGCAGGAGTGCCGTGTCGAGGAAGGCGTTGTGCGGATCCAGCTCGCGTGCGGCCCGGATCCAGGGGTGTCCTTCGGGTCCGGCGAGAACCAGGTAGCGGCCGGCGCGGACCAGGTCGAGCGTGGAGCGGGGCCGGTCCGTGTCGGGGAGCGGCAGGTGCGGCAGCCGGGTGCCGGGCTCGCCGTGCCAGCGTTCCGGCTCGTCGGCCGCCGGGAGGGCGGCGGCCGGGTCGTCGCCGGGGACGGGGTAGCGGTAGCCGATGGCCACTGCCGCCTCGCTGAGCAGCGGGCGGTCCTCGATCGGGGCCCGGGCGCGGTCGCGGGCGCGCAGGAGTGCCTGGTCCACGGTGATCCGGCCCACTGCGCGGCGCTCGGTTTCGTAGTCGTCCAGCAGCTGCGGGTCGGCGTGGCCGCGCAGGACCGAGACGAGTTTGGTGGTGAGGTTCCAGGCGTCCTGGATGCCGGTGTTGGCCCCGAATCCGCCGGTCGGCGGGGTGACGTGGGCCGCGTCGCCGAGCAGGAAGACGCGGCCGGCGCGGTAGGAGTCGGCCAGCCAGCCGCCCATCTGCCAGGGCCGGTGTCCGGTGAGCGTGAAGTGCGATGGGGCCAGGCCGAGCGCGCGCGAGACGATGCCGCGGCAGCGCTGGACGTCGAACGCGGCTGGATCCGTGGTGTCGGGGTCGTAGGTCACCGACACCGTCCCGCGGTCCTGCGCCGTGTTCCAACTCAGGAACGCGTGCTCGGGTGGGCCGGTGAAGGCGAGGGCGAGCCGGCGGCCGTCGAGCACCTGACGCAGGTCGGCTTCGAAGCCGATCTCCATGACGTCCGCGACCACCTCGGTGCCGCTGCGGCCGATGCCCAGGTGCTCGCGGACGGCGCTGCCGTTGCCGTCCGCGGCCAGCAGGTAGTCGGCGGCCACGGTGTAGGTGGCGCCGTCGGCGCCGCGGATCCGGGCCACGGTGTGGTCGTCGTGGCGGCGCAGTTCGAGAAGGCGGTGGCCGAGGCGCAGGTCGGCGCCGGCCGCAAGGGCGTGGGCGCGGACGACCTCCTCCAGGTCGGCCTGTTTGACGAAGGCGCTGGGGCAGGGCGAGAGGCGGCTGAAGTCCGCTGCGGCCGGTAGCCGCCAGCGCCGCAGCTCCGGGCCGTTGAGCGAGGCGACCACCGCGGCGTGGTCGGCCGGTGGGAGTCGGTGCTGGACGGCGTAGACGTCCTGGTCGGCCCCGACCGAGCGGTAGGCCTCCATCGTTCGCGGATAGAACAGCTTGGCGCGCAGCCTGGTCGAGACCGCGGAGTGCTTCTCGACCAGGACGGGGGTGATGCCCCGGGCCGCGAGGAACAGGGCGGCCGAAGCCCCGACGATGCTGCCGCCCACGATCAGGACGGGGACGCGTGCGGGCGGTGGCGTCGGGGCGGCAGCGGACGAAGCGGTCCTGCTGTCGGCCCTGGTGGCGGGAGCGATGGGACCTGGCACGGGCATGGACCCTCCAAAGGAAACAGAACAGCTCTGTTCCATTATTGCCTGCTGGCGGCCCCCTAACGCAACAGGCCTGTATCGTTACCGGCGTGACCACGGAACTCCCCAGCCGCCGCGGGGGCCGGCAGCGTGACCCCGCCACCGACACGGCCATCATCGATGCGGTCCTCGGCATGGTCGCCTCGGGCGCCACCCTCACCGGCCTGTCGCTGGTGACCATCGCCAAGCAGGCCGGGGTCTCGCGCAACAGCGTCTACCGGCGCTGGAAGACCAAGGACGAGCTCTACCTCGACGTGCTGGAGACGATCAACGAACCGCGGCCCTTGCCGGCCGGCGCCGACACCCGCGCCGACACCCGCGCCGACACCCGCGCCGACCTCGCGGTCCTTCTCCAGGCCCTGGCCGAGCGCGTCGTCGACGAACGGGCCAGCAGCATGCTGCGCGCTCTCAACGCCGAGGCGGCAACCTTCCCGCGGCTGCACAGCCGTTACTTCGAAGAGATCGTCACTCCCCGCCGGAATGCCATGAACCATGTCCTGCGACGCGGCGTGGAACGAGGAGAGATCCGCCCCGACATCGACCTCGACCTGGTCTCCGAACTCCTCGTGTCCCCCCTCCTCGCCCGCATGGCATCGGGCAGCACCGACCAGCTGGACCCGGAACGGGCAAGCCGGCGGATCATCGACCTCGTCCTCGACGGTGCGGCGCCCGCGCCGAGCTGAGGAGAAGAGCGGACTGGGCCGCGGCCTCCGCCGCGCCGACACCGCCTCCACGTGCGCACGGGCGCGCCCGTCCGGCACCGCGTCGTTCATCGGCATCGGGTGCCGCCGGGACCGGGTGGGGCATTGCGTGCCAACTGCCTTGCTGACATCCTCAGTTGGCCGTACCGGTCCCGGCGGTCGGGCAGGCCCCGCACCGCGGGCGCGGCTCGTGCGGCTCGTACGGCTCGTGCGGCTTCGTGGCGGGGGCGGTGGGCGCAGCAGCAACAACGGTGGGCGGCGGTCGTGGTGCGTGCGCGGGGAGGCGGCGTGTGGGGTGTGGCAGCGCGTGCGGCGGTGCGTGTGGCGGCGGGGATGCTGGCGGTGGCGCTCCTGACCGGGGCGGTGTGGCTGGCCTGGTGGCTGAGCGCGGAGCGGATGGGCGCGGCCATGGGGCTGGGCCCGCCAGACGGCGTGGTGCTGGTGGACCGGTGCTACGAGGTGTCCGACAGCGAGGGCAACAGCGACGGCACCGACTGCCAGGGGCGGTTCACGCCGGCCGGCGCCTCCGCGGGCGAGGCCCGCCCGATCGTGGTGAACGGCACGACCGGCAAGCACCGGGCCGGCACCCGGCTCCCGGTGCGGCTGGTGCGGGGCGTGGCCTACGAGCCGTCGTCGGCGCCCGCCGTGAAGTACGGCATCGGCGCGGGCATGATTCTCGTACTGGGCGCGGTGCCGGCCGGCTGGCTGCTGGTCGGAGTCCGGCGTGGTGAGGCCCCGGAGGCCATGACCCTGGTGGTCGGCCTCCTCATCGGGCTTACGGCCGTGGCGGTCCTGGGCATCGTCGTCGGCTTGCTCGCAGGCCTCGTCGAACTGGCGCTCTGAGTGGGACCGGCGGGTGCCCCGTCCCGCCGAAGGCCGGGCCCGCGCCCCGGTGGTCGGTGCCCCGTCGGTTCGTTCTCCTCAGGGGCTATGGTGCGCGGGCCGTGGTCATTCCCCCCGTGTACGGGGCAGGGCCGTCGACGCGGTGCTCACCTGGTGATGTCGCCGTCCGGCACGTCCCGGACGGTGACCTCCTTGCCCTGTCGGCCCAGGATCTTGGCCACCACGTCACCGATCCCCTTCGCGTCGCCCGTCGGCTCGGGGACCGACCCGTCGGTGTACCGCTCGATGGCCTTCTGAAAGTAGGAGGGGTTCCAGGCCCCGACGGCCCCGCTGACGTCGACGGCCGCCACCCGTCGGCCACCGACGGCACGCTTGATGGCCGGCAGGACCTCGTCCGAGTAGTACTTCCCCGGGACCTGGAACAGGCTGGCATGGCCGCCGACCTTGCCGCCGTCCCGCAGGTAGACGGTGACGACCAGGCAGCTGGTCACCGACGGGTAGGTGATCGTCCCGTGCGGACCCACCTCGCCGACCTCGCCCTCCGTGATCGAGAGGGTGGTCGCGGGCGCGCCGGCCTGCCGGACCTCGGCCACCGGGCCGGACGCAGCGCCGGGCCCGGTGAGGTCCATGGTCCCGGTAGCCCTGCCGAACGCGGCCCTGACGGCCCTGACGGAGCCGACGGAGCCGACGGAGTTGAGGGAGCCGACGGAGTTGAGGGAGTCGACCGCCTCGGTGGGGGCCGGGCCGTACGCCTGCTTGCCGACCCCCGACCAACCGGCCGACGCTCCATCGCCCCCGCCTACCGCGCAGGCCGCCAACACCAGCACCGCGCCGACGGCCGGCCCGATCCTTCCCACGCACCGCTCGGACACCACGAACCTCATGACCCCACACCCCACGAATCCGGTCTGCACACACCCGCGCACGCACGCGGCGACACATGCTCCCGGGCACGAACGATCTCGTCAACCCAACACCCAACACCCAAGACCCAACACCCAACAACCGACGGCCGACGGCCGGCTGCCGGGGGTCACCGCCGCCGGTCGTGCAGCCGCCGGCAGCGGTCGCCGTGGTCGACCCGGCCGGGGGAAGGGAATCGGCTCCGATCGTCGCCGGGTCAGGCGTTGGGGGAGTCGGTGATCCACCGCAGGATGTCCTCGGCGACCTCCACCGGGGCACGGTCGGAGCTGGTGAAGGCCGTGGGGACGAGTTCGCGCAGTTCGTCGGCGTCCCGGACGGCTTCCTCGACCTGCTCCGCGCTCCAGCCGCGGGCGGCCAAACGGACGCGGCGGTCGTGGTCCGCGCAGTCCAGCCGCGCCCAGACGACCTCCGGGGCGTCCGGCACATCGGCCGCGGCGGCCTCCCACTCGGCCGGGGTGATGGGGCAGGACACCAGGACGGGCCCGCCTCCCCGCGCGAGCATGCCCGCGATCCGCACCCACAGGCGGTTGTAGTCGGGCCAGATGCCGGACGCGTCCGGGGAGGTGATGTCGATACCGAGCAACCGACCGTCGTCGTCGGGCAGTTCGTCGAAGTCGACCACCGTGACCGGCCGTTCCCGCAGCCGACCCAGAAGTGTCGACTTGCCCGCCCCCGGTGCCCCGGTGATCAACCGCACCACAGACCTGACCATGACGATTCCAGCCCCGCTTCCGTCGATGACCGGTACCCCGGATCCCGAGTGCCCAGCCGACCATAGCGGGACACCTGCCCCTCGTTCCTCAGGGTCCGGCCGCAAGCCGCCCTCCGGCGCCGCAACATCCGTGTTCTGTCGGCGAGTTCGCGCTGATCCGGTGACGAACCGGTCGGGGGCAAATCACCGATCGGGCTGCGCGTCCCGGCCGGGCTGGCGGAGACTGGTGCGCGGCACGGGGGCGGGGAAGCGGCGTGCCATCGGCTCGACGGTGCCTCCGTGACGTCAACGAGAGACAGGAGCTGCACATCCCATGAGCAAGCGCACCTCTCGCACAGTCGCGGCGGCCGTCGCCGCCGCCACGGCCGCGGCCCTGGCCGTGGGTTCGGCACCGGCGGCGGCCGCCAACCCTTACCCCGGGGGTATCTCGGTCGGGTCGCCGCCCATCGAGCCCGGTACCTACTCCAGTGAGCTCAAGGCCGCCAACGGCAACGGGGACAGCGTCTCCTTCGTCATCGTGGGGGACCTCACCCGTAACGAGAACATCAGGACGTACATGTTGCTCTGGAGGGCGGACTGGTCGACCGAACCACTCGCGCTGCTGCCGGGGGACGCCGGTGGTAGTCCGGTCGGGATCAACAACGCCCGTACCGTGGTGGGGACTTCCGCCGCGCAGGTCGGGGGCCGGCAGCACGCGGTGCGATGGACTTCCCCGTCCACACCGACCGAACTGCTTCCGCTGCCCGGCGACACGACGGCGGCCCCCGCCGCGATCGGTGACAACGGCACCGCGGTGGGGTCCTCCTGGGGCGCGGCGACCGCGAAGCACGCCGTTGCGTGGCCGCCGAGCGGTGCCCCCGTCGTCCTGCCGCCGCTGCCGGGTGACACCGAGAGCGAGGCCGTCGCCGTCAACAGCTCGGGTACGGCGGTCGGCTACTCGTACCCGGCCGGCGGTATCGTCTCCCGGCGGGCGGTGGCGTGGAGCCCCGATGGGACCGTCACCGCGCTCGACGTGCCGGCGGGCTACGTGACCAGCAGCGCGGCCCGCATCACCGACTCCGGCGTCGTGATCGGGGCCGGCCGGCCGGGCGGTGAGCCGGGCGCGGACCACGCCCTCGTCTGGAACGCCGCCGGCGCCGTCTCCGACCTGGGCGCGGGCAGCCAGGCGAAGGCCGTGAACAACGCGGGCACGGTGGTGGGCAGCCTGGGAGGACAGGCAGCGCGCTGGGCCGTCGACGGCACGCCTTTGCCGCTCGCGCCGACCACGCTCACGAGCGTCGCCACCGGTATCAACGACCAGGGCGTCATCGTCGGGTACACCAGTGACCCGTGGCCGGCCCGCGCCCAGCTCTACGCGCAGCGCTGGAACCCCGACGGGTCCGTCATCGCGCTTCCCGAGTGGTCGAAGGACTTCCCGTACTCCATGCCGTTCTTTGTCACCGACAGCGGAATCGTCCTGGGTGAGCTGCTCCTTCGAGGCCTCGCGGGCTACGGCAAGCCGTTGACCATCCGCTGGACCATGTAGCCCCTGCAACGGCCCCGCCCTGACCCGTGGGGTGTCACCCCGCTACCGGAGGAGCGTGTATCGGTGGGATGACCGATGTGCGAGGGACGGGTGCGCGGACATAGTCCTCGGGAGAGCGTTTCCGGGCGGCCGTGGTGCGCCCGGTCTTCGAAAGGGGCCTTTCTGTGCACACGTATGCGGACCTGGTGTTTCTCGACGGGCAGGTGGTCACGGTCGATGCGGAGTTCTCCGTCGCCTCGGCCCTGGCGGTGACCGGCGGGCTCATCAGTGCCGTCGGCGGGCGCGACGACGTCGCACCGCTCATCGGACCGGGCACCCGGGTCGTCGATCTGCGGGGGGCGACGCTGCTTCCCGGCATCAACGACTCGCATCTGCACGGATGTGCCTTCGGCATGGCGTCGCCGCCGCTCTCCCTCCACCTCGGCCACCCCGCCGTGTCCTCCCTCGCGGACGTGGCCGAGGCGGTGCGGGAGGCCGTCGGCCGGGTCCCGGGCGGGCAGTGGATCACGGGGCACGGCTGGGACACCGGCTACCTCGACGAGTGCGTCGCCGATCCGTCGCGGCTGCCCTCGCGGCGCGACCTCGACGCCGTGAGCCCGGACCACCCGGTCGTCCTGTACTCCTTCTCCGGGCACGCCACCTGGGTCAACTCCAAGGCGCTGGAGCTGATCGGGATCGACCGGCACACCGTCGCGCCGCCCGGCGGGGCCATCGTCGTGGACGAGGCGGGGGAGCCCACCGGGCTGCTCCACGAGGGCGCCCAGGACCTCGTCCAGAACGCGCTGCCGGCGCTCAGCCGACAGGAACGGACCGACGCGGTCAGGTCGGCCCTCGCCACGCTCGCCCGGCTCGGCGTGACCAGCTACACCGAGCCCGGGCTCGGCCCCGGCGGCGACGGCATCATGCGGGGCGCGCTCGGCACGGAGACCCTCGACGTCTACCGCCGGCTGCTGGCCGACGGTGAACTGACCGCCCGCGTCGGCGTCCTGCTCCTGCCCACCGGAATGGCCAGCACCACCGAGGAGTTCACCCGCGGCCTCGCCGCGCTCACGGCCGTCGGCGAACCCGGCGGGTCCGGCGTACCCGGCGCACCCTTCGAGCCCGCCGTCTCCGGCGGCGCCGATCCGCGCCGCCTCGCGATCCACGGCGTCAAGGTCTTCGCCGACGGTGTCGTGCCCAACATGACGGCCTGGATGCACGAGCCGTACGTCGGCGGCGGCTGCGGCTCGCTGTGCGTCGGCGGCCGGAGCGACACCGAGCGCAGTGCCGAGATCGCCGCCATCATCCGACACGCCCACGCCGCCGGGCACCAGGTGGGCGTCCACGTCACCGGCGACCGGGCCATCGACACCGTCGCGGACGCCTTCGCCGCGGCCATAGTCGAGCACCCGCGGCCAGATGCCCGCCACTACGTCATCCACGGCGACTTCCTCACCGCGTACGGCATGAAGGTGCTGGCCGCGCACGGCTTCGGCGTCAACATGAACCCCACCATCAAGTGGACCGTCGCCGACATGGAGGAGGACTTCGTCGGCGCCGAGCGAGCCGCCTACGCCTGGCCCTACCGGGACGCCATCGACGCCGGGGTGCGGGTCGCGAGCGGGTCGGACGCCCCGGTCACGTTCCCGGACTGGCGCCAGGGCGTGGCGACCATGGTGCTGCGCGAGTCGAAGGCCGACGGCCGGGTCAGCGGTCCCGAGCAGCGCATCGGTCTGGCCGAGGCGATCCGCACCTACACCATCGACGCGGCCTGGCAGGACTTCGCCGACGACTGGAAGGGCTCCCTGGAGGTGGGCAAGGTCGCCGACCTCTGCGTGCTGGACGGGGACCTGCTCGCCGCCGATGCCCACGACATCCCGGCGATGCCCGTCGTCCTGACCGTCGTGGACGGGCAGGTCGTGCACGACACCCTGCGCGATTGACGCAACCCGGGCACATGATCATCCTTGGATGATGGCAACACGGCGCGGCGGTGCGGACATCCTGGAGGCGGCCCTGCGCGTGCGCGAGGCCGCCAGGAGCGCCACGAGCGGTGCGGGCGGCGTCGACGCGGTCCTGGCGGCGCTGTCGGAGGTGGTGGAGTACGACCACGCCTCCCTGACCAGGTGGGATCCGCTGCGCCGGCGCCACACCACCCTGGCCGGGAGCTACCCGGACGACGCCACGGCCTACATCGAGACCCGCCTGCACCGCGACCCGGTGTTCCCGGTGCTCCGCAGGCTGGCCCGGGGCGCCCTGTGGCTCGGGGACGTTCCCGGGCGGCTCCTGGCGGCATCCCCGGGCTTCCGGGAGGTGCTGTGCCCCCTCGGTATCGAGGACGGCGTGGCCCAGTGCCTCTTCGCCGCCGACGGCCGGTACGTCGGCATGCTGAACGTCAGCACCCGCGGGCCGCGGCGCGCGCCCGATCCGGCGCGCGCCGTGGTCACCCTCCTCACCGAGGCCCTCGCGGCGGCCGTCACCGCCCACGCGGGCCCGCCACCCGAGGCGCTCGCCACGCCCGGCCCGGCCGCGAACGCGCCCCGGCCCGGCGGGCTCTCGCCACGCGAACTCCAGGTGCTGGCCGAACTGACCGCCGGCCGCACCAACCGGCAGATCGCCGAGCGCCTGCACATCACGCCCCGCACGGTGGGAACCCACATCGAGCACATCCTCGCCAAGCTCGACCTGCCCAACCGCGCGGCCGCGGCCGCCCGGGCCGCCGCCTGGGGCATCGGCCCCTCCCGCTGACACGGCCCCACCAGCACGAACCGCCTCACCCGCCCCGCAGACGCACGCCCGCCCCAGCCGGGCCAGGCCGGGCGGACGTGTGCCTACGGCCGGTACTGCTCGGCGAGGTCGCCGTAGCCGCCGGCCGTTCAGACCGCCTTGCGGAAGTCCGCGAGGACGAGTGCCTGGGTGCCCTGCCCGGCGGTGGGCGGGAAGTGAGCGGTGCCGCACCGGGCGCAGTACCAGGCCTGGTTCCAGAGCCGCTCGGCCTGCGGCCGGCCCTCCAGACGCCGCCGTCGGCTGAGGAGGAGCGCGGTCGCACCCGCCAGCAGGGCGATCGCGGCGGCTAGGATCACGACCCCCAAAGCGGGACCAGGGCGTCGTTCGCGTCGGCGAGCGGGGCCGTCCTGGTCGACCGCGCGACACCTCAGCCCGAAAGAGCCGTTCTTGAGTGCCGCTCACCCCCTGACGCGCCTTGCCGTGACCGCAGCGACCCTCGCCGTCCTGGCCAGTTGTTCGTCCTCGCACGGCAAGGAGCCGCACCGGCCCGGAGTCGAAGCCGCCACTCGGCTCGGCCCAGGCGAAGGCCCGGACCTACCGCCCCCGGCTGGCACGGCAGCACCCTCCAGCGCCGCCCCGAGCGTGGGGAGTCCGGCGGACTGGCCCACCGAGCCGGTGGCCGCCGCCGAGGCTCCGACGGTCAGGAGCCAGGTGATCGAGCCCGGGTACACCGGCGAGTCGTATCTGAACCACCTGGCCACCACCTGGGGCATCACCATGAAGGCCCGGGAGAAGGTCGACTTCCCCGGCCGGCCGACGGTCTGGCACGCCTCGGGCGTCAAGCAGGACGGGAACACCGCGATGTGGATCGCCGCGGCGTGGACCATCGACGGCGACTTGACGACCTGGTCCTGCCACGTGACGGCCACCGCCGCGAAGCAAGCCGATTTCCTCCATGATTGTGCCGGCCTGGATCACCCAGGAGCGGAACCGGAGTCCACCAAGACCTGGCTGGACGCCATGAAGCCCAGAGTGGACACCGCCTTCGCCGCCGGGCCCCCATCGACAGCCCGCTCCACCGCTCCGGCCCGGTGGCCTTCATGCTCCAGAAGGGACCCGACGGCACGTACAGCGGCGACTACTACGAACTGCGGACCTTCGGCGTCGGTTCGAGCTGATCGGTTGACTCGGTGTGGAGGAAGCGGGTGTACCGGGGATCGGAGGCACTCTCCATTGAGCGGAGCGCGCGGCGTCGGGCCTGCGGGGAACCGCCCGGGCAGGACGCCGTTCTGGTGCCCGGCGCCGTGCCAGCCTGCTGTTTTGCGGTCTGTGCGGTCTGCTCACGAGTGGCGTGCCGCCCCTGGTGTTTCGGTGGTGGGTCACTTGCATGAGGCGCCTTCGTGTTTGATCGAAGGGGATGGGTGGAGAACCCGTGCTGGCGCCGCGTCGGCCACTGCCACCTGGAAGGGCGACATCAAGTCTCAGATGTTGAAAAGGCGTTCAGCGTTGGTGTGTGCGATCTTGTCGCGGTCCTCGGGGCTGAGCGGAGCGGTTTGCAGGAACGTGGCGTGTTGGACGGGGTCTCCGAAGGGATAGTCCGTGGAGAACATCAGCCGGTCGGCTCCGAACACCGTCAGCGCACATTGCAGGGGAGCGACGGTGGTGTACCCGCTGATCGTGAGGTGGACGTGGGAGCGCACCGTGTCGGCGACGGACTCGTGCCCCGGCCGCAGACGGCTGAGGACCTCATCGGCACGCAGCAGGGAGAACGGCAGGTTCTCCCCCATGTGCCCGACAATGACCTGCAGACGCGGGTGCCGGTCGAACACACCGCCCAGCACCATGCGCAGGACGTGCATCCCGGTCTCGGCGTGCCAGCCCCACCCTGCTGTCACCAACAACGCAGCGACAGCCGGGTCGAGACCTGCTCCGTATGCCTTGATGACAGCAGCCGGCGGATATGTCGGGTGCAGGTATACGGGGACCCCGAGCTCCTCCGCCGCCGCGAGGACCGGTTCGAACTCGGCGCTGTCGAGGAATCGGCCACCGGTATGGCCGTTGATGATGACTCCGCAGAACCCCAGATCGCGCACCGCACGGAAGGCTTCGGCTGCGGCGGCTTCAGGGACGGGCATGGGCAGACTCGCCAGCGCGCGGAATCGCCCCGGGTACTGCCGGATCGCCTCTGCCGCCCGGTCGTTCAGCGCCCGCGCCAGGTCAACCGCACGCGGACGAGGTACTTCCTGAGCGGCCGGAGCGACCACCGACAGCACCTGGACATCGATGCCGGCCGCATCCATGACCGCTATCCGACCCGCGCCGAGATCCGCCAACGGGCCCGCCGCAGCGGGTGGCAGGCCATACCCGGCCATCACCTCCTTTCCGTGCTCGGACGGCAGGAAGTGCTCTTCGACGGCGATCATTCGCACGCGTTCCTCGTTTCCTCGACGACGGCGGCCGCGCAGGCCCGCGCAGGCCCGCGCAGGCCCGCGCCGGCTTGCGCCGGCTTGCGCCGGCTTGCGCACCGAGTATCCGGATCGGCCCGGATCGGTCGCAACGAGTCCGCGGGCGTATGCCGGATACCGCGCGAGAGAGAGCCCGGATGCATGGAATCCATCGACTCCACCCGCGCACTCGCCGCCGACCCCGGCCCGGACCTCGAACTGCGCGCCGAGCTGCTTCGGGAACTGGCCTCCTGCACCTCGCCCGCGCCGGGCTCTCCTCTCCCGGCCCCCGGACCGTCCCCAAGCGATCCCCCCTGCCGCTGACCACCCCCCCGCAGTGCGGCGACGAGCTCGCCCACGGACACGGCACGCGTCACCGCCGCTGCCGCTGCCACGGCTACGGCCCGGCCCGGCCCGGCCTGGCCCGGTCTGGGCCTCGGCCACTCAGCGGGACCGGGAGAACCCGCCGGATGCCGCACGGTTCTGCGGCACGGCCTCCGGGGCACGATCGTCACATGCGAATCCTCGTTCTCGGCGGGTCGGTGTTCCTCGGCCGCGCCTTCGTCACGGAGGCCCTGGCCCGGGGCCACGAGGTCACCGTGTTCAACCGAGGCCGTTCCGGACCCGACCTGCCGGGCACCGTGACGGTGCGCGGCGACCGCCACAATGCCGGTGACCTGGCCGCGCTGGTCGAGCGGGCGCCGGGCCCCGACCGGGCCTGGGAGGCGGTGATCGACACCAGCGGCCAGCAGCCGCACGCCGTCGCCACCTCGGCCCGGTTGCTGCGCGAGCACGCGAGCCACTACGTCTTCGTCTCCTCGGTCCACGCCTTCGCCCGATGGCCCGACCGGCCGGTCGACGAGGACTCGCCGCTGCACGACTGCCCGGCCGACTCGCCGCCCGGCCTGCCATTCAGCACCGCGCTCAAGGCGGGCTGCGAGCGGTCGGTGCTCGAACAGTTCGGCGCCGATCGATCGACCGTCCTCAACTGCGGTCTGCTGATCGGCCCGCACGAGAGCATCGGGCGGCTGCCCTGGTGGTTGGAGCGGACGGCGCGCGGCGGGCGCGTGCTGGCCCCCGGCAGGCCGGACCTGCCGATCCAACTGGTCGATGCCAGGGACTTCGCCGCCTTCGGGCTGGACCTGGGGGAACGCGGCGTCGGCGGCCGGTTCGTGACCACCTCGCTGCCGGGGTCGAGCACCTACGGCGAACTGCTCACGGCCTGTGCGGCGGCCAGCGGTTCGAACGCCGAACTGGTCTGGGTTGAGGACCAGCGGCTGCGCGCGGCCGGCGTCCGGCCGTGGAGCGAACTCCCACTCTGGTACCCGGAGTTCGATGACAGCGGGAGCGCCGGCGCGATCTGGCGGGCGGACTCCCGGGCAGCTGCGGCGGCCGGGCTGCGCTGTCGCCCGCTCGCCGAGACGGTGCATGACACCTGGGCCTGGCTGCAGGAACGCGGCCCGGGCGAGGAGCCCTACACCCAGGGTCTACAGGGCGACGTGCTCGGCATCGATCCGCAGAAGGAGCGCCGGATCCTGGCGGGCGAACTCTGACGGCGAACCCTGGCGGGCCCGCCGAATTCCCATCGCGGCGGCGGCCTGGGCCTGCCATGATGGCCCGCCATGGCCTACGAACTGTTGCTCATCGGTGGTGGTGCGGGCGTCGGAAAGACGACGGTCGGCTGGGAGGTGTCGGCAGTGCTGCAGGAGACGAGCACGGCGCACTGCCTGATCGAGGGCGACTTCATGGACCAGATCCACCCCGCCCCCGTCGGCGACCCCCACCGCTCGGCGATCACCGAACGGAACATCGCCGCGCTCTGGTCGAACTACGCGGCGCTCGGCCAGCACCGCCTCATCTACACCGACACGGTGAGCATCCTCGAAGCGCCGATGATCAGCCGGGCCATGGGCGGCCGGGGGACCAGAGCCACCTGCGTGCTGCTCACTGCCGAGGAGGCGACCGTGCGCGGGCGTCTCGCCCAACGGGAGATCGGATCCCAACTGAGCGCCCACATCGAGCGCAGCCTGCGGATGGCACGACAGTTGGACGAGCAGGCCCCGGCCGGTACGGTCCGCATCCCGACCGACGGCCGATCGGTTCAGGACATCGCCGCGCACGTCCTCCGGACCGCCGCCTGGTAGCCGGGGACGGGCGTCCTCTCGGTGCTGCCGTTCGAAGGCCGCACCCAGCGCCGAGAGCGGACACCCGGTGCCGAGAACGGACACCCAGCGCCGAGAACGGACACCGGGCACCCCGCTACGACGTCGGCAGGACCGTCCGGCGCCCCGAGGTGCTGAGACGTCGGCGGCCCCGGAAGATCCTGACGGACGGAGAACGCGCTCAGTTCGGGCAGATGCCGCGGGTGTGGTCGACCGTGGCGGCGGCCTGCGAGTAGCGCCACTCGGGTGCCAGCAGGTTCGCGTCGAGCTGGGCGGCCGCGTCCGGGCTCTCCACCAGGTAGCCGAAGTCCTGCAGCCAGGCGGGGTAGAGGTTCTTCGAGCCGACGAAGAACGCCGAGCCGTCGACCGCGACGACCTTGTGGTGCAGTGCGTACGGGTGACCGTCGGCCCAGGTCGCGGTCGGCGCCGCGCGGAAGGAGGCGAGCTGGAGGTTCCGGCACATGGTGGCCCTCGCGCCGGACGCGTCGCCGGTCCGGGCCGCCAGCCGGGCCTGGAGCGCGTCGCTGATCTCGGAGAGGGATTTGATCTGCGAGTAGCCGCCGCTGCCGACCGTGCCGCGGTTGGCCGGGTCGCTCACCACGATGCGCACCTTCACGTCGGCGGCGAGCTTGGCGGCGAGCAGGTCGTAGAGGCGCAGGTCGTAGCGCGGCAGCGGCGGGCAGGTGCCGTTCAGGTCCTGCTGGGAGATCTCGATGTGGCTGGTGGCGCCGGCCACCAGGGCCCGGAGCGCGCTCTCCTCGGGGTTGACCGTCTCGTAGTCGCGGTCGTCGTTGGTGTTGTCGTGCAGGGCGACGAGGCCGCACTTGGCGTCGGCGGCGGCCGGCAGGTCCGGCTGGTGGGTGGAGGCCGGGTCTGCGCTCCGGATGCCGACGCCCAGGCCGCCGATCGCGATCACCGGCAGGTTGCCGGTGGCCGGCACCGGGCCGGGGTTGGCGTCCTTCTCCAGGTTCGGCAGGCAGGGCGCGCCGTTGCTGGAGGCGAACCAGGCGCTCGACAGCACTCCGGTGTTCTTGCAGGTCCAGCCCCACAGGGTGTCGAGGTAGGAGCCGGCCGAGGCGGCGGCGGGGCCGGTCAACGCGAGGTCGACGTCGGACACCGGGTGGGTGGTGTCGATGTAGTCGTCCTTCCAGTTGTTGATGCCGCCGGTGATCACGCTGCGGCCGTCCACCACCAGCAGCTTGGAGTGGTTCCAGGACAGGGCGGTCCTCGAGGTGGTCATCGAGGCGACGTTCAGCGTGACGCCGGCGGCGGCCGGGCCGAGCCGGGCCAGCAGGTCGTCCCGGTAACTGGTCGGCAGCGCGGTGATGTTGTAAAGGGGGGCGGCCCCCACCAGGACCCGCACGGTCAGCTTGTTGCCCGCCGCCACCGAGGCCTTCAGGCCCGAGACGATCGCGTCCTGGAACGCGCCGTCGGGGAACGGCGCGAGGGTGGAGATGTGAGGCCCCTTAAAAATACCCGATAGTAACTTGAGGGCATGTCAGGGGCCTGTCGGGATCCGCCCGCTGGGGCTGACGGCCCGGCTGCGCCGAGATCGCTCGTCGTCGGCAGGTGTCCGGAGATGGGGAGGAATTTCTTTCCGACCGCCTGCAACCTTTGGCCGGGCTCCACGTCTATGACAGTGAGAAGCGGGGCCGTGGTCGCCCCCGGCCGCACACAAACCTGCTGCGGCCCGTTCGCCATCAGTCATTCAGTCATTCAGTCATTCAGTCATTCAGTCATCAGTCATCAGTCATCAGTCATCAGTCATCAGCGCGCTGCTGCGGCCTGCCCGCAGAACGGTTTCAGGGGAGAACTGTGTCCGCCATCGTTCATGTTCGTCGTACCCGTCGTGCCATCGTCGTCGCCGCCGCCCTCGGTGTGGCCGCAGTCTGCGGATCGGTCGTGGCCGCCGCCCCGGTGGCCTTCGCGGGAGAGCCGTCGCACACCTCGCTCTCCGTCCAGGCCCCGGCCTCGGTCGGATTCGCCGGTGGGCCGGTCGAGTTCACCGAGGACATCACCAACTCGGGCCAGGAGAGCACCGGTTACAACCTGGAGCTGCAGACCGTCACCGAGGTCGGAACGCCGCCGGACGCGATCGTCATCGACTACAGGGACCCGGCCGACGGTACGTGGAAGTCGGTGCCGCTGGTGATGACCGGCACCTCCGGAGGCGTCGTGTACGACGGGACGGTGCCCGGGCTCACCGTCCCGGCCGGGGGGACTCTCAGGGTCGACCTGCGGATCGGCGCGCCGATGGGCCTGCCCCACAACGGCGCCACCAACGGTGGCTTCCGGTCCATCGCCCTGCGTTCCGCCGTCGTCGTCGACCCCCACGAGGCGGCGCAGGCCGAGGTGACCCGCACGATCAAGGTCACCTCGATCACGAGCTCGCTCGACCACGTGCCCGCGACCGCCGTCGCGGGCGGCGCGCCGGTCGAGTTCGACGCCACCCTCGACAACCCCACGCCGTCCGACTACACCAACCTCGGTAACGTCCTGTTCGTGGACCGGTACGCGACCGTGCAGGTGCGTACGGCGGACGGGGCCTGGCGGACGCTGGACAAGGTGGCCGGAATCGCGCCCGACGACCCCTACGGCGTGTACCTCCAGGGCCGTGACTCCAGCCTCCGATCGGGTGACACGGCCGTCGCCCGGGTGCGGGTGTCGTACGACGCGAAGACTCCGGCGGGCACCACCACGCTCGGCCCGTGCGTGTTCGTCAACGAGGGCCAGCCGTTCCGGGGAACCACGGACTGCGGTGCCCGCTCGACGATTCAGGTCCTGCCCGCCGCCACGAAGGCGCCCGGGCCGAGCCCGTCCTCCTCCTCGGCGCCGTCGGCCCCGGCCGGCGCCGCCGTGCCGGTCTCCGCGTCCTCCCCGAGCGCCCCGGCTCCGGCGGAGCCGTCCACCACCTCCACCGCGCCATCCACCCACCAGGCCCGCGTCGCCGACGCCGCGCAGCCTGCCGCGCCGTCATCCGTGCAGCTCGCCTCCACCGGGGCCGACCACACCGCGGGCCTCGCCTTCGGCGGCCTTGCCCTGACGGCCGCCGGGGCCGGCGCCCTCTGGCTGCGCGGGGTGCTGCGCCGGGCCTGAGCACGCGCGGCGAGACCGAACGCGAAGGAGCCCGCCATCCTCCCCGGGTGGCGGGCTCCAGCCGCGGGCGGCACGTCGGGCGCGCGGCGTCAGCGCCGGCGCGCGGATGCGGGTGCTGGCCAGTACCCGCCCACCGAGGAGGCCCAGCCGGAGCTGCGGGCCGCTCTCTCCCGCCCGGACGCCGACGACCGGTCCGCCGCCTGGGCGGCCCTGTTCCGCGGGAACGGGGCCGCCCGGGGGAGCCGGTCAGCGTCAGTCGCAGTGCGGCAGGGACTCCTGGCTGCTGTCGTAGCTTCCGTTGGAGAAGTTCCACGTGACGGTCTGACCGTTGCAGTTGTGGCCGCCGGCGGTGAAGTTCCAGTTGCCGTGGTAGAGGCGGGTGTTCGAAACACCGGTCACCGGAATGTATCCGGAGTCCCACCACCACGAGCCGACGTTCGGCTGGGGCGAGCCCGTGTTCGAGTTGTAGTTCGAGCTGGACTTCACGTCGATCAGTCCGCCGTGCCAGTTGCCGTTGACGTAGTTGGTGTTCCAGAGGTTGATCTCGGTGTAGGCCTGCTTGCTGCAGGAGTTCCAGGCGAGGTAGGCCCGACCGATCGACTGGCCGCCGGCCACGATGGTGCGGGCAGGTCCGAGCACCTGGCCGCAGTCGGCCGCGCTGGCGGTTCCCGCTCCGACCGTGGCGAACGTGAGGCTGCCCGCGCTGGCGGTTCCCGCTCCGACCGTGGCGAACGTGAGGCTGCCCGCGATGACGGTGAGCACAGCCGAGGCCGCGCGCATACGCGTGCTGATCCGCATGACTCTCCTTGGGGAGAACTTCGAGGTGACTGTAGGTCACCCGTTGGCACCAATGCTTCCACCGGACGCGCACGCGGTCTATACGGATGACGTCAAGGGCCCGCTGGGGCGAGTTCACCCGGACGCCGCGACGAGGATGACGCCGGGCCGGGGCGCCGGGACGCAGAGTGGAAAGTCTGAAAATAATCTCGCGAAAGGGACGTGGCAGTGTGCGCAAGAGCCGGAGCGGGCCTCAGGGTGGGATCCGTCCTGGGCGGCCTGATGCTGACGGCGTGTTCGACCCCCGCCCCGCATGCCGTGGACGGCAGCGGCGGAGAGCCCCGCGGCAGTGCGGTGGTCATCGCGGCTGATCAGGAGGCCGGGCGGGCACCCGTGCCGGGTGGTCCGCCGCTCGCTGCGGCCGACCCGGGGCCCGGGCAGACCGACCCGGGGTCCGGGCAGGCCGGCGTTCGGGGCAGTGCGCTGATCGTCGCGGTCGATCAGGCGTCCCGGCAGGTTCTCGTCCTGGACGGCGAGACGGCGCGGGAGGCCGAACCCGAGGCCGACCAGTTACCGGTGGTGTGGTCGTGGACCGCTGACGGCGACGATCGGCTGGCCGACCTGGAGCCGGCCCGCAGCTGGGCCAGGCCCACCGAGGCCAGGGACGTGGTGCTCGACGGTGAAGGCTCCCTCCTGGTCACCGCCTCGGGTGGCCTGGCAGCCCTGGTCGACACGGCGACCGGCACGCCGATCTGGGCCACGGACCTCGGCACCTCCGTCAACCCCCACAGCGCGGAGCTCCTACCGGACGGCAACGTCGCCGTGGTCGCCAGCACCGGTGGATGGGTGCGGCTGTACGCGGCCTCGGAGGGGCCTCGCAGCACCACCTATACCGAGCAGGAACTCGACGGGGCCCACGCCGTGCAGTGGGACGAGGGCGCGGAGCTGCTCTGGGTGCTCGGGGACGACACCCTGCTGGCCCTCCGGGTCGGTGGCACGCCCGACATCCCCTCCCTCACCCCCGAACGCAGCGTCCCCCTTCCGGAAGTCGGGGGACACGACCTCGCACCTGTGCGCTCCGTGCCGGGGACGTTCTGGGTCAGCACCGGCGACCGCCTGTGGCGCTACGACTCACACCTCGACCGCTTCGAAGCCGTCGGGCTGGGCGCGGAGGACTCGGCCCGCGGGATCAAGAGCGTGGGCAGTGAGCCCGTCACCGGTCGCCTGCTCACCGTCACGCCCGATCACGCGGGGCCCTGCTCCTGGTGCACCTCCGCCGTCACCTTCCACCACCCCGACGGGACGCTCGCCCTGACCGGAACCGAGCTGTACAAGGCCCGCTGGTGGACCACGCCGCTTCCTGGTCTGGGCCCGACGAACCGACCCCGGTAGCGCGGTCCTCCGGCAGCCGCGGGCCACGCTCGACGCCGAGGCGGGGCCTGCGGCGTCCTCGCCGTCGCGGCGGCCGACGCGGGCGCCCGACCTGGCGGCAGTCCGACCCGCGGCAGTCGCCGTGGTCGTGCCGCGGGTGTGCGGGTCCTCAGCTCCGCGGCTCCTCAGCTGATGTACACGGCGGCCCCGCCCCGGCTTGCCACGCCTCGCCCGTGTCAGCGGGGGAGAGCGGACTTCACCAGGTCGTTCGCTGAAATGAGCCCCAGCCCCGGGACGGCGTCCCGCAGCACCTTCACGGCCCGGACCGGGTCCAGCACGGGGTCGACGTCCGCCGCGGACAGGATCCGGCTCGCCCACCGGCGGACACGCTCCTCGTCCGCCACGATCATCTGGCGATCCACCACACGCAGGGCTGCCTCCAACCCGGGTCGCTCCGCCGCGCCCGCCGTCTGTATTTCCGCCAGGAGCTCGGCGCGGACGTCGTCCAGGTCGTGCAGGACCACGACGGGGTGTGTGTTGTTGGTGAACACGCGAGTTCTCCGATCAGAGCACGAAGCAGAGCACGAAGCAGGGCAGGAAGCAGAGCGGGAAGCAGGGCAGGAGGCGGGCGACTGCTTGGTGGGCTCTCGTGTCAGACCTGTCGCCGGCTTCCCGTGGATTCCAACCTAAACCACCATGCGAACCTCCCGCTGCTGCGCCAGTGGCAGACTCCCTCGCCACGGAAACGGCCAGATCATCCGCACCACCGCGAGGTCGGTCCCGGCGAACTGATGTTCCATCAGTCCGCGAGTCCCATATCCTCGCGTACGAGGGGAGGCCAACGGACCGTCATGACCGCCTCCCGCCTCCGCACACCGCCGTCGCACCGCTGCGCGACACGAATCCACTCGAACGAACCACGCCGTCAGCCGTGCAGGCCTTGGTCCGGCGTGCGCCGTGCGACGCCTCGTCCCGCCGCCGTCACCTTCGTCGACCACGTCGCCGACGTCCTGGGCGAGTCCTCCACCAGCGATGAGCCCGCGACCCCGGATGCCGCCACGCTGTCGCCCGGGCGCCTCGCCGAGCCTCTGCGACCACCATGTACTGGAGATTCCGATGCCCGCCCCCGGACCGACGACCAACGCCCCGCCGGTGAACGGGATACCGCCCGGGCGTCCGTTCTCCTGGCGATTCACCACCCCGTTGTTCGTCGGTTCGGCGCTCAACCCGATCAACAGCTCGCTGATCGCCACGGCCCTCGTACCGATCGCCCACGGACTCGGCGTGTCGATCGGGCAGACCGCCGCGCTGGTCACGGCCCTGTACCTGGCCAGCGCGATCGCCCAGCCCACCGCGGGCAAGGCCGCCGACGTGTTCGGCCCACGACGGGTGTTCCTGGCCGGAATCGGACTCGTCATCGTCGGAGGACTCATGGGCGGCGCCGCCGACAGTCTTCCGATCCTCCTGATCAGCCGAGTACTGATCGGGTCGGGCACCTCGTGCGCCTATCCGACGGCCATGCTGCTGATCCGCCGCCGCGCCGAGGACGCCGGTCTGGACAAGCCGCCGGGCGGAGTGCTGGGCGGCCTGCAGATCGCCGGCATCGCCACCGCCTCGCTCGGGCTGCCCCTGGGCGGTGTTCTGGTGGCCACGCTGGGCTGGCGATCCGTGTTCTTCATCAACGTTCCGGTCGCACTCGTCGCGCTGGTCACGACAGTGGCCTGGGTCCCACCCGACAGCCCACCCGACAGCCCACCCGACAGCCCACCCGACAGCCCGCCCGACAGCCCACCGGACCGCAGTCGACGCGCCCGTGACGTCGCGGCCGCCCTGGATGCCATCGGCATCGCCGGGTTCGCCGCCGCGATGATCACGCTGCTGCTGTTCCTGTTCGCCCTGCCCGACGCCCACTGGTACCTGCTGGCGATCTCCGCCGTGCTGTGGATCGCCCTGGTGCTGTGGGAGCTGCGAGCCGGCACCCCGTTCCTCGACCTGCGCCTGCTCGCCGGCAACCGGGCCCTGACCAGCACCTATCTTCGCTACGGCCTGGTCCTGGTCTGCGCGTACGTGGTGCTCTACGGCGTCACCCAGTGGGCCCAGAGCGTCCGGGGCCTGTCCGGGACCGAAGCCGGACTGCTCCTGTTGCCCATGACGCTCATGTCCGGCCTGGTGATCTCGCTCGTCTCCCGGCACAACCCGGTGCGCGGACCGGTCATAGCAGCGGCCCTGGCCTGCCTCATCGGATCCGCCGGCGTACTGCTGCTCAGCACCTCGGGCTGGATCGGATGGGTCGTGGTGGTCACGCTCATCTTCGGCGTCGCCATGGGCACGTCCGGCGCGGGCAACCAGACCGCCCTCTACGAACACGCCCCCGCCGAACAACTCGGCACCGCCTCCGGCCTGCTGCGCACCTTCGGCTACCTCGGCTCGATCGTCGCTTCCGCAATCACCGGCATCGTCTTCCGCACCCACGTCTCCGACCGCGGCATGCACCTCATCGCCTGGATCATGGTCGGCGTCGGTGTCGTCCTGGTCCTGACGACCCTCGCCGACCGCACCCTGCGTACCCGGCCCGCCCCCTGAGCAGGTACCTGTGCTCCATGGCCCCACAGGTTCGCTCGACTGTGTGTGGGGAGCCGAGGTGTTTCGGGAAGACGTCGTCGACCCGGCCACCTGCGAATGTGAACGGGGGAGTGGGTTCAACGCCTCTTTGCTGCGGGGGTGTTTCGTTCCCATGTACATATGCCCAGATCACTGGCGTCGCGCACCAGTCGTACACAGACTCGCATCTGCACGATCGTGCACCCGGCTCTCGCCCCAGAAGGTTTCTACCTGCATGCGTACCTCCTCCAGACCCGACGTTCCCCAGGCGCACCCGCCGCACCTGGTGGGGAGGTGCCGTCCGTGCTCCGGTACGTGACACGCAGGGCGGCGGGCTGGTTCCTGGTGATCGCCATGGCCACCAACGCCACATACTTCCTCGCCAGTTGGTTCCTCGACCCGCGCTCGAACTTCAAGGAACTGCGTCCGGTCCGCACCGAGGAGCAGATATCCCGGGCCCTGGCCCCCTACAACCTCGACCCGCACGAGCCGCTGCTCCACCGCTGGTGGGACTGGCTGACCAGCGTGGTCCTGCACTTCGACTGGGGCCGCTCCCCGGTCGGGGTCCAGGTGAACGGGGAGATCGGCTACCGCTCCCTCGTCAGCGCCGAACTGGTGATCGGCGCGACGGTCCTGTCGGTCGTCGTCGGTGTCGCCCTCGCGGTCCACACCGCCTCGCGCCAGTACGGCTGGAGGGACCGGGCAGCCCAGGCCCTCTCCATGGCGCTGTTCAACGTCCCGGTGTCCATCGCCGCCCTCGCCCTGGTGCTGCTGGCCATCCGGCTGAACGAGCAGGCCGGTTGGCACTTCCTGTACGTCGCGGGGGAGAACTCGCCCGGCGTGGAAGGGTTCTGGGCGACGGTCGGTGACCGGCTGCTGCACCTGATCCTGCCGACGCTGACGCTCACCCTGACGGGCTACGTGGGCTACCACCTCACCCAGCGCTCCCTGCTGCTGGACGTCATCGGTTCCGACTTCGTGCGCACCGCCCGGGCCACCGGGCTCACCCGTGCCCAGGCGATCCGCCGGCACGCCCTGCGCACCGCCCTGATCCCCACCGCACAGTCCGTGGCCTTCAGCATCCCGGCCGTCTTCACCGGCGCGGTCCTCACGGAGACGATCTTCGGCTGGAACGGCATGGGCCAGTACTTCATCCAGACCATCGGCAAGAACGACGTGCACGGCACCGTGGCGACCGCCGCCTTCGCCGCCGCCCTGACCGCGATCGGTGCGATCCTCGCGGACATCGCCACCGTTCTCCTCGACCCGAGAGTGCGGGTGAGCTGAGATGGGCACCCCTGTGAGCCCCGACGCGACCTCCGAAGGCGTACTCGCAATCGCACCCGCGCGAGCCGCCGATCCGCCGCCCACCGGGCACGATGGGCGCGACAGGCATGACGTGCATGACGTGCATGACGTGCACGACGGGCACGACGGGCACTATCTGGGCCGTCGCCGTCTCTACCTACGGCGCTTCCTGCGCAACCGGATCGCCGTCGCCGGCGTGGCGATCTTCCTGCTGCTCGTGCTGTTCAGCGCGCTCGGCGACCTGTTCACCCCGTACGGCTACGCGGACGCCGACTTCTCGGCACTGACCCAGGCCCCCAGCGCCGAGCACTGGTTCGGCACCAACCAGGGCGGCAACGACGTCTACGCCGCCGCCGTGCACGGCCTCCAGCGCTCGCTCGTGATCGCGGTGAGCGTGTCCGTGCTGACCGTCGCCATCGCCGCGGTCGTGGGCGCGGGCGCGGCCTACTTCGGGGGCCGGGTGGAGAAGACCACCCTCGCCGTCATCCACTTCCTGCTGATCGTGCCCTCCTTCCTCATCCTCGCCCTGGTCTCGCACCGGCTGGCGGGCGACTGGCGGGTCCTCATCCTCGTGCTGACGGTGTTCGGCTGGATGTCCACCGCGCGCGTGGTCTGGTCGGTGTCCACGTCCCTGCGCGAGCGCGACTACGTGCGCGCCGCGGAGTACATGGGCGTGCGCCCCCTGCGCATCGTGGTGCGCCACATCATCCCGAACCTGGGCTCCCTGCTCATCGTCAACCTCACCCTGGGTGTGGTCTCCACCGTGCTCAGCGAGACCGCCCTGTCCTTCCTGGGCTTCGGCGTGCAGACCCCGGACGTGTCGCTGGGCACGATGCTCGCCGACGGCGCGGGCACCATCACCAGCGCCCCATGGCTCTTCGCCTTCCCCGCCGGGCTGACCGTCCTGCTCACTGTCTCGATGACCTTCGTCGGCGACGGCCTGCGCGACGCCCTCGACCCCACGTCCACCACCGGCGCGGCAGGAGGCCGACGATGACCCTCGCACCCGCCCACCACACCGGGCCCGTGGCCGGCTCCCCGGCCGGGCCCACCGAGCCCGCACCCGTCCTGTCCGTACGCGACCTGAGCGTCTCCTTCCCCTCCGAGGCCGGACCGGTGGAGGCCGTGCGCGGCATCGGCTTCGATCTGCTGCCAGGGCGCACCCTGGGCATCGTCGGCGAGTCCGGCTCCGGCAAGTCCGCCACCGCCCTCGCCGTCATGGGCCTGCTGCCGCCCACCGCGCGCCTCGGCGGCCGGATCCTGCTGGGCGGCCGCGACCTGGCGGCGATGGACGACAAGGGCCTCTCCCGGGTGCGCGGCAAGGACATCGGCATGGTCTTCCAGGACCCGATGTCCGCGCTCACGCCCATCTTCAGCGTCGGTCGGCTGCTCTCCCAGGCCCTGCGCGTGCACCGGGAACTGTCGAAGAAGGACGCGTGGGAGCAGGCGGTGGAACTGCTCGACCTGGTCGGCATCCCCGACCCGCGCGAACGCGCCAAGTCGTTCCCGCACGAGTTCTCCGGCGGCATGCGCCAACGCGTCGTCATCGCCCTGGCCATCGCCAACAAGCCCTCGGTCCTCGTCGCCGACGAGCCCACCACGGCGCTCGACGTCACCGTCCAGGCGCAGATCCTCGACGTGCTGCGCCTGGCCCAGCGCGAGACCGGCGCCGGCCTCGTCCTGATCACCCACGACCTGGGCGTGGTGGCGGGCCACGCCGACGACGTCGCCGTCATGTACGCCGGACGGATCGTCGAGCACGCGAGCGTCGACGAGCTCTTCCGCCGCCCCACGATGCCCTACACCGCCCGGCTGCTGGCCAGCGTCCCCACCGTGGACAGCGGCGTCGAACGGCCCCTGATCCCGGTCGGCGGCGAGCCGCCCTCCCTGGTCGGCCTGCCCGGCGGCTGCCCCTTCGCGCCCCGCTGCGCGGTGGCCCAGGACGTGTGCCGGACCACCGAACCGGACCTGACCGCGCCGGACTTGACCGCATCGGACTTGACCGCATCGGACTTGACCGTACCGGACCTGACCGCACCGGGCGGGCAGCGCGGCCGCGTCGCCTGCCACCGTGCGCGGGAGATCGCCGACGGAACCCTCGACCCGGCCGGGCGCGCCGCTGCCGTGCCGCCGTCCCGCGCCGGAGAGCGGACCGCGGGCGAGGTGGTCCTGCGCGTGGAGGACCTGGTCAAGACCTTCCCCGTCACCAAGGGGGCCCTCCTCAAACGCCGGGTCGGAACCCTGCACGCGGTCAACCACGTCAACTTCGAACTGCGCGCGGGCGAGACCCTGGGCCTGGTGGGGGAGTCCGGCAGCGGCAAGACCACCACGCTGCGCGAGGTGCTGCGGCTGCGCGCCCCCGAGGGCGGTCGCATCGAAGTGGCCGGCACCGACGTCGCCACGCTGCGGTCGGCGGCCCAGGTGCGCGAGCTGCGGCGCGACGTCCAGATCGTCCTCCAGGACCCGACGGACGCCCTGGACCCCCGCCTGACCGTCTTCGACCTGCTGGCCGAACCGCTCCAGGCCGCCGGTGCCGACCGGACGGCCATCCGGTCCCGGGTCACCCGTCTCCTGGACCTGGTGGGCCTGGACCGCGCCATGGGCGACCGCTTCCCCGCCGCCCTGTCCGGCGGCCAGCGCCAGCGCGTCGGCATCGCCCGCGCCCTGGCCCGCGAGCCGAAACTCCTGGTCCTGGACGAACCGCTGTCCGCGCTGGACGTCTCCGTGCAGGCCGAGATCATCAACCTGCTCGCCCGGCTGAAGCGCGAACTGGGCCTGGCATACCTGGTGGTGGCCCACGACCTGGCCGTGGTGCGCTACGTCTCCGACCGCATCGCGGTGATGTACCTCGGGCACATCGTCGAGTCCGGTGCCACCGAGGAGATCTTCGCCCGACCCCGGCACCCGTACACCCAGGCCCTGCTGTCGGCGATCCCGGTGCCCGACCCGGAGCGCGAGCGCCACCGCGAGCGCGTCGTCCTCGCGGGCGAGCAGCCCAGTGCCACCCGGCTGCCGGAGGGCTGTGTGTTCGTCGACCGCTGCCCGCTGTACCGGGAGGCCGACGAGAGCGTACGGACCCGCTGCCGCACCGAGCGGCCGGCGACCGTCGGCGCCCCGGACGGCTCCGACCACCAGTACGCCTGCCACGCGGTCTGACACCCGCCCCGTCCCACCCCCTTCTCACCGATTCCCACCAAGGACAACCCATGCGCCGGAAGCTCGCCCTACCCCTCGCGCTCGCCGCGGCCGTCTTGGTCGCCGCCACCGCGTGCTCCTCCCCGTCCTCCTCCTCGTCCTCCTCCTCGTCTGCCTCCGGCGGATCCCCCGGCGGATCCCCCGGCGGATCCCCCGGCGGATCCTCCGGGCCGAACGCCGAGAACGCCGCCAAGATCGCGTCCTCGGTCACCGACTACAACCCCCAGCCGTACGAGAACATCAAGGACGGCGGCACCTACACCACCGCGGGGACCTTCGACGAGCAGGGCAACCCCTTCAACGTCAACGGCACCCTGAACTCCTCGCGGATCTGGTCCTGGTACAACGCCCACGCCATCACCTACTCGCCCACCGGCGAGGTCCAGTACAACCCGGACTACTACAGCGACGTGAAGGTCTCGGTCGAGGGCGGCGACCAGAAGGTCGTCATCACCCTCAACCCCAAGGCCGTCTTCAACGATGGCACCCCCATCGACTGGCGGGCCATCGAAGCCACCTGGAAGGCCAACAACGGCTCGGACAAGGACTACGCGGCCTCCTCCACCGACGGCTACGACCGCATCACCTCCGTCACCCGGGGCGCCGACGACAAGCAGGCGGTCATCACCTTCAAGGGCGTCAACGCCTCCTGGTCCGCGCTGTTCACCACCTTCCTGCACCCCCAGGCCGCCACCGTCGACAACTTCAACAAGGCGTACGTCAAGACGGCCCACCCCGAATGGGGCACCGGACCGTACACCGTGGGCACCTGGGACGAGCACTCCGGCAACATCACCTTCGTGCGCAACCCCAACTGGTGGGGCCGGCCGGGCAAGCTCGACAAGCGCGTCTACGTCAACCTGGAGAGCGCCGCCTCGATCAACGCCTTCAAGAACGGCGAACTCGACTACGCCCCCGTCGGGACCGCGGAGAACCTCAAGCAGGTGAGGACGGTCAAGGACGCCGAGATCCGCAGCGGCGGCAGCCCCTTCGAGTACGCGCTGTACCTCAACGCCAAGTCCCCGTTCCTCGGTGACGTCCAGGTCCGCAAGGCGGTGCAGGAGAGCATCGACCGTCCGCAGATCACGAAGATCCGGTTCCAGGGCCTCGACTACACGGAGCCGCTGCCCGGCTCGGCGGTGCTCTACAGCTTCCAGCAGGGCTACCAGGACAACGTCGCCGCTGTCCTGAAGTACGACCCGCAGGAGGCGCGGAAGACCCTGGACGCGGCCGGCTGGAAGCCCGGAGCCGACGGCATCCGCGCCAAGGACGGCAAGCAACTCGAGCTCGGCTACACCGTGCTCGGCGACGACCCCATCGAGAAGGCCACCGCCGGAGCGCTCACCGCGATGCTCAAGGCCGTCGGCGTGAAGGTGAACGTCAACAAGGTCTCCGAGAACGACTTCTCCAAGGTGCTCAGCGACCGCCGCTTCGACCTGTTCATCTCCGGCAACCGCTCGACGGACCCCTTCGGCGCGCGGTACCTGTGCGACTTCTACTGCTCGGACCGCGACTCCAACATCACCGGAGCCGGAACTCCCGAGCTGGACAAGGAGATCCGCGCCACCGGCGAGATCGCCGACCTCGGCCAGCAGGTCGCGGCCGTCAACAAGGTCGAGCAGAAGGCCCTCCAGCAGTACGCCTTCCTGCCGCTCTACAGCGGCCCCTCCACCTACGGCATCAGGAAGGGCCTCGCCAACGTCGGTGCCACCATCTTCTACAGCCCGCTGCCCGAGACCATCGGCTGGCAGAAGTAGCACCGGTGTTTCGGCGCCCCTGCGGGGCCCGCTCGTGAGCAGCACCATTTGACGAGCAGGGCCGAGGACGCCGCGGCCCAGCAGCTCGCCGCCGCCCCCGGGCGGGAGCGCCCGGGGACCGTCGCGCCTCAACGCCGGTCGCGCGCCTCCGGGCGGACGGCGCCGGGGGTGTGGAGCGGTGGCCGGGTGTCCGTCCCGCGTGGTGGAGAAGGGGGGGATCTGCACCACGGGACGGGGGAGCGGGTACGGGCGGGGGCCGGGACCAAGCGTGGGGCGCGCGGCCCGTCCGTGGGCGTGGGTGCGGGTGTGCAGGGAACGCTCCGCCGGCCGGCGTGAGGTGTGGACCGGCCGGCGGGGGAGGGTGATCAGGCCTGCGAGCGGCGGCGCGAGGCGACGACCGCGCCGGCGCCCAGCACGACGGCCGCGCCGGCGGCGGCGCCGAGCTGCCCGAGCGGGGCGGTCGAGCCGGTGGCGGCCAGCGAGCCACCGGCGGTGCTCCGGCCGTCCGTGGTGGCGGTGGTCGTCGTCGCGGTGGTCGTCGTGCCGCCGGCGGCCGAGACGGGGGCGACCGTGGCGTCGGGGGTCACGGTGGTGACCGCCCGGGTGGTACCGGAGCCGCTCCGCGAGGTCTCCGTAGCGGTCTCGGCAGTGGTCTTCGCGGCGGCCTGGTCCTTGGCCCGGGCGGTGAACTGGCCCTCCTTCAGGAAGGCCCGGACCTCCCCGATGCCGCCGTCGAGCGCGGCGAGGCCGGCCTTGCGGACCTCGGGCCCCCCGGCCTCGACGAGCTGCGAGACGTGGATCCGGTCGTCGCTCGCCCGCAGCGGCTCCAGCTGCGTCTTCAGGAAGTTCTCGACGTCCGCCGCGCTGCCGGCGAGCGCCTTCTCGGCCGCCTCCCGGACGTGGCGGCCGGTGCCCGCGTCGGCGAGGACGTCCTGGACCTTGGCGCGGTTCTCGTCCTCCGCCCGGGCGACGTACTGGCCGGTCTTCAGGAAGGCGCGGACGTCCTCGACGGTGCCGGACATCGCGGCGTTGGCGGCCTTCTTCACCGCCGGGCCGCCGTGGGACATGATCTGGCTGAGCAGGACCCGGTCGTCGTGCTCGGCGGCCGTCTTCAGCCCCGTGTCGAGGAAGCGCTCGACATCCGCGGCGGTTCCCGCCAGTGCCTGCTGGGCGCCCTCGCGCACACCCGGTCCGCTGTTCGGGTCGTCGAGGAGCTGCTGCAGCTTGGCGCGGTTCTCGTCCTCGGTCCGGGCCGTGTACTGGCCGACGTTCAGGTAGGCGCGGAACACGTCGAGGTCGTTCGAGCCGAACGCGGCGTTGGCGGCCTTCGTGACGGCCGGGCCGGCGGCGTTCATGGTCCGCAGGATCGCGATCCGCGCGTCGTCCCGGCGGATCCTGTCCGCCTCCACCGCGAGGAAGTGCGCCCGGTCCGCGGGGGTGCCGGCGAGGGCCTGGCCCGCGTGCTCGCGCAGGTAGTCGCTCGGAGCCGTGAGCAGGTAGTCGTTCGGGTAGACGAGCAGCCTCTCGATCGCCGCCCGGTTCTCCTCGTCCGCCTTGGTCTCGGCCGGGTCGGTCTGCTCCTGCCCCGTCGGGACGGTGTCGGCGAACGCCGGGGCGGCGCCCAGGGCGACGGGCGCGGCGGCTGCGGCGAGGAGGACGGCAGCGAGCGAATGACGGATCTTCAACGGTCCCCCGGGATCTGCAACACGGATGAGCCAGTCGCGGCCTCGCGACGGTCGGCCGAGTGATCGTATAGCAACGGTACCCCCCGCTGGCGAACACATTTCCGTCACGTCCCACGCTTCGGCTTCGTCGCGCACCGCCTGGTCACACCAGCCGGGAGAGCTGCCCGGGGTCCCCGTCCCTACCCGTTCGGGACGCCGTCCCGGTCCGCGCCGTCCACACCCCGGGCCCGGCACACCCGCCGCCCGCTCCGCACCGGCCCGGTCGGTGCGGAGCGGGCGGGGCGGGCCGGCGGGATCTCAGCGCAGTCGACTGAACCAGCGCACGATGGCGGCGGTGCCGGCGACGTTGGAGCCGAGGTGTCTGGAACCCGCGAAGTCGGGGGTGCCGAGGTCGACGACCGCCGCGTTCACGCCGTGCGATCGCAGCGTGGCCTCGCAGTGGTCGGTGTTGGCGTTGGCCGCCTGCTCGTCCGCGTCGGCCGCGTACAAGCGGACCGGGACGCGTGGTGCCCAGTCGCAGGTGCTGTCGGCTACCCGAAGTGCCTTGGCCAGTCGGCTGGTTGGGTGGCGCAGCATCTCGAAGCCGTGTGGGGTGAGCAGTGCGTCGATGGTGTCGGGTGTGCCGGCGAAGAGTTGCGGGCCGGTGTGTGAACCGTCGAACAGCACCTCGACCGTGCTGTCGTACGGGGCCTGGAAGACCTCGCCGGGGGAGTCGTAGAGACGGTGCAGCCGGTTCCAGGCGACGAGGAGGTACGCCGAGTACAGCACACTTGATTTCGGGTCGAGAGAGCCGTCGAGCAGCGCCGGCAGCTCGGCGTGCCGGAAGTCGTAGGCGCCGCTGACCGGCGCGACGGCTTGGAGCCGGAACCACCGGTCGTCGCCGGCCTGGAGTGCCCGTGCGAGTCCCATAGCCGCCGAGGCGCCCTGGGAGAACCCGGTGACCAGCACGTCGTGTCCCAGCGCCCGGCCCGTACGCGGGACGAAGGCGCGGGCTGCCCGGAGCATGTCCAGGGAGGCGGTGGTCTCCGAGGGCACGTCCATCCAGGGGTGGAGTCCCGGGCCGGCGCCCAGCCCGATGTAGTCCGGGGCGACGGCGGCGAACCCGGCGGACGCGTACGTGACGGCGGGTGAGGACACGAACCCGGCCTCGGCCGTGGAGGACGGGGCGTCGGACCGGTGACTGGTCGTGCCGTGGGTGAATGACACCGTCCGCAACTCGTGTTCGCCGCCACGGGGCAGCACCAGCAGTCCGCTGGCGGTGATCGGCCGGCCGCTGGGGTCCACGGTGCGGTACACCAGCCGGTAGGCGTCCACTCCGAACCGGACTGCACCCGCGTCATACCCGGCGGCGGCCAGCGCGGCGGTGACGTCCTCCTTCGCGGCCAGGGTGGTCGTCTGCTGAACGGAAACCAGCCGTCCGCGATCGCTTCGATGCACCGTGTCCGCCGAGGCGGCTCCCGTCGTCACAGCCGCGGTAGCCAGCACGGCCAGGACTGTTCGGACGTTCCGCCGGCCAAGCACGGGCCGTAGCGTGCCTGCTAAGTAGGTGGATTCCATGTCGCCGACGCTACGTACGGTCACCCTCGTGCCACAGCCCGGCCAGCGGGTGTATCCGTCCTGTGGCTAGCCCTACCGCGACACCGAAGAACTCGACCGGGAGGCCCACGCCCGCTTCGACCGCCCCGTCGACGAACTCTTCGGACCGAATCGCGCTGACAGTCCGGTTGTGGACATGTCTCCATGTCCGACCCCGGACAGTCCGGTGGGCGACAGCCGGAACATCTTCCGGCGCCGTCGGCGAGCGGAAAAGCTGGTGATCGCCGCCAGGGAGAACACCCCGGGACGGCAACCGGACGAGGCGCCAACCGCGAGGCGCCTGCCGGTACCGGACAGCCACACCATCAGCAGCGAAGGAGACCCGCCGTGATCCGCACCCGTATCGCCCAGGCCCTCGCGGTCGCCGCCATCGCCCTCACCGTCATCGCCTTCGCGCCCTCCGCCGCCACGGCCTCGGCCCCGGTCGGCGCCCCCGTTCCGACCGTGACTCTCGACAGCTTCGATTGGGGCGGCTGAGCCGGCCGTGGAGATCGTCTACGCCGGCCTGATCCCCCGACAGCCCGGCGAAGGCGTCCGGCCGAGCGGCGAGGCCGAGCCGAGCGACCCGAAGGCGGCCCGACGCCCCGCGCACCACCGGGGAGGTGCCGTCAACCTCGCCCGCCGGGAACGGAGGCGAGGCGGCCGAGCATCGCCATCACGGTGATCCGCGCGTCCTTGTCGTTCGTCACCGCACAGTGGGCATCGACGCCTCGCTCGTCCGGTGCTTCATCCGGCTCGGTCAGGCCCACCCGGACCAGGTCGACGGCGTACTCGCGGCACCGGGAGTAGTCCGCTACGGCGCGCACCGCCTCGACGTGGTCGATGCGGCCGGGATCCGCAGCGCGCAGCAGCGCGGGAGTGGGCAGCGGGCCCAGCACCTCCCCGATCCACCCCGCGACGGTCTCCCGGGGGCAGCCCCGCTCCAACCGCGAAGCGCTCGCCGCGGCGAGCGCCAGGTGAATGAGGAGCGACCCGAACCAGCTGGCGGCCTCGGCCGGAGGCGTGTCCGTGCCCGCCGGCGGCATCACGGCGCGGTACAGCGCAGCCGGGTCATCGGCGTGTGCGGCGGCGGCGACTGCCTTCACGGCGCTGCCGAGGGCAGCCTGGTCGATGGTCACGTCGGTGCTTCTTTCCATAGTCGGCAGCCGTCAACTTACCGCTCCGGCACGGTCGAAGGACCGTCAACCGCATCATTGTGTGGAATCAGCTCCGTCAGGCAGCGGTCGTCATCAGGTGGCTGTCGTGATCTGCTGTGCGGCTGCTGCTCGTGCAGCGGCCTCTTCCACCTGGCGTCGGCCGGATTCACCTCGGCTCCAGATGAATGCGCGCCGACGACGTGGCGCGTCGCTGCTCCGGTTCCGGAACTCCTCGACCGCGACGTTGCGGACAGCCGCCATCGGATGGTGCGGCCTGATGCTTCGGGGACGTCGGTGAGGCTGTCGAGTTGCTCGGCGCTTCGGTGCAGTTCGAACCCCCGGTGGCCGTGGCCGTCGCGGGTTCAGCATGGACCTCCCGGACCGCACTCTCGGGGACGGGCGGTCACGTTGACGATCGGCAACAGCGTCGCGGTGGCTGGGACGCCGGTCTGACGCGGCGTAGGCCCCGCTGGCGGTGCGCAGCGGCCTTCGGCCCGGGCCCTGGCCGAAGGCCGCCGGGTGCTACTGGGCGTTATCGGGGTCGGTGCGGTCGGTGCGGTCGGTGCGGTCGGTGCGGCCGGTCGCCGGGTTCCTGGGTGGGGAACTGTTGGCCCGCGCCCGGAAGGGCGGGCGCCGGATAGTTCGACACCTCGTACTTGGCCAGTTCGAGCTGCTCGGCGGTCGGGGGCAGCGCCGGGGCCTTGCACACGCCGCCGTTGAACTGGAAGGCCGAGGTCAGGTCCCCGAAGGCGTTGCGACGCCAGTCGGTGACGGTGGCCGACCGGACTCCGGTGAACCGTTCCAGGAACTGCAGCACCGAGGTGTGGTCGAAGGCCTCGCCGGCGACCCAGCCGCCCACCGTCCAGGGCGAGATGATGATGCACGGCACCCGGAAGCCGCCGCCGATCGGCAGACCGCCGACGAACTCGCCCGGCGTCGCGGCCGGGGGCACCGGTGGCGGCACGTGGTCGAACAGCCCGTCGTTCTCGTCGTAGTTGAGGATGAACACCGTCTTCGCCCAGACCTCGGGGTTCGAGGCGACCGCCTCGATCTTGGAGGCGACGTAGTCGGCACCGGCGGCGGGCAGGTAGTCCGGGTGCTCGGACTGGTAGCCGGTCGGCAGGATCCAGGAGACGGCGGGCAGCCGGTTGTTGCGCGCGTCGTCCTCGAAGGTGCCGGCCGGCCGGGCCGTCATGCCCTTGCGGTGCAGCGCGCTGCCGGGCGCGGCCTGCTGGAAGCTCTTGAAGAGCGAGAGCATGTTGGTGCCGTAGTTGTCGGCTTCCTGGTAGACCTGCCAGCTGACGCCGGCCGCCTCCAACTGTTCGGGGTAGGTCTTCCAGGTCAGCGGCTCGGGCGCCGAGTTGCTGATGATCGGGCCGCCCTGGCCGCCGTCGGCTCCGATCGAACCCGTCATCCAGTACAGCCGGTTGGGCCAGGTCGGTCCCTGGACCGAGCAGAAGTAGTTGTCGCAGATGGTGAACGACTCGGCCAGGGCGAACTGGAAGGGGATGTCCTCCCGGGTGTAGTACCCCATCACGTACGGGCCGTTGACGCCGTCGGCGGACCGGTGCGCGGACAGCCACCGGTCCATCTTCCCGCCGTTCCAGGCCCGGTGCTGCACCGACCAGGAGTGGCTGGTGGACGGGATCGCCTGCGCGCTCGTGGTGAGGGTGTCCAGGTGGAACGGCAGCAGGTAGCCGTCCGGGTTGACGCTGTCGGGCTGGTAGAACACCGAGCGCCCGTTGTCCAGCCGCAGCGCGTTCGGGTCCGCGAAGCCGCGGACACCGGCCAGCGTGCCGAAGTAGTGGTCGAAGGACCGGTTCTCCTGCATCAGCAGGACCACGTGCTGGACGTCCCGCAGCGAACCGGCCTTCGGTACCCCCGCCGCTACCGCTCGTTGGACACTCGGTGGCAGCAGGCTCATCGCCGCTGCCGCTCCCATCGCGCCGGCCGCCGATCCCAGCAGCCTCCGTCGGGTTATTCCGGACATCAGCCCCACCCTCTCCGTCGCGCCGGTGCGCGTGCGGGATGTCACCGCACCGGACCACCTGTGGCCTTCCCCCGGGAGCTTCGAGGCAGTGGAGACGGCGGATGAACAGCCAAGGAATGTCAGGTACCCGACAGGCACTGAAGGCGCCCCCGCACCACGCTGCTGACAGCTCCGAAGGGATGCCCGAACGCCGGGCGGGGGGCGGTCCGTACGCTGTTCGAAGCCGGACGATGAATCACAAGTTGTGGCGCTGTCGCGGATGGTGTAGACGCTACGGCGGAGGGGTCCACCCCGGGAACGGCCAGATCATCCAGTGGGAGGCCAGGGCCCGGAGGGGAGGTCCTGACAAGCCCCGAGGAAGTAGTCCACTCCTTCCTCGAACAGAGCGGTCTCGACGACTGCCTGTAGCGAGCCCTGAACCTCGACAGGAACCGGATGGTCGCTGGTCGTCATCCACTCGTCATCACCGAGCGCGAACAGGCCCCTGACCTTGAGGAACTGCTCTCGGGCCAGGGTGACGGACGAGCAGGGCCACTCGTCGGGACCGAATCCTTCCAGTGCCCACGAGAGGTCGCGGCCGTTCTCGAACGGATAGTCACTGTTCACCCACCGATCCTGTGGCGCTCCGCGTTCGGCCGACCTGAGTGATCCTCCCGACCAGCAACCCACCCTCGGTCGCCGAGGAAAGGCAACTCCGCCACTCCCCGCCACCGACCGCACAACTCGTGCCAGAACCCAAACTCATCAACATCACCAGACCGTGGTTTTGGGCGCCTCCCGAACCCGTCGACAAGTGACGTCACCACTGCCCGATAACGCCAGAAACGACAAGTTTGCGGAAGCGTTCAGCGAACGGAACTCCTGGAACGCATGAGACAGGTGGGCCTCCGGGGCACGGTCACCACGGTGACCTTCCTCCAGAGGCCGGCAAAGTCGGGTGGTGACCGCAGATTCCCGATCATTCGCCCGTCGTTCAGGAACAACGTGGACCACCGCTCACCTGGTTGCCGAGGCCCTGGTGCACGGGGTGGCGGCCGGGCAAGCTAGTTTGTCCGGGTGAGTCTCCTCGATGATGTGGCTGAGCGCGACGGCTGGCGATGCTGGGTGTGCGACGAACCGGTCGACCCCGACAAGTCGGTGAACGATCCCAGGGGGCCCAGCGTTGACAGCCGGACCGCCGACCGGAAGGCCAAGGTCGCCGAGCGGCTCGCGCACCGCGGGTGCAACACCCGCAAGGGCGCGGTCAAGGTGGTCATCGCCTGGCCGGACCGCCTGTACGTGGCCGAACCCGCGCCGCTGATCACCGTTGCCGCGAGGCTGGAGCGCAAGGGGGGCCGCGAGATGGTGGGCCGTTGTCCGACCAGGCAGGACGCCCAGGACGCGGCGGATTGGCTGGTGGACCGGTTCTCCCGACTGGCACCGGGGCTGCCGGTGACCGCCGACATCGAGCCGGGCGGCGGCCAGTTCCTCGTCATCCTGGCCACCGGCCGCCGCTGACCGGGGACCACCAGCGCACACTCGCGTCGAGCCGAACCGTCGACCCACATCGACCCGCCCTGACAAAGGCTGAGCCACGGGCGCGTGACGGGCTGCGACTGCTCGACCAGCGGGCGACCCAACCGAGCGAGCCACCCCCGCGCGTGCGGGGCCGACGCGCCACCGTGCGCTGCCAACGGCCGAACGATCTTGTCGCTGGCCTCCAGCGGTCGGCCGCGTCGTCAGCTGGCGGGGATCAGGATGTCCACGAGCGGGCGGGTCCGGTTGATCGCGCAAGGTGAATTTCGACCTCAGGACAGTTTTGAGGTGACCCCTGTGATGTGGACACTCTGATGGCGGATCTTGATGGTCCGGGAAGATGGTTCATATGGCAGGGCGGAAGTACACCCCGGAGTTC
>NZ_JBWKER010000031.1:0-66566 GCF_056435345.1 Kitasatospora sp. NPDC043950
ACCCCCCCCCCCCCCCCCCCCCTCTTCCCCCCCCCCCCCCCCCCCCCCCCCCCCGCGCGCCTCCCCCCCCCCCCCCCCCCCCCCCCCCCCCCCCCACCCCCCCCCCCACCACCCCCCCCCCCCCCCCCCGCCCCTCCGTCGTTTCCCGGGCCGCTCCGTCGGTGCGGTCGACGGGGCGGGGGAGTTGGGGGGTGCCGTCAGGGGGCGGGAGGGGGCGGGGCTCGGGAGGCGGGGTGGGGCGGGCTGTGTTTGGGTGGCTGCACACCGCTTGGGAGAGGTGATCCTCCGTGACCATGCCACCGTTCGGATCGAGCGATCCGTTCTCCGATCTACTCAGCCGCTTCTTCGGGATGAGTCCGATGGCCTCCCCGCCCGCCGTGCAGCGGGTGCCGATCGGGCGGTTGCTGAGCGAGTCCTCGCAGGAGCTGCTGGGGCTGGCCGCGCACCGGGCCGGCGAGGACGGGACCAGCGACCTCGACACCGGGCACCTGGCCTGGGCGGCCACCCGGGTGGAGCCGTCGCGCCGGATGCTGGAGCGGGCGGGGATCGACCCGGACCAGCTGGCCGGTGACCTGGAGCGGTCGCTGCCGTCCGGGGACCCGGCGGCGGTGGACGGCGGGCAGCCCGCGCTGACGCCGTCGGCCAAGCGTGCGCTGCTGGCGGCGCACGCCCGTTCGCAGGCGGCCGGGGCCTCGTACATCGGGCCGGAGCACATCCTCGGCGCGCTGCTGGACCAGGAGCGGTCCGGGGCGGGGACGGCGCTGCGCAACGCGGCGCCCTCGCAGGAGGCGCTGAAGACGGTGCTGGAGGGGCGCGGCGTCGGCGGGGAGCGCAGCAGCACGGGCGCGCACCCGAGCGAGACGCCGACGCTGGACGAGTACGGGCTGGACCTCACCGAGGCGGCGCGCTCGGGCCGGCTGGACCCGGTGGTCGGGCGGGCCGAGGAGATCGAGCAGACCGTCGAGATCCTCTCCCGCCGGACCAAGAACAACCCGGTGCTGATCGGCGAGCCGGGTGTCGGCAAGACCGCGATCGTGGAGGGGCTGGCGCAGCGGATCGTCTCCGGGGACGTGCCGCAGAGCCTGCGGGACAAGCGGGTCGTCACCCTCGACCTGACCGCCCTGGTGGCCGGCTCCAAGTACCGGGGCGAGTTCGAGGAGCGGCTGAAGAAGGTGATCGACGAGGTCACGGCGGCCGAGAAGAGCGTGATCCTGTTCCTGGACGAGCTGCACACCGTGGTCGGCGCGGGCTCCGGCGGCGAGGGGTCGATGGACGCCGGCAACATCCTCAAGCCGGCGCTGGCACGCGGCGAACTGAGCGTGGTCGGCGCGACGACGCTGGACGAGTACCGCAAGCACGTGGAGAAGGACGCCGCGCTGGAGCGCCGCTTCCAGCCGGTGCTGGTGCCCGAGCCGAGCGTCGAGGAGACGGTCGAGATCCTGCGGGGGCTGCGGGACGCGTACGAGGCGCACCACCAGGTGCGGTTCACCGACGAGGCGCTGGACGCGGCGGCGACGCTGTCCGACCGGTACGTCAGCGACCGCTTCCTGCCGGACAAGGCGATCGACCTGCTGGACCAGGCCGGCGCCCGGGTGCGGCTGCGCAGCCTGAGCGGCTCGACCGAGGCGACCGGGGTGCAGGACCGGATCACCAAGCTGAAGCGGGAGTTGGACGAGGCCGTCGCGGACGAGGAGTTCGTGCGGGCGGCCAACCTGAAGGCCGAGCTGCGGCAGACCGAGGACGAGCTGGCGGCCGTCGCCGAGTCCCGCGAGGAGGTCGTCGACGTGACCGCCGACGACATCGCGCAGGTGCTGTCGTCCCGGACCGGCATCCCGGTCGCGGAGTTGAACGCGACCGAGCGGGAGCGGCTGCTCAAGCTGGAGGAGCACCTGCACGAGAAGGTGATCGGCCAGGACGAGGCGGTCACCGCGGTCGCCCAGGCGGTGCGCCGCGGCCGGGCCGGGATGGGCGACCCGGACCGGCCGACCGGCTCCTTCCTCTTCCTCGGGCCGACCGGCGTGGGCAAGACCGAGCTGGCGAAGGCGCTGGCGGCGCTGCTGTTCGGCGACCCGGACCGGATGATCCGCTTCGACATGAGCGAGTTCCAGGAGAAGCACACCGTCTCCCGGCTGGTCGGCTCCCCGCCCGGGTACGTCGGCTACGACGAGGCCGGGCAGCTGACCGAGGCCGTCCGCCGCAAGCCGTACAGCGTGCTGCTCTTCGACGAGGTGGAGAAGGCGCACCCGGACGTCTTCAACCTGCTGCTCCAGGTGCTGGACGACGGGCGGCTGACCGACGCCCAGGGGCGGACGGTCGACTTCCGCAACACCGTGGTGATCATGACCAGCAACATCGGCTCGCAGCGCATCCTCGACCACGCCGGGAACGTGGACGAGATCCGCGACGACCTGATGCGCGACCTGCGCCAGCAGTTCCGGCCGGAGTTCCTGAACCGGATCGACGAGGTGATCGTCTTCCACGCGCTCACCCGGAAGGACCTGCTGTCGGTGGTCGACCTGCTGCTGGAGCGCAGCCGGCGCCGGCTCAAGGCGCAGGACGTGCAGTTGGAGGTCACCGAGGCGGCCAAGGAGTGGCTGGTCAACCGCGGGTACCAGCCGGAGTTCGGGGCCCGGCCGCTGCGCCGGACGATCCAGTCGGAGCTGGACAACCGGGTGTCCAACCTGCTGCTGGACGGCACGGTGCAGGAGGGCGACACGCTGATCGCGGAGGTGAGCGACGGCGACCTGGTGGTCACGCTCGCCCGGCCGGAGGCGTCGGCGACCTTCGAGGAGGCGCAGGAGAAGGCGGGGGAGAAGGCGGGGGAGGCCTGACCCCTCGGCGATCGCCCTGCCCCGCCGCCGGACGGTCAGGCGGCGGGGCAGGGCGCACCTACGCCTGCGGGAAGACCTCGCGCAGCAGCGGCTCCGGCAGCCCGCGCTTGCGCCACTCGCGCGGGTAGCCGAGCGAGACCTCCTCGAACGGGACACCGTCGTAGCTGGTCTTGCGGGGGATGTGCAGATGGCCGTAGATCATCGCCGCGGTGTTGAAGCGGCGGTGCCAGTCCGCGGTCAGTTCGGTGCCGCACCACTGGGCGAACTCGGGGTACCAGAGGATCTCGGTCGGGTGGCGGACCAGCGGGTAGTGGTTGACCAGGACGAGCGGTACGTCCGGGTCGCAGGCCGCCAGCCGCTGCTCGGTCAGCCGGACGCGCTCGCGGCACCAGGAGTCGCGGTCCGGGAACGGGTCCGGGTGGAGCATCCGCTCGTCCGCGCAGACGATGCCGCTCTCGTAGGCGGCCGCCAGGGACTCCTCCTTGGTGGTCGTGCCCGGCGCGCGGAAGGAGTAGTCGTACAGGAGGAAGAGCGGGGCGATGCGGACCGGTCCGCCGGCGCCCTGCCAGAGCGGGTACGGGTCCTCGGGGGTCAGCACGCCGAGGCTCCGGCAGAGGTCGACCAGGTGGTCGTAGCGGGCCACGCCGCGCAGCTGCACCGGGTCCTCGGGGTGGGTCCACAGCTCGTGGTTGCCGGGGGCCCACACCACGCGGGCGAAGCGTTCGGCGAGTAGCCCGAGCGCCCACTCGATGCTGGTGGTGAGCTCGGCGACGTCTCCGGCGACGAGCAGCCAGTCGTCGGGGCTGGTGGGCCGGAGCTTCTCCACGAGGTCGCGGTTCTCCTGGTAGGAGATGTGCAGGTCGCTCACGGCGAGCAACCGCCCACCCGCCCCCGTGGGCTCCGACGGCGCGTCGCTGCGGTACTCGGTAGTCACTCCTGCCCCCTGTGGTCACCCGTCCGATGTCGCCACAGTACGTGGCGGACGGGGGCCGTGGGGCGGGTTGACGCGATCGGCGGTGCGAAGGGAGGGGCCGGCGCACCGCCGCCACCGCGCGAACGAGCCATTGCGGCCGAAGTGCTTTCTTGGTGTCGTCTTGACTCTTGACAGTGAGTCATGTCCGCGACAGCTTTGGTGCACCCCCACACCGAGAGGTCTCTCATGAAGAAGCCGCTCATAGGCATGCTCGCCACCGTCCTGGTCGCCGGAGCAACCGCCCTCGCCGGCGCCCTCCCGGCCCAGGCCGCCACCGCGGAGGCCCCCGCCGCCGTGTCCGTCGCGGCCCGGGACGGCCAGTCCCTGAGCGACCAGGCCCAGGTCACCGACACCAAGGCGGCCCCCCGCGCCGTCAACTTCGCCGGGACGGTGGCGCTCAACAACTGTTCCGGTTCGCTGGTCCGGATGCCAGGCTCGGCCGCGAGCGACCCGGCCCTCGTCCTGTCCAACGGCCACTGCCTGGAGTCCGGCATGCCCGGCCCCGGTGAGGTGATCCTCAACCAGCCCTCCAGCCGGACCTTCACCCTCCTCAGCTCCAGCGGCAGCGGGCTCGGCACCCTGCGCGCGACCAAGGTGGTCTACGGCGCCATGACCGACACCGACGTGTCGATCTACCAGCTGAACACCAGCTACGCCTCGATCCAGTCCCGGTACGGGATCGCCCCGCTGACCATCTCCGCCGCCCACCCCACGCAGGGCACCTCGATCAAGGTCGTCTCGGGTTACTGGAAGAAGATCTACTCCTGCTCGATCGACGGCTTCGCCTACCAGTTGAACGAGGCCGACTGGACCTTCAAGGACTCGGTCCGCTACACCTCCGGCTGCAACGTGATCGGCGGCACCTCCGGCTCGCCGGTGGTGGACGCGAACACCGGGCAGGTGGTCGCGGTCAACAACACGATCAACGAGAACGGCGAGTCCTGCACCCTCGACAACCCGTGTGAGGTCGACGAGAACGGCTCGGTGACGGTGCACCAGGGCATCGGCTACGCCCAGGAGACCTACGGCATCCCGGCCTGCTTCGCCGCCGGCAACCGGTTCGACCTCACCCTGCCCGGCTGCACCCTGGTCCGGCCCTGACTCGACCGTCGGGACGGCCCTGACTCGACCGTCGGGACGGCCCTGACTCGACCGTCGCGAAGGCCCTGACCTGACCGTCGGGACGGCCCTGACCCGACCTGACCTGACCGCCACCCCGCGCTCGACCGTCACGACGTGACGGAACCGGGGCGACCCCGCTGACCAGCACCGATCCCCGATGGGCCACCCGCGAACGGCGGGTGGCCCATTCGGCCGTCCACCGGGCGGCCGCCGCACCACCCGCGCCGCGCTGTCGTCCCGACAGGGCGGCAGTCATATCCGTGTGACCAATGGAGAGTTGATGACCACCACGCTGCGAAGGCTGCTGGTTTCCGTCCTGCTGATACCGCTGCTCGCGCTCGGCGGCCTGGCGACCCCGGCGCTGGCCGCCGGTGCCCAGGGCGCCGACGCCGCCGGGGCCGCCCACGGCCGGAGCCCCGCCGACGACCCGAATGCCGACATCAAGGACCGGCTGGCGGCGATCCCCGGGGTGACGATCACCGAGGAGAAGCCGACCACCACCGGCCACCGCTACTTCCTGCTCACCTACACCCAGCCGATCGACCACTTCCGCCCCTGGCTGGGCACCTTCCAGCAGCGCTTCAGCGTGCTGCACCGGGGCTACGACCGCCCGACCGTCTTCTACACCAACGGCTACACGTTGGGCACCAACCCGTCCCGCACCGAGCCGACCCGGCTGGTGGACGGCAACCAGGTGTCCATCGAGTACCGGTACTTCACCCCGTCGCGCCCCGAGCCGGCGGACTGGTCCAAGGCCGGCATCCGCCAGCAGGCCGCCGACTCGCACCGGCTGGTGACCGCGCTCAAGCGGATCTACCAGCAGGAGTGGCTCTCCACCGGCGCCAGCAAGGGCGGCATGTCCTCCACCTACTTCCGCCGCTTCTACCCGGACGACGTCGCGGGCACGATCGCGTACGTGGCGCCGAACAACACCGACGTCAACGACTACGCGGCCTACACCAACTTCTTCCGTACCGTCGGCACCCCCGAGTGCCGGGCCGCGCTGAACGCCGCCCAGCGCGAGCTGCTGGTGCGCCGCGACCGCCTGGAGACCCGCTACGTGGCCGACAACAAGGCCGCCGGCTCGACCTTCAACACCCTCGGCACGCCGGACCGGGCGTACGAGGCGGGCGTGCTCGACGTGGTCTGGGCGTTCTGGCAGTACAGCACCGAGGCGGACTGCGCCAAGGTCCCGGCCGCGGCCACCGCGACCGACGACGCGCTGTACGCGTGGTTCGACTCGCAGTCCGGCATCACCGGCAACAGCGACCAGTCGCTGGCGAAGTACACCGCGTACTACTACCAGGCCGCGACCGAGCTGGGTGCGCCGTTCTTCGACGTCTCGCACCTCAAGGGCGTGCTGCACTACGACTACAAGGAGCTGTACTCGGCCCGGTCGTACGTGCCGAAGGAGATCCCGATCTCCTTCAACCCGAACGCGATGCGGGACATCGACCGCTGGGTGAAGCACGACGCCGAGCGGATCATCTACGTCTACGGCGGCAACGACCCGTGGGGCGCCAAGCCGTTCAAGCTCGGCCGGGGCAGTGACGACAGCTACGTCTACACCGTGCCGGGCGGCAACCACGGCTCCAACATCGGCCAGCTGCCGGCCGCGCAGTCGGCGGAGGCGACCGCCAAGGTGCTGGAGTGGGCCGGCCTGGGCGACCAGGACGCCGCCCGCTCGCTCGGCAAGAAGCAGCAGATCCCGCCGTTCGGCCCGCTCGACGAGGAGGGCCTGAAGCTGGAGTCGCAGCGCCACCCGCTGTAGCGCGCCACCCGCTGTAACCGGCAGGCCGTGACACCGTGTGACGCCTTGGAGGAGGCCGTCCCCAGCCGGGGGCGGCCTCCTCGCGCATCTGGCGGGGCCGACCCCTCACCGAAGCACTGAATCAGTGCTTCAATGCTTTCATGGCCTACCGACGCACGCCCGCCGTCCAAGCCCGGCTGGACACCCAGCGCGAGGCCGTGCTGCAGGCGGCCGTCCTGCTGCTCGCCGAACGCGGCTACGGCGGCTGCACGATGGCCGCCGTGGCGGACCGCGCCGGGATCGCCACCGGAAGCCTCTACCAGCACTTCGCCAACAAGGCCGAGCTGTCCGTGCAGCTGTTCCGCCGGGTGGTCACCCACGAGATGGCGGCCGTCAACGCGGCCGTCGCCCTCCGGGAGGGCCCGCGGCAGCGGATCGCCGCGGTCGTCGAGACCTTCGCCGCCCGCGCCCTGCGCGCGCCCCGGCTGGCGTACGCGCTGCTGGTCGAGCCGGCCGACGCGGTCGTGGACAGCGAGCGCCTGGTGTTCCGCCGGGCGTTCCGGGACGTGATCGCCACCGAGATCGCCGCCGCCGTGGCGAGCGGCGAACTCCCCGAGCAGGACCCGGTGCTGACCGCCGCCGCGCTGGTCGGTGCGGTCGGCGAGGCGCTGGCCGGCCCGCTCGCGGCCGCGCCCGCGCCCGCGCCTGAGGCAACGGCCGCGCCCGCACGGACGGCCGCGCCCACGAAGCCGGCGGGCACCACCGACGTGGTCCCCGCCCTGGTCTCCTTCACTCTGCGTGCCCTGGGAGGACGCGATGACAGCGACGCATGAGGTCACCAACCAGGTGCCCCTGCCGTACGGACACGACACCGCCGCCGATCCGACCCTGCTCGCCGCCCTGCACCGGGCCGGCGCCGGCTGGGCCGAGGCCGAGCTGCACGAGCTCGGCCGCCTGGCCGGCTCCGAGCAGGCCGCCGAGTGGGGCCGGCTGGCCAACGAGAACCCGCCCGTCCTGCGCACCCACGACCGCTTCGGCCACCGCGTCGACGAGGTCGAGTTCCACCCGGCCTGGCACGAGCTGATGCGCACCGCCGTCTCCCACGGCCTGCACGCCGCGCCCTGGCGGGACGAGCGGCCCGGCGCCCACTCCGCCCGGGCCGCCAAGTTCTTCGTCTGGGGGCAGGTCGAGGCCGGCCACACCTGCCCGATCTCGATGACCTACGCCGCCGTCCCGGCCCTGCGCGCGAACCCCTCCCTGGCGGGCGAGTTGGAGCCGCTGCTGGCCGCCACCACGTACGACTTCGGGCTGCGCGAGCCGCGCACCAAGCGCGGGCTGATCGCCGGCATGTCGATGACCGAGAAGCAGGGCGGCTCGGACGTCCGCACCAACACCACCACCGCGACCCCGCACCCGGACGGCACCTACCGGCTGACCGGCCACAAGTGGTTCACCTCGGCGCCGATGTCCGACCTGTTCCTGACGCTCGCCCAGGCGCCGGGCGGGCTCAGCTGCTTCATGCTGCCGCGCGTCCTCCCGGACGGCACCCGTAACCGCCTCCAGCTGATGCGGCTCAAGGACAAGCTCGGCAACAAGTCCAACGCCTCCGCCGAGCTGGAGTACGACGGCGCGGTCGGCTGGCTGGTCGGCGAGGAGGGGCGCGGGGTGGCGACCATCATCGAGATGGTCAACATGACCCGTCTGGACTGCACCGTCGGCGCCGCCTCCGGCATGCGCTACGGCGCCACCCGGGCCGTGCACCACGCCCTGCACCGGCGCGCGTTCGGCCGGCCGCTGGTGGACCAGCCGCTGATGCGCAACGTGCTCGCCGACCTGGTGGTGGAGTCCGAGGCGGCCACCGCCGTCGCGATGCGGCTCGCCCAGAGCACCGACCTGGCCCTGGCCGGGGACGAACCCGAGGCGCTGGTACGGCGGTTGGGCCTGGCGGTGGCCAAGTACTGGGTCTGCAAGCGCGGCCCGGCGCACGCCGCCGAGGCGCTGGAGTGCCTGGGCGGCAACGGCTACGTCGAGGAGTCCGGGATGCCCCGGCTCTACCGGGAGGCGCCGCTGGTGTCGATCTGGGAGGGCTCCGGCAACGTCGCCGCCCTGGACGCGCTGCGCGCCATGGCGAAGCGCCCGGAGACGGTCGAGGCCTTCCTCGGCGAGCTCGACGCCGCCGCCGGGGCGGACCGCCGGCTGGACGCGGCCGTCGCCGACCTGCGCAAGCAGCTCACCGACCAGGCCGACCTGGAGTACCGGACGCGCCGGCTGGTCGAGTCGATGGCGCTGGCCTTCCAGGGCGCGCTGCTGGTCCGCCACGGCAGCCCGGCGGTGGCCGACGCGTTCTGCGCCACCCGCCTCGCCGGCGACCGCGGCTCCGCCTTCGGCACCCTGCCGTCCGGCGTCGACACCGCCGGGATCATCGACCGGGCCCGCCCGGTGCCGGCGTGAGCGAATCCCAGGAGGTCCGCGCGTTCTGGCAGGCCCTGGGCCTGCCAGGCCTCATCGACGTGCACACCCACTTCATGCCGAAGAACGTCCTCGACAAGGTGTGGGCGTACTTCGACGCGGCCGGCCCGCTGGTGAACCGGCCCTGGCCGATCACCTACCGCGAGGCCGAGGAGCAGCGCGTCCAGCGGCTGCGGGACTTCGGCGTCCGGGCGTTCACCTCGATGCTCTACCCGCACAGGCCCGGCATGGCCGGCTGGCTGAACGCTTGGTCGGCCGACTTCGCCGCCCGCACCCAGGAGTGCCTGCACACCGCGACGTTCTTCCCCGAGCCCGAGGCGCCCGGCTACGTGGCCCGCGCGATCGAGGACGGCGCCCGGGTGTTCAAGGCGCACGTGCAGGTCGGCGGCTACGACCCGGCGGACCGGCAGCTGGACGAGGTGTGGGGGCTGCTCGCCGAGACCGGCACGCCGGTGGTCACCCACTGCGGGTCCGGACCGGTGCCGGGCGACTTCACCGGCCCCGGTCCGATCGGCGAGGTGCTGAAGCGCCACCCCGGACTGGTCCTGGTGGTCGCCCACCTCGGCATGCCCGAGTACCGCGACTTCCTCGACCTCGCCGAGCGCCACCCGGCCGTCCGGCTGGACACCACGATCGCCTTCACGGACTTCGCCGAGGCCGACGTCCCGTTCCCGCGCGCCGAACTGCCGCGCCTGCGCGGCCTCCAGGACCGCGTCCTGCTCGGCAGTGACTTCCCCAACATCCCGTACCGGTACGTGCACCAACTGGAGGCGCTGGCCGGGCTGGGGCTGGGGGAGGAGTGGCTGCGGGCCGTCTGCCACGACAACGCCGCCGGGCTCTTCGGGCTGCCGGGCTGAGGCGGCCGGTCGCCGGGGGCGCGGCCCTGAGCACCCCGGCGACCGGTCTCGGCCCCGGGCCCTTACCTGCGGGGTAATCGACGCCCGGCGGCCGGGCGGGCAGGGTGGGGGGCCCGGCCGGCGTCACCGCCGCCGGGCCCCATCCCCGTCAGGAGGCTGACCCGCCATGTCCGCGAACACCCTCACGCCCGCCCGCCCCGGCTCCGCCTCCCCCCGGTGGACGGTGCGCGGCGTGCTCGCCCTGGACGCCCTGGTCACCGGCGGCAACGGCCTCGTCTACCTGGCCTTCGCCGGCCCGGTCGGCGAACTGCTCGGGGTCGGCCGTAGTGTCCTGCTCGCCCTCGGGCTCTTCCTCACCGGCTACGCCCTCGGGGTCGGCGCCCTGGCCGCCCGCCGGTGGCCGCCGCGGCTCGCGGTGCGGGCGGTGATCGACCTCAACGCCGTCTGGGTGGTGCTCAGCCTGGTGGCGATGGCGGCCTGGCTGGAGCCGACCACGGCCGGTGCCGTCTGGATCCCGGTGCAGGCGGTGGTGGTGGCCCTGTTCGCCGTCCTCCAGTTCACCGCGCTGCGCCGACGCGACGGTCGCGTCGGCCGCGTCGGGGGCGTCGGGGGCGGCACCGAGGGGCGCCGCACCTGAACCGGGGTCAGCACTCCGGGCCGACCGCGTCCTGGAGGAACCGCACCGTCTCCGCGTCGGCCGGCAGGAGGGTCTCCATGGCCAGCTCGGAGACCGTCACGTCCAGCGGCGTGTTGAAGGTCGTGATGGTGGACAGGAACGACAGCACCCGCCCCTCGTGCCGGATCCGCATCGGCAGCGCGAACGGGAACAGCCCGGCGCCGTCCGCCTGCTCCCCGCCCGGGCCCGGGTCGTCCGCCGCCGTCGGGTAGCCGGCGACCTCCTCGTACAGCCGCCGCAGCGCCTCGCCGCGCAGCAGCTCGATCCGGTGCTCCACCCGCTCCAGCAGGTGCCGCCGCCACTGCGGCAGGTTCACGATGCGCGGCGCCAGCCCCTCGGGGTGCAGGGCGATCCGCATCGCGTTGAGCGGCGGTTCCAGCAGGTGCGGGGCGACGCCGTCGAGGAGCAGCCCGAGCGAGCGGTTGGCCGCCAGCACCCGGAAGGTCCCGTCGACGACCAGCGCCGGGTACGGGTCGTGGGCGGCGAGCAGCCGCTCCAGGCCGCCGCGCAGCGCGTCCATCGACGGGTCGTCCAACGGCGTCTCGGGGAAGTGCGGGGCGTAGCCGGCCGCGAGCAGCAGGGTGTTGCGCTCGCGGACCGGGACGTCCAGGTGCTCGGCGAGCCGCAGCACCAGCTCCCGGCTCGGGCGGGACCGGCCGTTCTCGACGAAGCTGAGGTGCCGGGTCGAGGAGTCCGCCCGCAGGGCCAGTTGCAGCTGGCTGAGCTGTCGCCGTTCGCGCCAGCCGCGCAGCAGCGGACCGACTCCGGTACCTGTCGGGCTGCCCATGCCCGCCATGATCGTCATGGCCAGGACGGTACTGGACCGGGCCCGCTCCAGGGGAGAGGGCCTTCCGGCCCGGTCGGCGTGGCTCCGGGCGGCACGCCTGGGCGGTGGAGTCCCTCGTTCGGTACGGCTTCGGGAGCCCGGCTCAGACGCCGGTGCTCGACCCCGGCCGGATGACCATCAGCACCACGACCACCGCCCACAGCAGGTTGAACACCCCGGCCGTCATCGGCAGCAGCCGCAGGCCCTGGACGGCCTTGGCGTGCTGCCCCGGCGCGGTGTCGGCGCCGAGCGCGTCCACCGCGGCCTGCTGCCCGGGCAGGACGAAGAGCAGCAGCGAGAGCGCGGCGATCGCGGTGAGCACCATCGAGACGATGATCCAGGACTGCCCGAGCACGTCCATCACCTGGGCGAGGCCGATGCCCATCACCGGCACCGCGACCCCCAGCAGGGCGTAGACCTGGGTGATCCGGTGCAGGATCCGCAGCACGCCCGCGTCCGAGGCCTGGTCCGGCCCGCCGGCCAGCGCGGCCTTGGCCCGGCGCGGGAACATGCTGACGGCCACCGCGACCGGGCCTATGAACAGGACCGACGCGAGGACGTGCAGGCTCAGCAGGAACTTGGCCATGGCGGGGACACCCTTACATCCGGCGGTGGGCAGCTGGTGCGGCGGGCGTCCGGTGGCGGCGCGCCCGCGATCAGGCACGCTAACACCGCTTATCCGGGGGCCCGCCGCGCGGGTGGGCGTGCTCGTTCCGCAGGACGGCGGAGCTCCGCCCTGGTCAGCCCGCCGTCGTCAGCCGGACGATCCTCGGCGCGGCGGTGCTGACCGCCGCGACGGCGGCGCCGTGCTCCGGGTCGGCCCAGTCGAGCAGGTGCAGGTCCTGGTGGCGGCTGCGCAGCGGGGCGCCGGGCGGGACGTCCAGGGGCAGGTCGGACAGGTCGACGGAGGCCAGGGTGTCCAGGGTGGCCCGCCCGATCTTGATCAGCGACTCCTTGCGCACCCACAGCCGCAGGAACGCCTGGTCCGGCTCCGGTGCCGTCTCGACCAGGCGCAGTTCGGCGGGGGAGAGCACCCGGCGGGCGACCGCGCCCAGCGACCCACCGCGCGCGGCCAGCTCGACGTCCACCCCGACCGGCTGGTGGCCGGCTCCGGCCGCGACCACGCCCCGGGTGTGCGACAGGCTCACGTGCACCTCGGGGTGGTCCGGCAGGTACGGCTTGCCGTGGTCGGCCAGGCCGCAGTCCGGGCACTGCTGGGCGAGCGTGAGCGAGGCCGCCGGGACGTCGAGCAGCCGGGCGGCGCAGAGCCGGACCAGCACGTGGCCGGCGGTGAAGTCGATCCGCCCGGACTCGTGCCGGAAGCGGGCGGCGCGTTCGAGTTCGAGGGGGGTGAGCAGGTGCTCGCCCGCTTCGGGGTGCCGCAGTACGGCGTCGGCGGACGCGACGGCGACGAGCGGCGTGCTCTGGTCCTGGGCCTCGGAGGTCATTGCTCCAACCTAACGGGCGCGGGCGTCGGGCGGGGGCGGCGCGGAGGTCGTCCGGGCAGGGCCGGTGGGAGGCGACTGCTGCGCCGCGCGGTGGATTCTCGGATCGGATCTGAGGATCTGTAGGGTAGGAATCGCCCGATTTGATGTTGGATGTCCCGGATCTGCGGGATCGCCAGCAGATAGTACGAACGGGGCAGGTTGTGCGCACCTGCTCCTTTTCCTATGCGCGGAGGAATGTGTCGATGGGTCAGGGCACCGGTACGCCGGATCACAGAACGACCGCCGTGAGAAGAGAACCCGCCACCCGCAGGCGTCGGACCGTCCGGGTCGCCGTGGCGACCGTCGTCGCGGCGCTGCCGCTGGCGGCCGTGCTGACGGTCGGTTCGGCCGCGCCGCTCGCCCCGCCGCTGGGCGCCTGCACGGGCCCCGACTGCCCCGCCACCTGGCCGCCGCCGAACAACGGCGACTTCCCCGGCCGGGACGCCAGCATCAACGTCTTCACCGGCGGCGACTACACCGTGACCGGTCGCGCCGCGGAGGCCGAGGGCAAGATCGTCGCGCTGGGGAACCTGACCGTCGAGAAGAACGGCGGCGGCATCTACAACATGGGCGTCGTCGGCGTCGGCTCGCGCGTCGTGCCGCCCAACGGCAGCGACTTCGTCACCACCGGCGGCAACGTCGACGTCGTGACCGGCAACTCGATCCTGATCGGCGGGAGCGACTCCCACGGCCCGGCCTTCGGCAACCTGCGCCACGCGGGCAGCGTCACCGGCACCGTCAGCATCGACCCCACCGGCCAGTCGATCCAGGACCCGAACGCCGCCGCCCCGTACCAGACGGTGCTCACCCAGATCGAGGAGATCTCCGACTGCGTCGGCAAGGCCGCCGCGACCGGCACCGTCGACATCTCCTCCAGCCAGGCGACCCTCACCGGTGACGGGACCAGCCTGAAGCAGGTCTTCAACGTCACCCAGAACCTCGCCTCGCCGAGCGGCGGGCAGATCGGACTGGTCTTCAACAACATCCCGGCCGGGGCCACCGTCGTGGTGAACATGCTCGGGGACAGCCCGATCATCAACACCTACACGGGCACCGGCCTGGCCGGGGACCAGACCACCGACATGCGGTCGAAGCTGATGTACAACTTCCCGACCGCGACCTCGGCGCAGATCCTCGGCAGCGCCCAGTTCCAGGGCTCGGTCCTGGCCGGCAACCCGGGCGGCACCACGACCATCGCCCAGCCCGGGATGAACGGCCGGGTGTACCTCGCGGGCAACCTGATCCACACCGGCACCGGCGGTTACGAGATCCACAGCTACCCGTTCGACGGGGACCTGCCGGACTGCCAGACGACGCCGAGCCCGTCGCCGTCCACCTCGCCCTCTTCCTCCCCGTCCTCCTCGCCGTCGTCGTCGCCCTCCTCTTCGCCGTCGTCGTCACCGTCCTCCTCGCCCTCTTCCTCCCCGTCCTCCTCGCCGTCGTCGTCGCCCTCTTCCTCGCCGTCGTCGTCACCGTCCTCCTCGCCCTCGGCCAGTCCGTCCAGCTCGGGTCCGGCCCCGACCAGCCACCACCCGTCCGAGCACCCGACCAGTCACCACCCCGGTGGCGGTGGTGAGCTGCCCTCCACCGGCGCGGGCAACGCCCCGGTGGTCTTCGGCCTGGCCGGCGTCGGCCTGCTCGGCCTCGGCGGTCTCGCCGTCCTGGCCGCCCGCCGTCGCGGTCGCCACAGCTAGGGCCTGCCCAGCGCAAGGACGCCCGAGCAGCAACAACGGCCCAGGCCGCCCGTGTCGACCCCGACCGGGCGGCCTGGGCCGTGTCGACGGCCCGCCGCAGGCATGCGTCGGCCCCTCGCCCAGCACGGGCGAGGGGCCGACGGCGGCTCAGCGGGAGCGGAAGAAGCGGTCCACCGTGCGGCGGCCGGCGGCGACGGCGTGCACCGGTTCACCGACCACCCGGCCGGCCAGCGTCACGGCCAACTCTCCTACGTCCTGCCGGAGTTGTTCGGCGGCTTCGGCCCGGTCGGCGGCGATCCGCGCGTGGGTGGCGGTGACCAGCCGGTCCCGGTCGCGGATGCCCTCCGCGCGGGCCGCGGCGACGGCCGCCGCGCCCTGCTCGGCGTACTCCTGTCGGATCCGGGCCGCCTCGTGCCGGGCCTGAGCCAGTTCCTGCCGGCCGGCGTCGTGGGCGGCCTCGGCTTCGGCGCGGATGGCTTCGGCGCGTTCGGCGCGGCCCTCGGTCGCGTCCCACCGCTCGGCCTGAATCCGCTCGACGCGGGGGAGGATGCGGTGGCCCAGCGTCCACGTGATCAGGAAGAACAGGGTCAACCCCAGGGCCAGCATGAAGGGTTCGGGCGAAAGCGGTCCGAGTTCGATGTTCACGCAAACCTCCCCTTGTGGCTGACGGTGAGTCAATCAGGAGGTTTCCCAAGGGTGATGAGGGTCGAACTTTACCTGGGCATGACGTGCGTCACTGTTCCATGGCGGGCCGCGGCGCGGCGCCGGGCCTCAGGTCACCTCGCCCCGGAGGGAGAACCGCTCCTCCCGCCACTCCCCGCCGGCCAGCACCTCGGCCAGCTCCCGGGCCGCGTCCCAGGCGTCGGTGTACGAGAGGTACAGCGGGGTGAAGCCGAACCGCATGAGGTCGGGCGCGCGGAAGTCCCCGATCACGCCGCGCGCGATCAGCGCCTGCACCACCGGATAGCCGTCGGCGTGCCGCAGCGCGACCTGGCTGCCCCGCCGGGCGTGCTCGCGCGGGGTCACCACCTCGATCCCGTCCAACCCCTCGACCAGTCCGATGAACAGGTCGGTCAGGGCCAGGCTCTTCGCCCGGACGGCGGCCGGGTCGGCGCGCTCCCAGACGTCCAGGCTCGCGCCCAGCGCGGCCTGCCCGAGCAGCGACGGCGAACTGGTCAGGAAGCGCCCGATGCCCGGCTTGGGGTCGTACCCGGGCTCGAAGGCGAACGGGCGGGCGTGCCCGAACCAGCCGCTCAGCGGCTGCCGCGGGCCGGCCGCGAGGTGCCGCTCGGCGACGTACAGGAAGGCCGGCGAGCCGGGGCCGCCGTTCAGGTACTTGTAGGTGCAGCCGACCGCGAAGTCCGCTCCCGCGGCGCCGAGTCCGACCGGCAGCGCGCCCACCGAGTGGCAGACGTCCCAGATCATCAGCGCGCCCGCGGCCTGCACCCGGGCGGTGATCCCGGGCAGGTCCAGCAGCTCGCCGGTGCGGTAGTCCACGTGCGAGAGGACGACCGCGGCGACGTCGCCGTCCAGGTGCCGGTCCAGCTCCTCGGGCCGGACCAGCACGCTGCGCGCGCCCTCGACCAGGCCGGTGGCGCCCTCGGCGATGTACAGGTCGGTCGGGAACGCCTCGCCGTCGCCCAGCACCGTGCGCCGCCCGGGGCGCAGCCGCAGCGCGGCGACGAGCACCTTGAACAGGTTCACCGAGGTGGTGTCGCAGACCACCACCTCCTCCGGCCCGGCCCCGACCAGCGGGGCGATCCGCCGCCCCAGCCGGTAGGGCTGCTCGAACCAGCCCGCGTCGTTCCAGCTGCGGATCAGCTCCCGGCCCCACTCCTCCTCGACCACCTGCCGCACCCGCTCCGCGGTGCGCACCGGCAGCGCGCCGAGCGAGTTCCCGTCCAGGTAGACCACCCCGTCCGGCAGGGCGAACTCCTTGCGGAACGCCGCCAGCGGGTCGACGGCGTCCAGCGCCGCGCACTCCTCGCGCGTGACCATGCCCATCCCCTCGTTCACAGCTCGTCCCGGATCGTCCACAGCTCCGGGAACACGTCCTGCTCGGCGGACCTGCGCAGCCAGCTCAGCCCGCTGGAGCCGCCCGAGCCGGGCTTGCCGCCCATGGTCCGCTTGACCGCGGACAGGTGGCGCTGGCGCCAGCGGGTGACCCGCTCGGCGACGTCCAGCAGCGCCTCGGCGAGCGGCCGCAGTCCGGCGTGCTCCGGGTCGGTGTAGACCAGGCGCCAGGCCGCGGCGACCTCGTCGCTGGCGCGGTAGCGCTCCTCGGAGGGCTCCGGGCGCAGCGGCAGGCCGCGCCGTGCCAGCAGGGCCAGCGCGTCGTCGTACAGGCCGGGGGAGCGCAGCGCCTCGGTCAGCTCGGCCTGCGTCCGCGGCATCCCGTCGTACATCGTGAGCAGTGCGGCGTTCTTGTTGCCGAGCAGGAACTCCAGGTGCAGGAAGGCCGCGGACTGGAAGCCGGAGGCCTGGCCGAACGCCGCGCGGAAGCCGTTGAACTCCTGCGGCGTCATGGTGGCCAGCAGGTCCCAGGACTCCACCAGCACGTCCTGCACGTGGGTGCCGCGCCGCAGCGCGGCCAGTGCGGCGGGCAGGTCGTCCTCGCGCAGCGCGCGCTGGGCGAGCGTCCACTCGTGCCGCAACAGGTCGAACAGCAGCTCCATCACCTGCGTGGTGACGATGAACGACAGCTCGGCCGGCACCTTGCTGCGCGGGTGCTGCAGGCTGTGCAGCTCGTCCAGGCACACGTAGCGGGCGTACGGGGTGCCCCGATCCGGCTCCCCGCGCCGACCGAACGACAGGCTGGGCGTCTCCACCGTGTCGTGCCCCATCCCGATTCCTCCTGATCCACCCGGGCCCGTCGCCCGGACCGGCGACCAGACGGATGGCCTGGTTCCACCGGGGTGCCCATTGTGCGGCGGTGCGACCCCCCGGTTGAATGGTCGACGGACACCGCAACCGCGATCCGGGCTGTTGTTCGCGAGGCGTTCGGCCGATTCGCTTTACGATCGCGAAACCACCCGTTCCAGTCACTCCGGGAGCCGCCATGGACGCCGTCGACCGCCGCCTGCTGGCCGAGTTGCAGACCGACGCCAGGCTCTCCTACAACGAACTCTCCCGCCGGGTGAGCCTGTCCGCACCCGCGGTGGCCGAACGGGTCCGCCGACTGGAGTCCGACGGCGTGATCACCGGGTACCACGCCCACGTGGACCTCAGCCGGGCCGGACTGCCGATCACCGCGCTGGTCCAGATCCAGTGCTACGGCCCGCGCTGCGTGCTGCGCGACCCCCAGGTGGCTGCCTGGCCGGAGGTGCTCCAGTTGCACCGGGTCACCGGAGGGGCCTGCTGCGCGCTGCTGGTCGCGGTGCCCACGATGGCCGATTTCGAGGCCCTGTGCGACCGGCTCGGCGGCTACGGCCAGCCGTCCAGCTCGATGATCCTCTCCAGCCCGGTGCCCTGGCGGCCGGTGGTCGCGCCCGCCGGGGCGTAGGAGCCGTAGCGCCACAGCGCCACAGCGCCACAGCGCCACAGCGCGATGGCGCCGTCGCGACCGCAGTGCGGCCCGGGGCCGGAACGGTAGGTTCCTCGGCATGCCGAACGAGCGCCACATCCTGCTGCTGCCCGGGAGCCTGCGGGCCGGTTCCGCCAACGAGACGGTGCTGCGCACCGCCGCCGCCGTGGCCGCCGCCACCCCGGGCCTGCGGGCCACCTACTACGCGGGGCTGGCCGGCCTGCCGCACTTCAACCCGGACCACGACACCGACCCGCTGCCCGGGCCGGTGGCCGCCCTGCGCGCCGCCGTCAGGGCCGCCGACGCGCTGCTGGTCTGCACCCCCGAGTACGCCGGGACGCTGCCCGGCTCCTTCAAGAACCTGCTGGACTGGACGGTCGGCGGGACGGAGATCGCGGACAAACCCGCCGGCTGGATCAACGCGGCGGGCCCGGGCCGGGGCCAGGGCGCCGAGGCCACCCTGCGCACCGTCCTCGGTTACACCGGCGCGGCGGTGGTGGACGGGGCCTGCGTCCGCATCCCGCTGGACCGCGGGGCGGTCGGCCCGGACGGGCTGGTCGCCGATCCGCTGGTGCGGGAGCGGATCGGCGAGGTGCTGGCCCGGCTGGCGGCGGCCGCGGCCTGACGGGTGGCGGTCTGACGGGCGGCGGCCGGGCTCAGTGCCCTTCGGGCAGGTGGACCCCGAGCCCGGCCAGGCCGGTCAGGAACAGCTCCACGCCGACCGCCGCCAGCAGCAGCCCGAGCAGCCGGGAGAGCACCTCCAACGAGGTGCGGTGGGTGCGCTGCATCAGCGGCGCCAGCAGAGCCACGCAGACGTAGTTGATCACCACGACCGCGAGGTAGGCCCCGCCGATGGTGGCCTTCCAGCTCCAGTCGTTGCGGGCGAGCGAGGCGACCAGCACGGCGGTGACCGCGAGCGGGCTGGCGATGTACGGCAGCAGCAGTTCGCGGATGCCGTCCACCATCGGGTTCGGCAGGTGGTCGTCGTCCTCGTTCTCGCCGCCGAGGTGGACGCCGAAGACCAGCGCGACCGCGTAGATGAAGAAGATCGTCCCGCCCGCGAGCTGCAGCGACTGGTCGCTGATGTGGAAGAGCGTGGTGACCTCGTCCGCGGTGAAGCCGAGCACCAGGCCGATCACCGCCGAGATGATCGTGCTCCACGCCGCCAGCCGTCGCAGTTCCCGGGTGCTCCGGGTGGAGGCCAGCCGGGCGAAGGCCAGCAGGACCTTGGGCGGGCCGACCACGGCGAAGAAGGTGATGAAGGCGCTGCTCAGATTGAAGACGAACATGCGCCAAGCATGACCGCGGTGGCCGGTGCGGCCGCTCCGCCACGCCACGCCCCGCGGTCGGGCGTGGCGTGAATCTCGCCGGGGAGCGGTTCATTCCCGGTCGCCGACGAATTCGCCCGGATGGCCGTCCTGGCTCGAACGGGTGCGCGCTCTCGGCTCCCATGGAAGTCGGATCACCTCCCCGGGAACGAGGATGCGACATGTGTCTGAACCGTAAGGACCTGGGCCTGCTGGCCCTGCGCGGCGCGGTCGGCGGGGTGCTGATCGCGCACGGCACCCAGAAGCTGTTCGGCTGGTTCGGCGGCGGAGGCCTGGAGGGCACCGCCCAGGCGATGGAGCACATGGGCTTCCACCCGGGCCGGCAGAGCGCCATCGCGGCGGGCGCCGGTGAGGCGGGCGGCGGCGTGCTGCTGGTCGCCGGGCTGGCCACCGGCGCGGCCGGCGCGGTGGTGGCCGGGACGATGGCCGGCGCGGTGGCGGTGCACGCCCCCGGGGGCTTCTTCGCGACCTCCGGCGGCTACGAGTACCCGGCCTTCCTCGGCGCGGCCGGGCTGGCGCTCGGCCTGGCCGGTCCGGGGCGGTACTCGCTGGACCACCTGACCTGTCACGTCCTCGACCAGCCGTGGATGGGCCTGGTGGCCTTCGCGGGGTCCGTCGCCGGGGCGTACGGCGTGGTGGCGCGGCGCCGGCACGTGGTGCGGCTGCGCGAGGAGCGGGCCGCGATGGAGGCGGACGAGCAGGAGGGCTCGGGGCTGTCCTGACGCGCCGGCGGCCCCCGGGCGGCCCTCGCCGGCCTGCTCGCCCCGGTCACCCGGAGGCACCAGTCCTGCTGGCGGCCCCCGGGCGGCCCTCGGAGGGTGGTCGGGAAGGCGTGCCGGGCAGCCCGGCGCCGGGGCAGAAACGAGGGACCGCATGGACCGCCTGGACCGCATGGACCGCCAGCCGCTCACCCGGATCGGTTCGAGGCCGCGGATCACCGCGCGGCAGCTGGACGCGCCGGTGCGCCGCCAACGCCGGGCGGTGGCCGGGGTGTTGGCCGCCACCATGGTCGCCGCGGCGGCGCTGGCGGGCTGCTCCTCCGGAAAGAGCGCGAGCAGCGTGGCCACCTCGGCCTCCGCCGCGATCGAGCGGGGCGCCTCGGCCGCGGCCTCCGCCGCCTCGGCGCTGGCCTCGGTGGCGGGCGGGGCGGGGGCGGTGATCGCCTCGGCGGAGGCGCGGGCCTCGGCGGCGGTGTCGGCGGCCTCCTCGGCGGTCTCCGGGATCAAGGGCGGGCTGGACGCCAAGGGGGACGTGGCCGTCGGGGCGGTGAGCACCGGCTCGGACGGCAGGGCGCAGGTGGAGCTGACCGTCACCAACCACGGGCAGCAGTCGTACCGGTACGTGATCCAGGTCGACTTCACCGACGACTCCGGCACGGTGCAGGACGCGACCGCGGTGACGGTCCAGGACGTGGCGGCCGGCCGGAGCGCCCAGGCCACCGCGCGCAGCAACCGGGACCTCTCGGGCAGCCTGAAGGCCGTGGTGGCGAACGCGCTGCGCTACTGACTTCCCCGCCACTGACTTCCCCCACTGACTTCCCGCTGCTGGCTCGCAGGTCAGCGCGGGTGCCGGGCGGGGGCCGAACCTTAAGCGCGGCTCAAGGCCCAACGGGACCCCTTGACGGGGGAGTTGGTCTAGTCCATTTTTATTGCCCAGGTGCAGGGAGCCCCTGAACCGGCGTCAACGGCCTCGTGCCGCGGGCGCCGGTTCGGCACATCCCGGTGTCCGTCCAGGCCCGATCCCGCTGATCCCGCTCGATTCCCCGCACGATTCCCCGCACTGAGCTGTCATGTCCCGGTCGCCCGACCCCACCTCGGGCGCACCCCCACGGGACGACGGAAAACCCCCACAACCAGGAGTCACGCACCCATGCTGCGTTCACGCATTGAAAGGGCCGGGACCCCGGCTCCGACGGGCGGCCGTCGACGCCGCCCGAAGAGCCTGGCCGCCGTCGCGGCCGGCACCGCCGCCTCCGTGCTGCTCGGCGCGGGCCTCGCGCTGACCGGCGGCGCCGCGGCCAACGCCGCGACCACCAACACCACCGGCGCGGCCGCCACCAGCGGCGGCATCAAGGTCGCCTACTACGACCAGTGGTCGGTCTACGCCAACGCGTACTACCCGAAGACGATCCAGGACACCGGCGTGGCCGGGAAGCTCGACTACCTGATCTACGACTTCGCGAACATCCACCCGACCGACCTGGGCTGTTTCGAGGCGACCAAGGCCGCCGACACGAACGACAACAACCCCAACGCGGGTGACGGCGCGGCCGACGCGTTCGCCGACTACCAGAAGAGCTTCGGCGCGGACATCTCGGTCGACGGCGTCGGCGACGTCTGGAACCAGCCGATCGCGGGCAACTTCAACCAGCTGAAGAAGCTGAAGGCGAAGAACCCCAACCTCAAGATCCTGCTCTCGATCGGCGGTTGGACCTACTCCAAGTACTTCTCGCCGGCCTCCGCCACGGACGCCTCGCGCAAGCACCTGGTCTCGTCCTGCCTCGACATGTTCATCAAGGGCAACCTCCCGAGCGACGCCGGCTACGGCGGCCCGGGCTCCGGCGCCGGCATCTTCGACGGCATCGACATCGACTGGGAGTACCCGGGCGGCGGCGGCCACACCGGCAACATCTCCAGCCCGGCCGACAAGCAGAACTTCACGGCGCTGCTGAAGGAGTTCCGCACCCAGCTGGACGCCCAGGGCAAGGCCGACAACAAGACCTACGCCCTGTCGGCGGCGGTCGGCGCCGGCCAGGACAAGATCATGAACGTCGAGACCGACAAGATCGGTCAGTACCTCACCTTCCTCGACGTCATGACCTACGACATGCACGGCGGCTGGGACGCCCAGGGGCCGACCAACCACCAGGCCGCGCTCTACGCGGGCCCGAACGACCCGTCGACCCCGGTCAAGCCGGGCCACGGCAAGTACTCGATCGACAACGCCATCAAGGCGTGGACGGTCGGCGACGCGGACTACGGGATCCCCGGCGGCTTCCCCGCCAACAAGATCAACATGGGTGTGCCGTTCTACTACCGCGGCTGGACCGGCGTCCAGAACAACGGCAAGAACGGCCTGTTCCAGCCCGCCGCCAGCCCGGCGACCGGCGCGGCGATGTCCGGCAACGTCCCCGGCATCCAGATGTACAAGGAGCTCGCGGGCTTCGTCGACAACCCGTCCAGGACCTTCTGGGACGACGACGCCAAGGCCACGTACTTCTACGACGGCAACACCTTCTGGAGCGGTGAGGACACCCGGTCGATCCAGGCCAAGCTCGACTACGCGCACTGCAACGGCCTCGGCGGCTCCTTCGCCTTCTCGCTGTACGACCTGGGCACCAAGACCGGCCTGTTCGACACGATGGTGAACGCCACCAACGGCTCCGCCGCCGGTTGCCCGGCCCCGCCGACCGGCACCCCGAGCAGCACGGCGACCCCGACCCAGACCCCAACCGGCACGCCCACGGGCACGCCGACCGGCACCCCCACGGGTACCCCGACCGGTACCCCCACCGGCACCCCGACCTCGCCGGCCGGCTGCCCGGCCGCCCCGAGCTGGGACGCCAACACCACCTACGCGGCCGGCGGCACCAAGGTCTCGTGGAAGGGCCACTACTACACCAACAAGTGGTGGACCAAGGGCGATGACCCGAGCCAGAGCGGCCAGTGGGGCGTCTGGACCGACAACGGCGCCTGCTGACCCCTCGGGCGGCACGGACTGAGGGCCTGACGGACCCTCGCAGCACCTGAACCAAGCGGTCCGGCCCGCCGGGGGAGCACCCCCGGCGGGCCGGACTCGTTGCGTTTCGGGGGCGCGACCCGGGGGCGCGACCCGGGCGCGCGGCTCAGGCCAGGTCGGCGGTGCGCCCGAGCGCGTCCGGCTGGCTCTCCTCGATCCGCCGCAGCATCCGCGCCAGCATCGCGGACAGCACGGCCCGCTCCTCGCCCGTGACGTCCTGGAGCAGCTCCTCCTCGAACACCGCCGCCATCCGCATCGACTCCAGCCACTTGTCGCGGCCGTTCTCGGTCAGCTCGATGATCACCCGGACCCGGTTGGTCTCGTCGCGCTCCCGGGTGACGAGGTCCTCGGTCACCATCCGGTCGATCCGGTGCGTCATCGCGGCCGGGGTGAGCCCGAGCCGCTTGGCCAGCTCGCCCGGTCCGAGCTGGTACGGGCTGCCGGAGACCACCAGTGCCTTGAGCACCTCCCACTCGGCGGCCGTGATTCCCAGCACAGTCAGCTGCCGGTCGTAGGCCACGCCCATCCGCCGGGCGACCCGGGACAGGGTCTGCACGATGGTCTCCACCTGGGGGTCGACGGTGGGGAATTCCCGCTGGTAGACGGCCACCTGCTCGGTGATGCCGAGCTCCCTGGCGGTGGCCGGCGGGGGCTTGTCCGTAGTCATGCGGACCAGTGTCGCACGGGGGCGTGCATCTCTTAAGCCTTTGACTCCACACTCTTCCAGTGCTAAGAATTTATCTTGTCAAACTTTAGCTCTGAAATCTTCTGGACTTAAGAGTATCCAGTTGAATCCAGGAAGGGATGTGCACGGTGACCGGCACGGTGAAGCAGCAGGGGCGGCAGCGACGCGGGGCGGGCGGCCCGCTGCGCCGCGTCCAGATCGGCAACGCGCTCAGCGCGTTCGGCAGCGGCTTCACGATGCCGTACATGTTCGTGTACGTGGACCAGGTGCGCGGGCTGGGTTCGCTGGCGGCCGGGATGGTGTTCACCGTCTTCGCGCTGGCGGCGCTCGCCGTCCTGCCGTTCACCGGTCGCGGCATCGACAGGTACGGCCCCCGTCCGGTCCTGCTGGCCGGTACGGCGCTCGCCGCCACCGGCGCGTTCGCCTTCGGCCACGCCACCGGCACCCCGGCCCTGCTGGTCTCCTCCTTCCTGTTCGGCGCGGGTGTCACCACCTGCCAGCCGGCGCTCGCCACGATGATCGTCCGCTGCTCGACGGCCGCGACCCGCTCGCACGCCTTCGCGCTCCAGTTCACCCTGGTCAACCTGGGCATGGGCATCGGCGCCCTGGTCGGCGGCCAGATCGTGAACGTCGCCGACCCGGCCAGCCTCACCCGGCTGTTCACCATCGAGGCGGCGACCTTCCTCGGCCTGGCCCTGGTCACCGGCACCGCCCGGATGCCGGCCAACCCGCTGATCCCGCTCCAGGAGAAGAGCGACGGCCCGACCGGCCTGCGCGCGCTGGTCGCCGACAAGGCGATGCTGCGGCTCTGCGTGCTCGCCGGGCTGATCTTCTTCACCTGCTACGGCCAGTTCGAGTCCGGCGTCGCGGCCTTCGCCACCGACACCGTCGGCACCGCGCCCTCCACCCTGGGCTTCGCGATCGGCGCCAACGCGCTGACCATCGTCGTCCTGCAGATGTTCATGGTGCGGATCACCGCGCGCCGCCGCCGCACCACCGCGATGGCCGCGGCCGGCGTGGTCTGGCTCGGCGCCTGGGCGATGGCCCTGGTGGCCGGCCTGATCCGGACCGAGACCATGGCCGCCACGGTCGCGATCGTCTCGATCTACGCCCTGTTCGGCGTCGGCGAGTCGCTGCTCGCGCCCACCATGGGCCCGATCGTCGCCGACCTCGCCCCGGCCCGGCTGCTCGGCACCTACAACTCCGGGTACGCCCTGGTGAAGCAGATCGCCATCGCGGTCGGCCCGGCCGTCGGCGTGCTGCTGGTCGGCTCCGGCACCTGGCCGCTCTACCTCGCGGCCATGGCGGGCTCCACGCTGCTGGTCGTCGTCCTGGCGCTGCGGCTGCGCCCGTACCTCACGCCGGAGCAGGACAACGCGGCCCCGGCCGTGGTCCGCACCACGGTCGTCCGGGAGTTGCAGACGGCGGCGTGACCGCCGATCGAACAGGCGTGTCGACGGGCGCCGACCGGGTCACCTGGTCGGCGCCCGTCGCGCTTGGCTTCGCGACCACCGCCACATAGTGTCAGTGGCTGTTGGCCGCCCGGCCCGGTCGGTACAGGAGACCCGGCCGGCACAGGAGACAGGCGAATCGGCGAGGCAATGACGCAAGCGGCGCTCACGCACCCCCCGGCGGCCCAGGCCCCGGCCCCCGCCGCCCCGGCACCGGCCCGGGGCCGGCTGCTCCGCCTGCCGGCCGACTGGTCCGGCTGGCTCGGGCCGATCGGCGTCGCGCTCTTCGCGGGCCTCCTGCGGTTCTGGAACCTCGGCTACCCCAACGCCTTCGTCTTCGACGAGACGTACTACCCCAAGGACGCCTGGTCGTTGCTGCGGCAGGGCTACGAGGGCAGCTGGCCGGACCACGCCAACGCCGACGTCCTGGCCGTCCCGCAGCACATCCCGCTCACCTCCGCGCCCGAGTTCATCGCCCACCCGCCGCTCGGCAAATGGGTGATGGCGATCGGCGAACAGCTGTTCGGCCTGCACCCCTTCGGCTGGCGGTTCATGACCGCCCTGCTCGGCACCGTCACCGTGCTGATGCTCGCCCGGATCGGCCGCCGGCTCTTCGGCTCCACCCTGATCGGCTGCACCGCGGCCCTGCTGATGGCCGTCGACGGCCTCCAGCTGGTGATGAGCCGGGTCGGGCTGCTCGACGGCATCCAGATGTTCTTCGTGCTCGCCGCCTTCGGCAGCCTCCTGATCGACCGCGACCACGTCCGCGCCCGGCTGGCCGGCGTCACCGACGGCGACCGCGTCCGGCTCGGCCTGCGGCCCTGGCGGATCGCCGCCGGGGTGCTCCTCGGCGCCGCCTGCGCCGTCAAGTGGAACGGCGCGATGATCCTCGCCGCCTTCGGCCTGCTGACCGTCCTGTGGGACCAGTCCGGCCGCCGCGGGGCCGGCGCCCGCCGCCCGTGGCGCTCGATGCTGCGCCGCGACGCCGTCCCCGCCTTCCTCGCCATGGTCGGCTCCGCCCTGGTGGTGTACGTCGGCGCCTGGGCCGGCTGGCTCGCCGGCGGCGGCAACGGCGAGGGCGGGTACGACCGGCACTGGGCCGACGGCCGCCCCGGCCTGTCCCCGGACACCTTCCTCGGCGTCCCGCTGCCGCAGGTGTCGATGAGCTGGGTGCCCGCGCCGCTGCGCAGCCTGTGGCACTACCACTCGCAGATGTACGACTTCAACACCGGGCTGAGCACCCCGCACACCTACCAGTCCAACCCCTTCAGCTGGCTGGTCGTCGGCCGCCCCGTCTCCATGTACTGGGAGCAGGTCCCGAACGGGCAGCACGGCTGCACCGCCACCGGCGGCTGCGCGTCCCAGATCCTCGGCCTCGGCACCCCGCTGCTCTGGTGGACGGCCTGCTTCGCCCTGGTCTACCTGCTGTGGCGCTGGTTCTTCCGCCGGGACTGGCGCTCGGGCGCCGTGCTGTGCGCCGTCGCCGGGATCTACCTGCCCTGGTTCCAGTACCAGGAGCGGACCGTCTTCTCCTTCTACATGGTCGTCCTGGTGCCGTTCCTGTGCCTGGCCGTCGCGCAGATGCTCGGGGCGATCCTCGGCCCGGCCGGATGCAGTCCCGAACGCCGCCGGATCGGCGCGGCCGGCGCCGGGCTGATCGTGCTCGCCATCGTCGCCTGCTTCGCCTTCTTCTACCCGCTGTACACGGCGGAGGTGATCCCGATGACGTCCTGGCAGGACCGGATGTGGTTCACCAGCTGGATCTGACACCGGTGACCCTGTCCGCCGCGGGCGGCCAGCTGCTACCCGTCACCCCGATGCTCGGGGTGGTCACCGCCGCCCTGCTGCTGGCCGCCGTCGCGGTCGCCGGCCGGGGCCTGCTCGGCCACGGGCACGCGGTGCTGCGGGCCGGACTGCGCGCGGTGGTGCAACTGGCCGCCGTCGCCGCGGTGATCAGCTGGGTGGTCGGCTCGCTCTGGTGGTCGGCGCTGTTCGTGCTGCTGATGTTCACCGTCGCGGCGCGCACCGCCGGGCGGCGGATGACCCCCGGCCCCGGCTGGGTCTGGGCGGCCGCGCCGATCGGCGCCGGCGTGCTGCCGGTGCTCGCCCTGCTGCTGGCCGTCGGGCTGCTGCCGGCCAAGGGCCTGTCCGTCATCCCCGTCGCGGGCATCCTGATCGGCGGCGCGCTCACCGCCACCTCGCTGGCCGGGCGGCGCGCCCTCGACGAGCTGCGGCAGCGCCGCGGCGAGGTGGAGGCGGCCCTGGCGCTCGGCTTCGAGGACCGCGACGCCCGGCTGGAGATCTGCCGCACCGCCGCCGCGACCTCGCTGGTGCCCGCCCTCGACCAGACCCGGACGGTCGGCCTGGTCACCCTCCCCGGCGCCTTCGTCGGCATGCTGCTCGGCGGCGCCTCGCCCGTCCAGGCGGGGGCGGTGCAGCTGTTCGTGCTGGTCGGGCTGCTGGCGGTGGAGTCGGTGGCGATCGTGGTGGTGCTGGAGCTGGTCGGCCGGGGGCTGGTGAACGCGGGCTGGTGAGCGTGGGTTGGTGAGCGTGGGTTGGTGAGCGTGGGGTACCGGGCCGGGGCGGGTGCCGGATGGGGGGCGGGGACCGGGCCGCCTTGGGCACCGGACGCGGTCGGGTACCCTTGAGCACGTTGAAGGGGAGTAGCCCTCCACCGGACCGTCGACATACTGGCCCTCACGGGCCCGGCGCCCGGGGCACCCGATCCTCCGGGGTCGGTGCCGGCGAGACCTTCGGCCGCAGTGCTGTGACCATGACCAGTGCTGTCGGGCCGAAGCGTCCCCTGACGGACCTGCGGAGGCCGGGCAGCCCGACCGAGGGACCCTTTCTGATGAGTTTGACCGTGGCCGCGCTGACGTTCGGCATCATCTTCCTGGCCGAACTGCCGGACAAGACCGCGCTGGCCAGCCTCGTACTCGGCACCAAGTACCGTGCCAGCTACGTCTTCGCGGGTGTCGCCGCCGCGATGGGCGTTCAGGTCGTCCTCGCCCTCGCCGCCGGGCACCTGCTCTCGCTGCTGCCGCACCGCTGGGTGGAGGGCGTCACCGGCGTGCTGTTCCTGGCCGGCGCGGCCATGCTGCTGTTCCACGGCGGGGGCGACGACGAGGAGGGGCACGCCGCCAAGGAGCCGTCCTCGAACAGCTTCTGGAAGGTGGCCGGGGCCAGCTTCGTGGTCGTCGCGGTCGCCGAGTTCGGCGACCTGACCCAGATCATGACCGCCAACCTGGCCGCCAAGTACGCCGATCCGCTGGCCGTCGGCCTCGGCGCCTGGCTGGCGCTGTGCGCGGTCGGCGGGCTCGCCATCGTGGGCGGGCAGAAGCTGCTCAAGTACGTGCCGATGAAGCTGATCATCCGGGTCGCGGCGGCGATCATGGTGGTGCTGGCGGGCATCAGCATCTTCGGGGCGATCACCGGCTGACCCCTTGTTCGCGGGGCTCAGCAGCCCGGGTCGGCCTCCAGGGCGGCCCGGGTCTTCGGGCCGTAGACGTAGGTCTCGCCCTTGATCCGGTTGCTGGTCTGGTAGTCGCCGAGCACCGACCTGGTCCAGAAGTCGAAGGTGCCAGTGATCATCGACTTGTCGACGTATCCGCACTCGGCCGCCCACAACCGCTGCTGCATGTCCTTGACGTCGGCGCCGGTCATCCCCATCTGGAGCACCCGGGTGGTCGGGGTCGGCGTCGGGGTGGGGGTCGGCGTCGGAGTCGGCGTGGGCGTCGCGGTGGTGGGGGTGGGCGTGGGTGTCGGGGGCGCGGTCGGGGCGGAAGCCGGGGCCGGGGGAGCGGCGGCCGGGGCCTGGGTGGTCGGCGTCGGCGCCGGGGTGGCCGTCTTCGTCGGGCTCGGCTTGCGGGTGGGGGACGACGTCGGACTCGGCGCCTCGCTGGTCGGCGGCGGGGTGGCCGGGTCCGTCGGTGCCGGGGCGGTCGGCTCCACCGGCGCGGGCGCCAGGGTGGTGGGCAGCGGCTGCGCCTGCCGGGTCGTCGGCGCGGGCGAGGGCGTCACCGCGTACGCGATGCCGATGGTGAGCGCGACCAGGCCGGCGCCCACCCCGGCCAGCAGCAGCTTGTGCCGGGCCAGCGGGTTCTGCGTGGCCTGCTCGGCGGCTCTGCGCGCGGCCCGGCCGCCGACGGGCTCCGGCTCGGGCCCGGGCGTCGCGTGGTCGAAGGGGAAGACTCCGAGGTCGCCGCCGGACGCGGCCTGCGGGGCCGTCGCCACCGCGTAAGCGCCCGGCCCGGAGGCGGGCACCGGCGGCAGCACGGTGGTGGCGTAGGCGTCGGCGTCCGGCCCCAGCGGGGGAACCACGGGCGGGGCAGCGGCGGGCGGGGGCGCGGCGGGGTGGACGGGGGTCGGCTGTCCCGGGGCGACCGGCGGCAGGACGGCGGTCGCGAACGGGTCGACGGCGGGGACGTCCGCCACGGGCTCCTCGGCGACCTGGCCGACCGCCTGCGGCACGTACGGGCGGACCAGCGGCGGGCCTTCGAGGTGCGGGAGGACGGCCGTCTCGGTGAGGCTCGGGTCCGGGACGCAGCCGCACCCGGTGGAGCGTGCGGTGCCGCACGTCGGGCAGTGCTGGTCCGGCATCGGCCGGTCCTCCTCGGTTCTCGGGCGGTCTCCGTGCCCCGGGGCGGTTCCCGGGCTCACGATCGCGCCTGATTATGCAGGACGTCCCGGAGGGGGGACAGGGGCGTCCGGACCCGGGCGGGGGTGTTGTGCCGGTTGGTGGCGGTTGTCTCCCGAGGAACGGTCGGGGGGCGGCGGATGTCCCCGGTGCCGGCGGCGGGGTCGGTGCGGTGGGTGTGGTCGGCTCGGCTCGGTGCGTCCTGGGTCGGCAGGCCCGGAGGGTCCGCTCGGGCAGGCCCGGAGGCTACGTTCGGCTCAATCCGAGGGAGCAAACCGGGGCATTTCTGACAGCATGGTGAGCTGGGAGTGATCATCCGCACGGGCCCGCCGCCTCGGCCGGGGCCCGCGACCCTACGGAGCCGCCATGACGGACTCGCGCGCCGCGTCCGACCGCAGCCCGGCGTACGAGCCCGGCCCGCCGGAGGTCACCGCCCCCAACCTCTGGGTGCCGATCGGGGCCCTGCTGCTGGCGATGCTGCTCGCCGCCCTCGACCAGACCATCGTCTCCACCGCGCTGCCCACCATCGTCAGCGACCTCGGCGGCCTGGACCACATCTCCTGGGTGGTCACCGCCTACCTGCTGGCCTCCACCGCCGCCACCCCGCTCTGGGGCAAGCTCGGCGACATGTACGGCCGGAAGCGCTTCTTCCAGGCCTCCATCGTGATCTTCCTGCTCGGCTCCGTACTCTGCGGCATCGCCCAGAACATGGGCGAACTCATCGCCTTCCGCGCGCTGCAGGGCCTGGGCGGCGGCGGGCTGATCGTGCTCACCCAGGCCATCGTCGGCGACCTCGTCTCCCCCCGGGACCGCGGCAAGTACCAGGGCCTCTTCGGCGCCGTCTTCGGCGTGACCAGCGTCCTCGGGCCGCTGCTCGGCGGCCTGTTCGTCGACAACCTCAGCTGGCGCTGGGTCTTCTACATCAACCTGCCGATCGGCATCGTCGCCCTGGTGGTGATCGCCGCCGTCCTGCACGGCCAGGAGGTCAGGCGCCGGCACCGGATCGACTACCTCGGCACCGTGCTGATCGCCGCCGTCGCCACCTGCCTGGTGCTGATGACCTCCCTCGGCGGCACCACCTGGGGCTGGACCTCCTGGCAGATCGTCGGGCTCGGCGTGCTCGGCCTGGTGCTGCTGCTCGCCTTCGTCCTGGTCGAGCGGACGGCCAGCGAACCGGTGCTGCCGCTGCGGCTGTTCCGCTCCCGGACGTTCAGCCTGGTCGCGGTGATCTCCTTCGTGGTCGGCTTCGCGATGTTCGGCGCCCTCACCTACCTGCCGACCTTCCTCCAGGTCGTCATGCAGGTCTCGCCCACCCTGTCCGGCATCCACATGCTGCCGATGGTGCTCGGCATGCTGCTCACCTCGATCGGCTCCGGCCAGATCGTCGCCCGCACCGGCCACTACCGGATCTTCCCGATCGCCGGGACGGCCGTCACCACCGTCGGCCTGCTGCTGCTCTCCCGGCTCGACGAGCACAGCAGCACCACGGAGATGAGCCTCTACTTCCTGGTCTTCGGCCTCGGGCTGGGCCTGGTCATGCAGGTACTGGTGCTGATCGTGCAGAACTCCGTCGGCTACCAGGACCTCGGCGTCGCCACCGCCGGCGCCACCTTCTTCCGCTCCATCGGCGCCTCCTTCGGCGTCTCCATCTTCGGCACCCTGTTCGCCAGTGGGCTGCGCGACCGGCTCGCCGACGCCCTCACCGGCCTGCCGCTGCCGCCTGGCTTCCACCCCGAGGCCATCACCTCCGACCCACGGGTGATCACCCGGCTGCCCGCCGTCGCGCAGGAAGCCGTCCACCACGCGTACGCCGAGTCGATCACCAGGGTGTTCCTGTACGCGGTGCCCGTCGCGATGGTCGCCTTCGTGCTGTCACTGTTCCTGCGCGAGCAGAAGCTGCGCTCCACCGCCACCGCGCCCGACCTGAGCGGATCCATCGGCCTCAACCCCGTCCAACGCTCGTCGCTGGACGAGATCGCCCGCGCGCTCTCGGTGCTGAGCTCCCGCGAGGCCCGGCGCGACCTCTTCCGGCGGATCACCGAGGGGGCCGGGCTGGACCTCCAACCCGCCTCCAGCTGGCTGCTGTTGCAGATGCACCACCACGGCTCGGTCGAGCCGGCCGAACTCGCCGAACGGCGGATCATCCCGATCGCCGTCATCGAGAGCGCCGTCCGGGAAGTCGAGGGCCGGGGCCTCGCCGTCCGCAGCGGCGGGCTGCCGCTACGGCTCACCGAACCGGGGGCGGAGGCGGCCGTCAAGCTGGTCGCCGCCCGGCGCTCGCAACTCGCCGACCTGCTCGGCGACTGGGACGAGCAGCAGTACGCCGACCTCGCCGACCTGCTCACCCGCCTCAGTTCCACCCTCTGCGCCGACCGGCGCGACCGCCCCGACCGACCGGCCCACGAGCCGCCGTACCGGGGCGAGGGGCGGTCGTTCTAGCCCGCCTCGCAGGGGGTCTGGTGGGAGAGCCAGGTGACGGCGGCGGCGAGCGTGGGGTCGTCGTCCTTGCGGGGGTCGGCCGTTTCGACCGCCTCGTCCGGCTCGATCGGGCCCTCGTGCACCCTGCCGGTGCGGTCGGCCTCGGCGGCGCCGGTGAGCAGCAGGACGGCGCCGTCCGACAGCCGGTGGGCGGCGTTGCCGGTGGGCACCCCGTAGGTGGGCTGGCCGAAGCTGCGGGTGGCCGGGCGGCCGATGAAGGCGATGGCGACCGCCTCGCCCGCGCTGCCGGTCGCGCGGCCGGTGAGGACGGCGACGGGCGTTCCGGGCGTCTTGTCGTGGTGGGTGGGCGCCTTGTCGTGCTGGGTGGCGGGGGAAGCCTGCGGGGCGTCGTCCAGGTACGGCACGCCGTCGCGGACCGACCAGGTGCTGCGGGTGCCGTCCGCGGTGACGAAGGCGCCCAGCGGGCCGTCGCCGAGGACCGGCGCCGCGACGGCCAGCGGGGCCCACATTCCGCCCCCGGTCTCGTTGCGCAGGTCCACCACCCAGCCGCAGGCGCTCGCTTCGGCGACGGCGGCGCGGCCGCGGGTGACGTACTCGGCGTAGGTGCGCTCCGATCCGTTCACCGCCGGGAGGGTCAACTGGGCTATTCGGCCGGGGAGTTGCCGGGTGGTCGGGGCGTTCACTGCCTCCGGGTCGGCGTCGACCCTCGCCGCCTGGTCGGGCGGGTAGAAGCGGCTGTGGTGGTCGTCGAGGGCGGTGACGGCGGCCCTGATCGCGGTGTGGGTGTCGGCCGGGGTGCGGGCCGTGGCCGCCTGGGCGAAGGCCTGGGTGCGGAGCTTCGGCCAGTCCACCTTCGCGGTGTTGAGGGACTTCTGCTGGATGAGGTCCAGGGCCTCGGAGAGGTAGCCGCGGGCCTCGGGGGACATGTGCTCGGGGGCTGGTGATTCGGGGGTCGGTGACTCGGGGGCCGGTGACTCGGGGGCCGGCGAGGAGCACGCCGCGAGCACCAGTACGGCCGCCGCCGCAACCGTCCGTCCCAGCCGCCTCATCCGCTGCCCCCTCCGCTTGCCCCTGGTTCGTGTCGCTCCTGATCCTCCCTCACGGACTCCCGAACCAGCGAGGGGTGTCGAGGCGGAACGGGTCGCCGGGGGCGAGCAGGCGCAGGGCCGTCTCCACCTCGCGCAGGCGCTCCTCGCCCAGGGTGGCGGACCACTCGGCGCGCAGCTCGTCGAAGATCCGGGCCGACCGGACCAGGCAGTCCACCCCGCGGGCGGTCAGCCGGACCACCTTGCGGCGGGCGTCGGCCGGGTCGCCGCCGCGCTCGACGTAGCCGAGCTGCTCCAGGTTCTCGATGGTCTTGCCGGCGGCCTGCTTGGAGACGCCGAGTCGGCGGCCGAGTTCGACGGCGGTGGTGCCGTGCGGTCCGATCGCCTGGAAGACGAAGCCGTGCATGGGCCGCAGGTCGGGGTGGCCCTCGCGGGCGATGCGCTCGTGCAGCTCGTCGATGATCGTCCGGAAGGCGAGCAGCAGGCGCAGCGGCAACTCGAAGCCGGGCGGGGCGGGTTCGCTCGTGGGTGCGCTGGTGGGTGTGCTCGCGGGCTCGCTTGACATAGGTAGACAACCTCATTGACCATATAGACAATGCCATTGACCATCTTAGGAGGTTCCCTCGCCATGCCCGTGATCCGCCACGCCGACGCCCGTCGCACCGAGACGCCGAACGCCGTCATGACCACCTACGCCTCACCCACCCAGGGCTCAACCGCCCTCGCCCTGTGGCAGGTCGACATGACGGCCGGAAAGAGCGGCCCGCTGCACGCCATGGACGTCGAACAGATCTGGACGCTGCTCACCGGCACCGCCACCGTCACCCTCCCCGACGGCCCGGTGCCCCTCACCGCCGGCGACACCCTCGTCCTCCCCGCCGACCTCGCCCGCCAGATCACCACCGCCGACGGCTTCACCGCCATCGTCGCCGGACCGTCCCCCGCCCACGCCTACAACCCCGACGCCGTCACCCCCGAAGGCGCCTGCGGCCTCGCCCCCCGCGACGCCGAGCGCCTCCTCCCGCCGTGGATCGCCTGACCGCGAGGCGGTCCGGCGGTCCGGGCACGGGTGCGGGGACGGTCGAGGGCCTACCCCTGACCGTCCCCGCCCGGTCCTCGCCGCTACTTCCGGTCGTCGATGTCGTCCTGGAGGTCGTCCAGGTTCTGCTGACCCTGCTGTTGGCCCTGCTGCTGGGTCTGGGCGGCCTTCTGCTGGGCGTCGTCCCCCTTCGGGGGCTTGCTGCCGAGGCGCGACTTCGCCTCCTCCTCCAACTGCTCGGCCTTGTCCCGGAACTTGTCGCCGATACCCATGGCTGTGCCCCATTCGGTTGGATTTCGGGTTCTCCAACCAGGCTTGCACGCACCTTCTCCGCCTGCACTTCGGGCAAGTTGCCGCAGAGCGTCACGATCGACAGGCCCCGGATCGCCCGACCCGCGCGGTGTGAGGTGTAGGAGACTGCTGACCGCAGACAGTCACCGGACCGGCGGCCGCACCCGCGGCCCCGGCGGAGCAGAAGGAGCGGCATGTCTGTCGTCAAGATCAACGAATGTGTCAAGCCACTCACATAAGCTGCACGGCCGTCGAGGGAACTGTCGCCGAACGGCGAAGCTCCGCCCATGCGTCACGGGGGACGATGCATGGACGGGGCTGTTTTCGGGGTCATGCGGGCGTGGACTGCCCACCGTTGCTACCCGGGTGGTCGTTCGGGTCGTGCCTTCTCGGCCGGTAGGGCCGATTCTTGGGCGTGTACCGGTACGGATCCGGTCGATCCGGGTAGACGGTCACCCACTGGTCGCACCGGAAGCAGAAGCCTTGGCCTGTCTCCGGGTCGAACGCGACGGGCTGATCACACAGCGGACAGTCCACTACTCTCCTACGCGCTCAGGTCGAACTCCCCGCACTTGACGGCGTAGGTGAACTCCGCCCACGCCTCACGGGTCATGGTGACCACCTCACCGGGCCGCTCGCTGTCGCGCAAGGCGACGACGCCGGGGATGTTGGTGGCCACCTGCGGGCACGCCTTGCGCACCGTGTTCTGGCACGCCGCGATGGTGACGAACTCGAATTCGGGACGGGCGGTCATTGCACTGTCCTCTCTCTCGATCTTCCCTTGCGGTCCCCACCCTCTTGGAGTGGGAGTCTCAAATCCCCCAGCGGGAGCGGGCGTTGGCGATCGCCGTCGCGATCCTGAGGCGGGCCATGGTCGGCGAGTCGGGGACGGGCCCCAAGGGCGGCAAGGCGTCCTCCTCGGCGCTGTCCTGGTCGCCTTGGTCAACCGGGTACGGCACTGGTTCGCCCAGGAAACTCGTCCAGTCCGGCGGCAGGTACTCCGGCTCACTCGTCGGCATCGTGCACTACCAGGCATTCGCTGTCCGCGATGTGCTGCGCCCGCCTACGCGCCAAGTTCCGCGCGATCGTGGGGAAATCCTCGGCCGGGTACTGCGCTTGCGCGAAGTCGAAGTACTGGCAGCCGGGGCACTGATCAGCGTTTGGGGCGGGCGTGTCCGGTCTCCGCCGAGCGATCTCACGAAGCGACACGCGCCACCGCCTTGCAGATGAGTTCGTGCGCCAGGCGGCGAAGTTCGATCTCGCGCAGCACCGACTGATCCGGAAGCTGGGGCGACTCCGCGAACGCGTGGTCGATCTTGTCGAAGGATGCGCACACGGCACACCTCGGCCGGCTGTCAGGCGGCGCCACTGGTCACGTCCTCCCACCCCAGCGGGGCGTGCTTGAAGGGGTCCGGGGGACGCCGGTCGTCGTCCGCCTTGGCCTCGCGGTAGTCGGCGCGGCAAGCGGCGATCAAGGCCGGGCTGGCGCGCTTGCCGGGCGGTCGCCTGTGTCGATCGGCCTCGTGGTCCTCGCGTGTCATCGTCACCGCTCTCCGACTCCGATTCCGTGGTCCTCCGACTGTCAGCAGGCTGATCGTGCCCCGACCTTGTGAGCCATTGCGACGGCGTGAGGGCGTCACTCCGGAGTCCTGGCAAGACGTCATTTCGGCGTCGTTGGGCGACGTTTGGGCCTATCGTCTAGCCATGACTACGCCGAATGAGACCCTTCGGGCCGTACGCCTCGGGCTCCGTCTCAGTCAGGACGAGTTCGCGAAGCGGCTGCGGGCGGTCGGGGACGACCAAGGGGAGCCGAATGACGCCAGCAAGCGCCTTGTTCAGCGCTGGGAGTCGGGAGAGGTGCGGTATCCCCGCCCGGTGTACGTTCGAGCCCTTGAAGCTGTCACCAAGATTCCCGTTGACCGCCTCGGCTTCGACTCGCCACAGTTGCCGCCAAGGGTCAGCGTGGACGGTACGGGAGGGCACGACGTGACCAGTGATGAACCGGGCGTGCCCGTGCAGGCCGCGCCCACTCCTACCGGTGAGGACTACTCGGGGGTATGGGTCAGCCACTACGAGTTCTACAGCAGCAGTCGGGAGAACACGTTCACCGGCCTGCATCACGTCGTGCTGTCCCAGAGCGGGAACCGGATCACGGGGCGATCCCTGCCCGGTGCGTCGTCCAACCCTGACTCGCCACTGTCATTCGATCTCACTGTTGATCGGAACGTCGTGACGGGTTCCTGGGTGGAACAGACCGCGCAGGACGGCTACTACCAGGGGGCGAGGTACCACGGCGCCATTCAGTTGCTGGTCGACCCGACCGGCCGCCGCATGGCCGGCAAGTGGGTTGGCTTCGGCAAGGACTTCGACGTCAACTCCGGGCCGTGGGAACTGCGCCTGCTGGACAAGTCCACGGCGGACGACGTCCTGAGCCGCTACAGCGTGCCGCCGGAGGCGTAGCCCGCCTCACAGTGCAGACGGGGAAGAGTGCTCGCATCTGACCTCACCCGATAAGGGATGGGACGGTGCGGGGACTCTTCTCAGGAGCGCTGGGGACAGCCGTAACGCCCAGCCTTGCTGCCGAGGCGCGACTTCGCCTCCTCCTCCAACTGCTCGGCCTTGTCCCGGAACTTGTCGCCGATACCCATGGCTGTGCCCCATTCGGTTGGATTTCGGGTTCTCCAACCAGGCTTGCGCGCACCTTCTCCGCCTGCACTTCGGGCAAGTTGCCGCAGGGCGTCACGATCGACAGGCCCCGGATCGCCCGACCCGCGCGGTGTGAGGTGTAGGAGACTGCTGACCGCAGACAGTCACCGGACCGGCGGCCGCACCCGCGGCCCCGGCGGAGCAGAAGGAGCGGCATGTCCGTCGTCAAGATCAACGTACTGACGGTTCCCGCCGAGCAGCGGGAGGTCCTGGAGCAGCGCTTCGCCTCCCGCGCCGGCGCGGTGGAGAACTCGGACGGCTTCGAGTGGTTCGAGCTCCTCCGCCCCGTCGAGGGCACCGACCAGTACCTCGTCTACACCCGCTGGCGCAGCGAGGAGGACTTCAAGGCGTGGATGGAGGGCCCCATGCAGGCCGCCCACCGCCCCGCCGCCCCGGAGGGCGAGGCCCCCAAGCGCCCCGCCGCCTCCGGCTCCACCCTCTGGTCCTTCGAGGTCGTCCAGTCCGCCGGCCCCAAGGCCTGACGCCTCACCGAGTGACCGACGCGCCCCGGGGCTTCCGAGCCCCGGGGCGCTCTGGGTGGCCCGTCCTGTCGTCGGCGGGTCGGGCGGAGCTTGCGGCGGGCGTGGGAGGGCAGTCGCGTGAGGGCTATCGGTGTTGGGGGCCGTAGAGGGCGGCGGGTGCGCCTGTTGTGAGGGCCCAGTAGCGGTCGCCGTAGGACCAGTGCCACCACTCGGTGGGGTAGTTGACGAGGCCGGCGCGGGTGAGGGTGTGGCTGAGGAGTTGCCGGTTGGTGCGGGCTTCGGGGGAGAGGTCGGCGGCGTCGGTGTAGCACGCTCCGGCGCTTTCCTCCGGGTTGGCGTTGACCCGGGTGCCGAGGTCGAGTTCGTGGCCGTCGGCGTCGGCCAGGGTGAGGTCGACGGCGGCGCCGGCGCTGTGTGGTGCGATCTCGGGCGGGGAGACGTAGCGGCTCGTGGCCGAGCGGAGCTGCGCGGCCGGCCAGTTGGGGTGCGCGGCGCGCAACTCGGCGGTGTACTGGTCGAAGTAGCGGCGCTGGAGGGCCGGCGGGCGGTAGCCCTCGACGAAGAGCAGCCGCAGGCCGTCCGGGAGGTGCGATTGGGCGTCGAGGAGCCGGTCGAGCACGCCGGACCGCAGGTGGGCGAACGCCCCGGTGTCGTCGTGCTTGCGGTCGTCCAGCAGGAGTTCGTGCTCGCGTACGTCCAGGAGGCGGTCGCCGCAGTCCTGGACGGGGACGGCGGCCACCTGCGGGTCGGACATGAGGATGATCTCGGTCAACAGGGTCTCTTGGGGAGGAGGGAGCGGCGGTGCGGGCCCGGCGGCCGGTGCGGTGTCCGCCACCGCCCCGGGCGGCGGGGCGGTGGCGGACGGGTGGTTCAGATGAGGGCGGCCTCGACCAGGTCGGCGGCCCTGGCCGCGCTGCCGCCGGCGCGGACCTCGCGGCTGAGCTCGGCCAGCCGGGCGGTCACCGCCGGATCGCCGGTCAGCTCCAGCACGGCGGAGCGCAGCGCCTCCGGGGTGGCCTGGGGGGTGTCCAGCCGGCGGGCGACGCCGAGTTCGACCAGCCGGTCCGCGTTGTCGAACTGGTCGGCGGCCTGCGGCACCGCGACCATCGGCAGCCCGCAGTACAGGCCCTCGCTGCACCCGCCCATTCCGGCGTGGGTCACGAACGCGTCGGCCTGCTGGAGCACGGCGAACTGCGGCACCCACTGGTGCACTTCGATGTTGGCCGGGATCGTACCCAGTTCGGCCGGGTCGGTTGCCTGGCCGACCTGGAGAACGACGTGCCAGCCGGGCAGGTCGCCGAAGGCCTCCAGGCACGCGCGGTAGAAGTCGGGCTGGTGGGTGAAGGTGGAGCCGAGCGAGACCAGCAGCACCTTCTGCGCCCCCTCCGGACGGGTCCAACCGCCCTGGTGCTCGCGGGCGCCGAGGCAGGGCCCGGCGAAGGAGAAGATCTGGGGATCGACCAGCTCGATCTCGGGCTGGAGCACCCGCGGGATGAGCGCCAGCCCGCGATCCGGGCGCAGCATGTACCCGAACGGTTCGCCCGCCGGCACGCCGTTGTCGGCGAGCCACTGCGCGAACCGCTCCGGGATCTTCTCCGCCTCCAAGGCCTCCCGCGCCATCTCGAAGCGCGCCAGGTGGGAGTCCTCCCGGATGATCATGGACGGTGAGATCAGCATGGACGGCACGCCCCAGCCGTCGGCCAGCGCCCGGCCCGCGTACGCCATGAAGTCGTACAGGACGAGGTCGGGCCGGTCGTCGTGGAAGGCCTCGCGCAGTCGCGGCAGCATCGCCTGCGCCTCCTCGAAGATCATGGTGTGCACGCCGGCCCCGATGTTGGGGTCGACCCCGCCCTTGGCGATCGGCAGGGTCGTGTCGTGGGGCACGAGTCGGGCGCCGGTGGATTCGATCTGCCCGGCGAACGACGGGTCGTTGACATAGCTGACCCGGTGGCCGCGGGCGACCAGCTCCCGCATCACCTCCAGGCTGGGGTTGACGTGGCCGTGTGCCGGGATGTTCACCATGGCGATGTGTGCTGGTCGGGACATGTCGGGCCCTCTCCTCGTATGTCGCTAGGCGTCCTGCGTTCGGCTGGCTGACTTGTCGTCAACTCGCCTTTCAGAACAGTACGTAACCTTGGCAGTCGTTGCGGTGACGAGGGGTGGGGTTCGGCCGAAGATCGGCCGGTGTGGAGGATCACATGGAGGTTCGCATGGAAGGTCGCGAGACGGGTCGGTCGGGGTGAGGTGGGCGGAGGGCCGGCGCCTGCGGAGCCTCGACGTGCGGGCCGTGTGGACGAACGGGAAGGGCCCGCTCGTCCTGACCGCGAAGGCCGGGCAGACGCTGCGCGACCTCGCGGATGGTGTGTGACGGCGTGGCGTGGAGCCGCCGCCTCGCAGGTCGGCTGGATCTCGGGATCCAGGGCCGGTTGCGAAGGTGTGGGCCGGCGCTGGTTGTTAGGGTCCGGGCATGGCGCGTTTGAAGATCGAGATAGCTGTCCCGGAGAGTCATGTCGAGAAGGTGATCGATGCTCTCCAGGCGGCCGGCGCGGGGCGGGTCGGCGACTATGCCCGGTGCGCCAGCACCTGGCGGGTCACGGGGACATGGAGGCCCTTGCCTGGTTCTCGGCCCTACGACGGTGAAGTGGGCGAAGTGCGGCAGGGCGAGGAGAGCAGGGTCGAATCCGTCTGCGATGCCGAGCAGGCCGAGGCTGTGCTGCGAGCAGTGCGCGCGGCTCATCCGTATGAGGAACCGGTCATCCACTTCCTGCCTTTGTACGAGCCGGGCGTCGAACGATGACCGAGCTGGTCATGGCCACTCGTCGATGGCTGTGACCGGCGCGGTCGCTTCGTAGCGGACGGCGGGTTTGCCGTGTCGAGTCGCGATGGCTCGGTGCCTCTTGAAAGGTGTTGCCGCAGAGGCCCCTGGTTTACGCGTGCGACGCTCCGTGCTCAAGGTAGGCGGTCTCGCCCTGTGTTCGGGCGGCGTATGCGGCGTGGACTCGGCGGGCGAGCCGGGGGATGAGGAGCGCGTCGAGTTGGTCGACGTGGTGAAAGGAGTGCTCGCCGATCTCGACCTGGTCGACGGTGATGCGGTCGAGTTCGGCGGTCGGAAGAACCCCTCCGTCGAAGACGAAGAGGAGCTTGTCGCCCTCGGCGGGGTGGGGTGCCCAGTCGGCGACGAGCAGGCGGCCGATCGGCGGGGTGATGCCGAGTTCTTCCTTGACCTCCCGGGCCGCTCCCTCGCTGGGGGTCTCGCCCGCGTGCAGGTAGCCGCCTGGGATCTCCCAACCGGGCTTGTAGGTCGGCTTCACGAGGAGGATGCGGTTCTCCTCGTCGAAGAACAGCACACCGGCGGCGGTGCGCGGCTGGGCCAGGGCTTCGTGCGGGGAGTCGGTCACGGCGAGACTGTAGTCGCCGCGACGGAATCCCCTGGGCGGCTGGATGCGAGGCGTGCCCAATTCCCTTCTCCGGCTGCCTTGATCGACCCGGCGGCCCTACGCTGGTGGCATGGCTGTGGATCCCGCTCTGCCCGTTGGCCGGCGCTGCGCGGGCCCGGCCGGGCGGGTGCCGCGCGCTTCAGCTGTCTCAGCTCCGGCCTGTGCGCCCCGGGGCTTGGTCCCGGGGTGCACGTTGTCAGTTCTGCTCTGTGACCGGGGCCAGTACGGGGCGAAGCAGGTCGAGGACGTGGGTCCAGTTGTACTTGTCGCGGCCTCCGCCGGATTTCGGCTTGTGGGGGATGTAGTCGCCGATCAGGACGCCCATCGAGCGGAGTCGTTCCAGGCTCTCGCTGTACGCAGGGTGGGCTGCTTGGGCCGAGTTGACGTAGGGCTGAACGGCAGTGGGGATGCCGAGCCCGTACGCCTCGCAGAGAATGCCGAGCGCAAGGGTGTCGGATATCCCGGCGGCCCATTTGTTGATGGTGTTGAACGTGGCGGGCGCTACGGCGATGGCGTCCGCCGGGGGAAGGGGCTGGGGAATTGCGGGAGTGCGCCAAGCCGAGCGGATCGGGTAGCCGGTCTGGCGCTCGACGGCTTCCGGGTCGATGAACCCGAGCCCATGGGGGGTGGCGATGACGCCGACCTTCCAGCCTTCGGCCTGGGCGGCGCTGATCAAGGTGCCGACGTCGTCCGCGATGCCCGAGGCGCAGACGACGACGTAGAGGAACGGCTCGCGTTGGTCGGTCAAGTCTGGACTCCCAATTCCTGGCAGAAGCGGCGAAGTTCCGGGACAGCGCCGTGTCGGTCGCGGGCGGCCATATCGCCAACCAACTCCAGCACACTGGGGCGCCGACGGATGTCTTCCGGCGCACAGCTCTCCGCGATTCTGAGTGCTTTGTATCCCTCGGCCAGTCTGCCTTGTTGGCTGTACGCCCGCGCGGACTCCACCCAGAGTGCGGCCCGCCGCTCTGGGACGGGGATGTGCCGGCGCATCAAGGGCTGGGCGGCATGCAGTGCCGCTCCGGCATCACCCAGGACCACGGAAGCGCTCACGGCATGGAGCGCGACGTTGGTTGGGCAGAAGTTCGCCCAGGCATCGGGCCGATCGAGTGTGACGTAGCGCGCGACTTCTCGGGCCTCGGAGAGGAATTCGGCGGTCATGCCTCGATCGCCGCCGGCACTTGCGGCCGTCACGCCTCGAAGCAGTATGAGACCCAGAGCTGCAAGATATTCAGGCGGACGGCGATCATAGCTTCCTGCGAGCTGGTCCGCAGTGTGCCTGATGAGCGTGACGGCAGCAGAGGTGTGCCGATCGCGAGCAAGGGCATGAACCTGGACCCGTACGCTGGAGGCTGTGACGACCGGGTCGGCACTGCGCTCGGCCTCGGCCATAGCCCGCCCGACCGCAAGCCAGGCGTGCCCGTGGTCGCCCAGCTTGAGCAGCAGACTTGCGGTGGTTTGGTAAGCGGTGGCCAGTAGACGGGACAAGTCCCGATCGCTATCGCGGGCGCTGTCGCGCGCGTGGCGCAAGTCGCCGATCAGCGACGGCAGAGCCCCTTCGAGGTCGTCATAGCGGCAGGCATAGAAGAGTCGGCGAGCTTGGGAGAGCCGAGCTGTCAGCGCAGCTTGCGACTGGGGAGCGCAGCCGGCTGAGGTCGGCCCGGGCAGGAGTGCCTTCACGAGCCCGATACCTGCTTGGGGCTGGACTGCCGGCGTCGCGAGCGAGACGGCGCTCGCGACCAGAAAGCTGCGGCGGTGCATGTCGTTCATCTTGTGGTCCACACGGATGCGGGGGGCCAGGCCGAGACTCTCTGGTGGGATATCGAGCACAGCTGCGACAGCCCGCAGAACATCCGCGTCCTGAGTTCCTCTGCCGCTTTCGAGTCGACTGATCTTCGACTGGTGGTAGCCGAGTTCGCCGGCCACCTCGGCCTGCGACCGGCCACTCAACAGTCGCGCACGTCGGATCAGAGCTCCGATCCCGCGAGCTGGGGAATCTCCGTCGACCGTGCGCGACATGGCTCCTCCTGGCACTGGTTACCTTGCCTGGCGAACCGAGCGTAGTTGAGTCGAGGCAAACAGTCATGCGCGATCTGCATGAACCATGCGCCATTGGCCTGTGCCCTAACCGCAGCCGCCTCGAGCGTAGTTGTCTGTTCGTCGGCAGCTCGAAAATCTCTGCCGCTCGAAGTTCATGGCTCTTCACATGCCTGAGCTGATTCCAGTCCTGTGGTGAGCTCTACCCGGCCACGAAGGAGAAGCGCAGATGACTCGCTCGAATGCCCAGAAAGGTGGCATCGCGGGCTCGACGTGCGAGGGCGGCGTACGAGGGAAGCTTGCCATGCCGGAAGCGATTGCGGAGGTGAGGGCGGCCAGGCTGTCGCGGCAGGCGGTGCGGGAGCTGGATCCGACCGCCACGCACGGGTACGGCATCCGCTGGGACCCGGCGGCGCGTTGCTACCGCGTACGTGACGAACAGGGCGGCGAGTGGTTGCGGGACGGCGACGGAACCATTCGGGCCTTCGTACGGTTCGAGGCCGCGAACAGCGAGTGGCTGCGGCTGCGGCGTGAGCACCTGGAAGCCCGCGTACGTGAGGCGAACTGGGCGTCCCGGTGGAACTGATGGGGGCGGGGCGCGATACCGCTTCGGGGCCGGTCGGCGACTGTGCGCAATGCGCCGAACTGGCCGTTCGGGAGGCGGAGTCCGCGGCCCGGTTCGACTACTCCGGTGCCGTTGACGCCCGCGTGCTGATGCGTCGCCACCATCGGAGCGCACACCGGTGAGGTGTGATTCACCCGGTGGTCGTCACGAAGCATTCTCCGCCGCCTGCGCGGTGTCGATTGCGGGAGCGGCCGTGCTCGCGGCGATGCTGCTGGCGCTCTGTTTCGGCGGCCCGTGAGGGCGGCCCTGTTGTCTCAACCCGAGCAATATCTGATCTTGGCAAGGACTACGAGAGGAGAAGCGCATGGGCACGCATGGCGGAGGGGCCGGCGGCGACGGGCCCGGCAAGGCGGGCGGCGGCAAGGGCGGTGGGCACTCCGGAAAGCCGGACACCGCACCGCACGATGGCCAGCGGGACGCGCCGCCCACCAACCTGCCCAAGCCGTCGAAGCCTTGAGGGGAGTGATCGCATGAACTGGGACGCATTGGCCGACGGCCTCCGGGAGTCCGGGGCGCTGTCGGCGGACTGGGAGTCGACGTTCCGAGCCGTTCCGCGCCGGCTGTTCGTACCGGACAGGATCCACTGCGAGGGCGAGTGGATCGACCGGGGAGAAAGCCGATGCCGGTGGCACGAGTTGGTCGGCTCGGACATCCCGCTCGTGACCCAGCTGGACGAGGACGGCACCACGCCGTCCTCGTCCAGCTCCATGCCCACGGTCGTGGCGCAGATGCTCCGGCACCTCGATGTCGAAGAAGGCATGCGAGTGCTCGACGTGGGCACCGGCACGGGGTGGACGGCAGGGTTGCTGGCGCACCGGCTCGGGGCGGAGAGCGTCACGACGGTGGAACTGGACCGCGACCTCTCCGACGATGCGCGGTGTCGGCTGGTGGCAAACCGCCTGCCAGTCACCACTGTTGTCGGAGACGGAACGCTCGGACAACCGGCGGGCGCGCCGTACGACCGGGTCCACGTCACTGCGGCCGTGCAGCGCGTCCCTGGTGCGCTGATCGAGCAGACGGTGCCCGGCGGCGTCATCGTCGTGCCCTACGGCACTCCGTTCTGCAACGGCGGTCTGCTCAAGCTCACCGTCTCCGAGGACGGGACCTCGGCGAGTGGGCCGTTCGTCGAGGACGTCGCGTTCATGTGGGTGCGCGACCAGCGGCCGAGGAGTGGGCAGTTCGATATCGAGGACGTCCGGCGCGGTCCGTCGGGGCTCGATCCCGCCGCCGTGGCCGACCACACCGACGCCGCCTTCGCGGTCGGCCTGCGGATGCCGGATCTCCTCCGGCAGGAGGTGTGGGCAGGCTATGACCGCTTCGGCACCGGCCGGTTCGAGGTCTGGGACGGCGTGTCGTACGCCCATTGCCGCCTTGCCGACTGGGGCGGCAAGCATGCTGTATCGCAGTCCGGCCCCCGGAGCCTGTGGGACGAGGTGACGGCTGCCCATGCCTGGTGGCAGCGCCAAGGCGCGCCCGGGCTCGATCGGTTCGGGGTGACGGTCACCGTCGCAGGCGAGCAGCGGGTGTGGCTGGATGGCCCGGACTGTGTGATCGGCTGACGGCAGTGGCTGGGAGGTGCGCCCCGGGCTTGTGGGCCTGGGGCGCGCTGGGGGGTGTGCGCTTGCGCCGCCCGTTTGGGTGATGTGGTAGGGAGTTTGACGCTCGGTTAGCGCATTACGGTGATCATTGTGTCGGCGCGGGCGTTCCGAGGGACGGCCTGTGCGCGGCAAAAGTGAGCCCCGGCGGTGCGCGAACACCCCGGGGAATGGCACTAGGAGTTAGGGACTCCCGAATGCACATTCATCGTATCCCGAAGCACTCGCCCGGGTACACGATCCTCGACAACGGCCACGTCGTCCGGAAGCACTCGCTGAGTTGGGCGGCGCGTGGGTTGCTCAGCTACCTGCTCAGCCTGCCGGACGGTGCGCGGGAGGACATCCGGACGTTGGCGGCGAAGAGCGTCGAGGGCCGGGCGACGGTGGCGCGGGCGCTCCGTGAGCTGGAGGCGGCCGGGCACTACGTGCGGCGGACGCAGCGGGATCCGGTGACGGGGCAGGTGCGGACGATCGTCTCGGTGCACGAAGTGCCGGTGACGGGCAAGGCGGTTCACGCCGTGCCGCCGCTTCCCGCGCCCCCGGCCGCCGGTGGGCCCGGAGCTGGGGTGACGGGCGCCGGGAAGGCGGGAAGCCCTTCCGGAAAGGTGAGGGTGAAGGAAGCGGAAGTTCCCTCCGTCCGTCCGTCCGAGAAGTTGACGGCGGGCATGGCGCTGCTGCTCGAACTCGGGCGCAGGGATCCCAGGATGGCGTTGGCGGGCAAGCCGCTGTGCGATCAGGCCGCGCGGGTGGAGGGGCTGCTCGCGGGCGGGTGGAGCGGGGAGGCGCTGGCGGGGATCCTGGCCGCGCCCTTGCCGGAGAGGGTCACGCACAGCGTGGGGGCCGTGCTGGCGGGGCGGTTGGCGAAGGTGCCGCCCGTTCCGTTGACCCCGCAGGGCGGCGGCGGGTCGGGGCCGCGTCGGCATGAGTGCCCCGGGCGGGACGGCTTGTGCGGGCGGCCCGTCGCGGGTGTCGGGCAGGTCTGCGGGGAGTGCCGGGCTCCGCGCGTGTCGCGGGCCTTGCCGTAGTCGACCAGGGGGCGGGGCTGCGGAGTTCACCTGCTCGGCGGCCGGGAGTCCGGCGGCCGGAACGTCACCGGCGCGTCGAAGGCGGCCCGGCGGGTGGCGCGGCGCAGGGCACGCAGGACGGCGGTGCCAAGGGTGAGGCAGAGGACGACGGTGAGGGCGGCGCGGGGGAGGTCCCAGCCCAGCGACGTGGTGAGGCAGTAGGCGGCGAAGCGGACCAGGTTGGCGGGCAGCGGGTCGCCGGGGACGAAGGAGATGGAGCCGGAGAGCCCGGCGATGTACGGCCAGCCCTGGAGGTTCATGATCGTGCCGTAGAGGACGGAAGCCAGCGCGCCGTAGCCCGCGAGCAGCCAGAGCTCGCGCCGGCCGCGCAGGCGCGCGGAGCCCGGGAGGAGGCCGGCGCCGAGGCAGACCCAGCCCATGGCGAGCATCTGGAACGGCAGCCAGGGCCCGACGCCGCCGGTGAGCAGCGCGGACGCGAACATCGACAGCGAACCGAGGACGAAGCCGAAGCCCGGCCCGAGCACCCGGCCGGACAGCACCATGAGGAAGAACATGGGCTCCAGCCCCGCCGTGCCCGCGCCGAGCGGCCGTAGTGCCGCGCCCGCCGCCGCCAGCACCCCGAGCAGGGCCACGGACTTGGCGTCCAGGCCGGGCGCGCCGCCGCCCGCCGTGCGGCCCTCGGAGATCTGGGCGATGACGACGGCGAGGAGCAGCGGCAGCAGGAGGGCGAACAGCCAGGGGGCGTCGGTGGCGTGGCCGACCAGGGCGGACTTGGTGGAGGCGAGCAGCGGCCAGCCGAAGGCCGCCACGCCGACGAGGGAGGTCAGGAGCAGGACCGCTACGGATCGGCGGCCGAGGGGCACGGGGCGACCGGCAGGAGCACCGGAAGGAGCGGGGCGGCTCATGCGCTCAGTGCCTCCGCGACCTGGCGGACGGTGAGCCATGGGCCGGGTGCCAGCACCTTGGCGACCTGCGGGGCGAACGCGGGGGAGGAGACGACGACGTCGGCCGTCGGGCCGTCGGCGACGATCTCGCCCTCGGCCAGGATCGCCGTGCGGTGGGCGAGTTCGGCGGCGAGTTCGACGTCGTGGGTGGCGAGCAGGACGGCGTGGCCTTCCGCCGCGAGGTCGCGCAGGATCTCCACCAGCCGGGCCTTGGCGGCGTAGTCGAGGCCGCGGGTCGGCTCGTCGAGCAGCAGCAGCGGGGGCCGGGCGGTGAGTACGACGGCGAGCGCGAGGGTGAGCCGCTGGCCTTCGGAGAGGTCGCGCGGGTGGGCGGTGTCGGCGATGCCGGGCAGCAGCCGTTCGACCAGGGCGCGGCAGGTGCCGGGGGTGGCGTCCGCGTCGGTGTCGGCGGCGGCGCATTCGGCGGTGACGCTCTCGCCGTAGAGGAGGTCGCGCGGGTCCTGCGGGACGAGGCCGACCTGGCGGATCAGTTCGGCCGGGCGGGTGCGGTGCGGGGTGCGTCCGCCGACCGTCACCCGGCCGGAGGCGGGGGCGTGCAGGCCGACCAGGCTGCCCAGCAGGGTGGACTTGCCGGCGCCGTTGCGGCCCATCAGAGCGGTGATCTCGCCTGGGTGCAGCGCCAGGTCGACGCCGCGCAGGGCCTGGACGGGGCCGCGCCGGACGGCGAGGCGTTCGGCGGCGGCGATCGGTGCGTCGGTCGAAACGGTTGGAACAGGGGCCGCGTCCGGGTGCAGACCGTCCAACCGGGAGCGGAGCCCGGCGGCCTTGCGGCGGGCGTCACGGACGGACAGCGGCAGCGGCCGCCAGCCGGCGAGCCGCCCGAGGCCGACCACCGGCGGGTGCACCGGCGAGTGCTCCATCACCTCGGCGGGCTCGCCGAGGACGGGCGGGGCGCCCGGGGTGAGCAGCAGCACCTGGTCGGCGTACTGGACGACGCGCTCCAGCCGGTGCTCGGCCATCAGCACGGTGGTGCCGAGGTCGTGCACCAGCCGCTGGAGGACGGCCAGCACCTCCTCGGCGGCGCCCGGGTCCAGCGCCGAGGTGGGCTCGTCGAGGACCAGGACGCGCGGGTGCACGGTGAGCACCGAGCCGATCGCGACGCGCTGCTGCTGGCCGCCGGAGAGGGAGGTGAGGGCGCGGTCGCGCAGGTCGGCGAGGCCGAGCAGGTCGAGGGTCTCCTCGACCCGGCGCCGCATCACGTCGGCGGGCAGGCCCAGGGACTCCATGCCGTAGGCGAGTTCGTCCTCGACGGTGTCGGTGACGAAGTGCGCCAGCGGGTCCTGGCCCACCGTGCCGACCAGGTCGGCGAGTTCGCGCGGCCGGTGCTCGCGGGTGTCCCGGCCGCAGACCGTGACCCGGCCGTGCAGGGTGCCGCCGGTGAAGTGCGGGACGAGCCCGCTCACCGCGCCCAGTAGGGTGGACTTGCCGGAGCCCGACGGGCCCACCAGCAGGCAGAGTTCGCCTTCGGGGACGGTCAGGTCGACGTCCGCGACGGCGGGGGCGGCGGCGTCCGCGTACCGGACGGAGACCTGCTCGAAGGTGATCACGAAGCCCTCCGGGGCGGGGTCGGGGCGGCGAATGCCGGTACCAGGCCGAGCAGTACGGCCAGCACGGCGGCCAGCGGCAGTGCGGGGACGGTCGGCGGGACGACGGTGGGCGCGAAGGCGGCCGGGTCGCGCGTGGACAGGTAGATGGTCAACCCGGCGACGGCGGCGCCCGATCCGGCGGTCAGCCACTCGGGCAGTGCCCAAGGGTCGGGCCGGTAGCGTGTCCTGACGGATCGTCGGCTGCCGAGTAGCAGTCCGGCGAAGGCGGCGGCCAGGCCCAGCAGCAGCACCGGCGGCGCCCAGCCCGCGCCGCCCGCGGTCAGCAGCCCGTACGCGGCCAGGCAGATCCCGAGCAGGCCGGCCAGGGTGAGCGCGGCCGTCGCCCGGGCGAGTCGGCGCGGGACGTCCGCGGTGCGGCCGAAGCCGCGGGTGTCCATCGCCGCGGCCAGCGCCACCGAACGCTCCAACGCGCCCTCCAGGACGGGCAGTCCGACGCTCAGCACGGCGGCGATCCCCCGGTCGGTGCGGCCGCGCAGGCGGCGGGCCGCCCGCAGCCGGCGGACGTCCGCGACCAGGTTCGGCGCGAAGGTCATCGCCACCACCACCGCCACGCCCGCCTCGTACAGCGCGCCGGGCAGGGCGCGCAGCAGTCGGGCTGGGCTGGCCAGCGCGTTCGCGGCGCCCACGCAGGCGAGCAGGGTGGCCAGGCGCAGCCCGTCGTACAGCGCCGCGAGCAGTCCCTCCACGGTCACCCGGCCGCCGATCCGCACTCCCTGCGCCCAGGTGGGAAGCGGCACTTCGGGCAGTGTGAACAGCACGTGCGTGCCCGGAATCGGCGAGCCGAGCAGTACCGCGAACACCAGCCGGATGCCCAGCACCAGCAGGCCCAGTCGCAGGAACGCGCCGTACGAACGCGACCAGGGCGCGTCGCCTCGCCGGGCCGCGACCACGTACCCGGCGACGGCGGCGAGCAGCAGCAGGATCACCGGATTGGTGGTGCGGGTCGCCGCCGCGCCCAGCCCGAGCGCCCACAACCACCAGGCCCCGGGGTGCAGTTGCCGGGGTCCGGTGGGCGGTCGGGTGGCGCGGGCGGTGCTCATGGGTCAGTCCAGGTGAAGGGGTCCGGAGGGGTGCGGGAGGGGGGGAAGAAGGGCTCGGGAGGCGTCAGGAGGTGCGGCGGCGGCGCGCCTGCCAGACGGCACCGCCGGCCAGCACGGCGATCAGCGCGCCACCGGCGATCAGGCCGACGTCCGGGCCGGAGTCCGAGCCGCCGCCGTCGCCGGACGGGTCGGCCGGCTTGGCCGCCGACCCGAGCTGGTCGGCGCACCCAGCCTTCGGGAAGCCCGCGATGGCGCAGAGCAGGCCGTTGGCGTCGTAGCGCAGCGGCGGGGCGACGGCGGCCAGCACCTCGGCCGAGGTGGCGTTCGAGACGACGCTGGCGCACGCGCTCCGCTGTTCGGGCGGCGCCTCGCCCGAACCGGAACCGGAAGCCGAGCCCGAGCCCGAGCCCGAAGCCGAGCCGGAGCCGGAGTCGGTGGCGGTGCCGAAGTCCAGCACGACCGCGACCCGCTTGCGGCCCGCCTGCGCGGGCGTGTCCGCACAGACGGCGGCGAAGTCGCCCGCCGTCCGGGGCCGTGCCGCATCCTGCCCGCCGTCCGGACTCACCGCGAACCGCCACCCGTCCACGGCCCCGTCCGGCGGCACGGCGACGGCCGGCCCCTGCTGCTGGTACAGCCACCCGTCGCCGCCGGCACGCCAGAACGACCAGTACCGGTATCCCGTCGCCGCCTCCGCCGGCGCCCCGGCGGAGGCGACCAGCAGGAGCACCGCACCGAGCATCGCACCGAGCAGCGAGCCGAGCCGCGAGCCGCGAGCGCGGCGGCCACGGCGGCGGACCAGGCGGCCCAGGCGCGCGGGGCGGTGTGTCACAGGCTCTGGCCGCGCTTGCGCTGGAGGCTGAGGAGGAGGCCGCCGCCGAGGCCGACGAGGAGGCCGACGATGATCAGCCAGTACTGGCCGATGCCGTCGTCCTTCTTGGGCGCCGCCGTCGTCGGGGCGGGGCCGGCGGTGGCCTTGAGGGCCGGGCCGAGGGCGGTGAGCTCGGCGGTCAGCGGGGCGGTGTCGCGCTGGGCGGCCTGGGTGACGAGCAGGAGGCTGGCGGTGGCGGCGGCGTCGGTGCCGCCCTTGGTCCAGCCGGCGCCTTCCTTGGCGAGCCAGTCGACGGCGCCGGCGGCCTGCTGGGGGTGGCCGCTCTGGATGAGGCCGAGGGCGGCCCAGGCGGTGGCGTTGTAGTCGGGGGTGGGGGCGGCGCCGGGGGTGGTGAGGGTGAGGTGGTTGCCGCCCGCGGCGAGCTGGGCGGTGAGGTACGCCCCGGCGGCCTCGCCGGAGTCGGCGTGCGCGACCGGAGCAGCCGCGGTGGAGGCGGCGGCGGAGTCGCAGCCGAGGGCCTTGGGCGCGGCGTCGGTGCGGGCGGTGGTGGCGACCGGGAGGTGGCCGCCGGCGGCGGCGAGCGAGGCCTGGGCGCTGGCGAGGGCGTTGGGGGCGAGCGCACCGGAGGACGGGTCGGGCTGGTAGGCGAAGGCGCCGCGCTGGTCGGCGGGGGCGGCGCAGCCGAGCTGGAAGAGGGCGAGCCCGTCGAAGGCGTTCTTGCCCGCCTTGGCGACTCCGGCCGGGTCGGTCTTCGCGGCGAAGAGGGCGTTCACGGCGAGGCCGGTGGAGTTGGCGTCGCCGGGGCTGCCGGGGTTGTAGGGCCAGCTGCCGTCGGCGTTCTGGGTGGCCTTGAGCCACTGGACGCCCTTGTCGACGGCTTCCTGGTGCCCGCCGAGGGCGACGAGGGCCTGGACGGCGACGGCGGTGGCGTTGCTGTCCTCGGTCTTGGGGTCGCAGGCGGCGCCGGCGGCCCGGAAGGAGGGCCAGCCGCCGTCCTCGCACTGCTGTCCGGTGAGCCAGCCGACGGCGGAGTCGGCCGGGGTGGCCTTGGCCGCCGCGAGCGCGGTGAGCGCGAGGGACTGCCGCCAGACGCCGTCGTACGTCGGGTCGCCCTTGCCGTAGAGGCCGTCGGGGACGGCGGCGGCGGTGGGCGCGGGGCTGTCGGCGAGGGCCGGTCCGGCGGTGGCGCCGGCGAGGAGCGCGGCGGACAGGGCGGCGGCGCCCAGACGGGCGGCGGTGAGCATGGTGGAGGTGTGCCTTTCGGTGAGCGGTGGTGGCCCGGCGGGGCCGTTCCGTAGTCCTCGACGGTGCCGGGCGGTGCGCGTGGCGGGCCCGGGCTGGCCGCTCGCCCCTCCACGGGCGGTCCGACTCGCCCGGGCCGTCACGGGGGCCGGGCTCACGGTTGCGGGGTCAGCGCCGGATTCGCACCGGCTTCCCCCGGGGGAGGGACGGGATGAAGTTGTGCTGTCCGTCGACTTTAACCGCCGGGGGCGGCCGGCCCCTCCCGCCCGGGCAGGAACAGGTTCCAGTCAGGGCAGGGTGAGCAGCCGGGCCGCGGTGTGCAGGTCGGCCCGGACCTCGGCGATCGAGGCGCGGCCGGAGAGCCAGGCGACCAGGGCGGAGTGCCAGGTGTGCTCGATCACCCGGACGGCCGCGCGCTGGCTCTCGCTGGGTGGCCCGGACTGGCCGATGGCGTCCAGGATGAGCTGGCCGGTGGCGGTGCTGACCTGGTCCACCTCGGCGCCGACGGAGCGGTCCGCGAAGGACAGGGCCCGGACCATCGCCTCGGCGAGCAGCGGCTCGCGCTGGAGCGCGTGGAAGGCGCGGGTGAGTGTGTCGGCGACCCGCGGGGCCGGTTCGGGGTCGGTCGGCGGGTGGCGCCGGATGTGCTCCTGGAGGCCCTGCAACTGCTCCAGCATGACCGCGACCAGCAGGTGCACCTTGGAGGGGAAGTACCGGTAGAGCGTGCCGAGGGCGACCTGCGCGGTCTCCGCGACCTCCCGCATCTGGACCGCCTCGTACCCGCCCCGGGCGGCCAGGGCGGTGGCGGCCCGCAGGATCCGGCGCCGGCGTTCGGCCTGGCGGGCGGTCAGCGGCGGCTCGCCCGGCTGCGCGGGGGGCGGGGTGGTGGGGCTCGTGGAGGTGGTCGGCGGCGGCAAGGAGTGCTCCCGGGGCGCGTGGGTGGCGGCGTGCTCCACAAGGTCGGCAGGGTCGGCGTGGCGGGAATCACCAGCCCTGGCTCCTGAGGGAAAGCTACGGGCCGGTATCTTCGAGGTCTCTCATTGTTCACATGGTCGATGACGAGTTCCACAGCCACTGAAACCTGATCTACTTTAGCGACCGGCGGCAGCGCCGTCGCCAACGCAGAGACAGCAGCAGCACAGGAATAGCAGCTAGAGATGAGGGCCCGAGGATGACCGCGCAGCCGCTGCGGATTGCCCTGCTGTCGTACCGCGGGGACCCCTTCTGCGGCGGTCAGGGCGTGTACGTGCGCCACCTCTCCCGTGAGCTGGCCAGGCTCGGCCACCACGTGGACGTGATCGGTGCCCAGCCGTACCCGGTGCTGGACGAGGTCGACGGCCCCGGTTCGGTGCGCCTGGTCGAGCTGCCCAGCCTGGACCTCTACCGCGCCGAGGACCCGTTCCGCACGCCCGCCCGCGGCGAGTTCCGCAGCCCGGTGGACGTGCTGGAGTTCGCCACCATGCGCACCGGCGGCTTCCCCGAGCCGTTGACCTTCTCGCTGCGCGCCCGCCAGTACCTGGCCCGGCACAAGGGCCGCTACGACGTGGTGCACGACAACCAGACGCTCGGCTACGGCCTGCTCGGCCTGGCCCGGCACGGTTTCCCGCTGGTCACCACGATCCATCACCCGATCACCGTGGACCGGCAGTTGGAGCTGGACGCGGCCACCACCCGGGTCAAGCGGCTGTCGCTGCGCCGCTGGTACGCCTTCACCCGGATGCAGCGCCGGGTCGCCGCCCGGCTGGACCACGTGATCACCGTCTCCGGCACCTCGCAGCGCGAGATCGCCGAGCACCTGGGCGCCGCGCCGGGCGCGATCTCGGTGGTGCCGATCGGCGCCGACACCCGGCTCTGGTCGCCCTCCGAGGAGATCGCCCGCGTCCCCGGACGGATCGTCACCACCTCCAGCGCGGACGTCCCGCTCAAGGGTCTGGTGTTCCTGGTCGAGGCGCTGGCGAAGGTGCGCACCGAGCGCCCCGCGCACCTGGTGGTGGTCGGCAAGCCGCAGAAGGAGGACGGCCCGGTGGCGGAGGCGGTGCGCCGCTTCGGGCTGGCGGACCACATCGAGTTCCGCAGCGGTCTGACCGACCAGGAGCTGGTCGACCTCTACCGCTCGGCCGAGGTGGCCTGCGTGCCGTCGCTGTACGAGGGCTTCTCGCTGCCCGCCGCCGAGGCGATGGCCACCGGCACCCCGCTGGTCGCCACCACCGGCGGCGCGATCCCCGAGGTGGCCGGGCCGGACGGGGAGACCTGCCTGGCCGTGCCGCCGGGGGAGCCGGACCGGCTGGCGGCGGCGCTCGGCCGGCTGCTGGACGACCCGCGGCTGCGCGCCCGGCTCGGCGCGGCCGGCCGGGAGCGGGTGCTGGCCCGGTTCACCTGGGCGCGGGCCGCCGAGCTGACCGCCGACGCCTACCGGGCGGCGATCGCCACCGGCGCCGGCGCCCGGGCCCGCTCCGGGCCGGGCTGGCGGTACGTGCCCTGAGTCGCTCCGGCCGCCCTGCGCGGCGCCCGCCCGGCGGCCCCGGCCGCCCGGTGCGGAGCGGTAGCGGATCGAACTGACGCGGCGTCAAGTCCGCTTGGTAGCAAAAGGAATGGGAGCCCTGCAGTGCTGACCGTCGATTTCTCGCGCTTCCCGCTCGCCCCCGGCGACCGGGTGCTCGACCTGGGCTGCGGCGGGGGCCGGCACGCGTTCGAGTGCTACCGCCGCGGCGCCAACGTGATCGCCCTCGACCAGAACGCCGAGGAGATCGCCGAGGTCCAGAAGTGGTTCGCCGCGATGGAGCAGGCCGGTGAGGCCCCGGAGGGTGCGTCGGCGGTCGCGATGGAGGGCAACGCGCTGGCGCTGCCGTTCGAGGACGACTACTTCGACAAGATCATCATCTCCGAGGTGATGGAGCACATACCGGACGACAAGGGCGTGCTCAACGAGATGTTCCGGGTGCTCAAGCCGGGCGGGCTGCTCGCCGTCACCGTGCCGCGCTGGCTGCCCGAGAAGATCTGCTGGACGCTGTCCGACGAGTACCACGAGGTCGAGGGCGGCCACATCCGGATCTACCGGGGCGACGAACTGCTCGGCAAGCTCAAGGACGCCGGCCTGGAGCCCTACGGCACCCACCACGCGCACGCGCTGCACTCGCCGTACTGGTGGATCAAGTGCGCGGTCGGCGTGAACAACGACAAGGCGCTGCCGGTCAAGGCCTACCACCAGCTGCTGGTCTGGGACATCGTCGGCACCCCGGTAATCAGCACCCTCACCAAGGCCGCCGAACGGGCGCTCAACCCGGTCATCGGCAAGAGCTTCGTCGCCTACGCGTCCAAGCCGCGGCGGACCGAGCCCGGGCGCGTGGACGCATGACCGCCGCCGTCCCCGAGGCACTGCTGCTCGACGGGGTGCTCGACGCCGAGCAGGCCGCCGGCACCGTCCGCAGCATCCTGGCCGAACAGCTTCCCGACGGCGCCATACCCTGGTTCGCCGGCCACCACCTCGACCCGTGGGACCACACCGAGGCCGCCATGGCCCTCGACACCGCCGGCGAGCACGCCGCCGCCGAGGCCGCCTACCGCTGGCTCGCCGCCACCCAGAACCCGGACGGCTCCTGGTACGCCGCCTACACCGACGGCGCCGTCACCGACCGGGCCAAGGAGACCAACTTCTGCGCCTACGTGGCCGTCGGCGTCTGGCACCACCACCTCAGCGCCGGCGACGACGCCTTCCTGGAGTGGATCTGGCCCGTCGTCCGGCGCGCCCTGGACTTCATCGTCGGCCAGCGGCTGCCCGGCGGCCCGATCGCCTGGCGCCTCGACGAGGACGGCACCGCCACCGACGAGGCGCTGCTCACCGGCTCGTCCAGCATGCTGCACGCGCTGCGCTGCGGGCTGGCCATCGCCGAGTACCTGGAGGAGCCGCAGCCCGACTGGGAGCTCGCCGCCGGCCGGCTGGGGCACGCCATCACCCACCACCCCGAGCGGTTCCTCGACAAGGGCCGCTACTCGATGGACTGGTACTACCCGGTGCTCGGCACCGGACTGCGCGGCGACGCGGCGCTGGAACGGATCGACCGGGACTGGGACCGCTTCGTCGTCCCCGGCCTCGGCGTGCGCTGCGTCAGCGACCGCCCGTGGGTGACCGGCGGCGAGAGCGCCGAACTCGCCCTCGCGCTCTGGGCGATCGGCCGCTCCGACCGCGCCGTGGAGATCCTGCGCTGGATCCAGAAGCACCTGCGGCACGAGGACGGCTCCTACTGGACCGGGTACGTCTTCGAGGACGACGCCGTCTGGCCGGAGGAGCGCACCACCTGGACGGCCGGCGCGCTGCTGCTCGCGGTCGCCGCGCTCGGTGGCGACCCGGCGACGGTCGCGGTCTTCGGCGGGGAGCAGTTGCCCGCCGGGTTGGTGGTCCAGGACTGCTGCTGAGGCCCGTAGCCGTGGCCGATGCCGGTGCGAACGGCTGAGGCCCGCACGACGGCTGAGGCCCGCACGACGGCTGAGGCCCGTACGACGGTTGAGGCTCGTACGGGCAACGCGAAGGGGTGGGACCGGAGAGGTCCGGTCCCACCCCTTCGTCGTACCGGCGGGGGCGTCAGCCGCGCTGGATGCCCGAGGTGTCGGCCAGCAGACCGACGGTGCCGTCCTGCAACTGCGCGACCAGCGCGCTGCCGCGCTGCTCGACCGCCAGGTACCAGGTGCCGGGCACCAGCTCGCCGACGGGGGCGCCCGCCGGGTTGTCCTTCGACGCCAGCGAGCGCGGGGCCGGGACGGCGAACCAGAACGGTGCGAAGTCGGCCGCCGGGGCGGCCGGGGTCGGCTGCGGCTGCGCGGCCGGGACCGGCTGCGGGGCGGCGGCCGTGTCCTGCGGCTGGCCGGCCTGCACCGGCTGCGGCTGGCCGGCCGCCGGGTAGCCGTAGCCACCGGGCTGGGCGCCGTACGCCGGGGCCTGGTTCGGGTCCTGGCCCGGGGCCGGGTAACCGTACTGGCCGGGCTGCACCGGCTGGCCCGGGGCCGGGTAGCCGCCCTGGTAGGGGACGGCCGCCGGACGGTCGGCGACCAGCGGGGCCTTCAGCGCGGGCACCAGCGGCGCGGCCGCGGCCGCACCGGCCAGCACGATCAGCGCGATGAGGCCGAGCCAGGCGCCGAAGCCGTGCCCGAAGCTGCCGCCGGACGGGCCGCCGCCCAGCGACCACAGCGCCGTCCACAGCGCGACGACGGCGAAGGCGATGCCCCACTGGTCCAGCCGCAGGCCGAGCACCTGGCGCCCGGCCGCGGCCTCGCCCTGGAAGCGGTGCAGCAGGATCAGCACCGCGGCGGCGATGCCGAGCAGGTAGATCGACGGCAGGATGGGGAACAGCTGGGTGCTCCACGCGTTCTGCGATGTGTCGCCGCAGTACCGGCCGGTGCAGTCCACCGTCCAGTAGGGCAGGAAGGAGGCGATGAAGAGCAGGACGGCCGCGCCGGCGACGGCGGCGTCTCCCCTGGTGAGAGCGCGCAGATTCACTAACGTTCCCCTCGTTGACGTGTCGTGGACGGCGGTTCGTGCGGTCGGGCTGACCGGCCGAAACTCCCGAACGGACCAGAAGCCTAGGCCCAACCGCACCGCCGGTGCACGGCGGGACCGGGAATGGGGCGAAGTCGTTGCCAAAGGCGCGACCCGGGCGGCGCGCACGCCGTCGGCCGCCCCGGCCCAACTTCCTTACCGGGTGGTCAGATACGCCGTCAGCGCGTCGGCGATCCCCTGGGCCGCCCGCTGCCGCCACTGAGGATCCGTCATCCGTTTGGCGTCCACCGGGTTGCGCATGTTACCGCACTCGATGAACACCTTCGGCACCGTGGACAGGTTCAGGCCCCCCAGGTCGGAGCGGGTGTCCAGGCCGTCGCTCGCGGTGTAGTCCGCGTACGGCTCGCCCGTCGCGGCGCGGAAGCGCTCGCGCAGCAGCAGGCCGAGCCGGCGCGACGGCTCGACGATCGCCGAGTTGTCCGCCTTCCCGGCCGCCACCTTCGCCGGGAGGATCACGTGGAACCCGCTGCCGCCCGCCGGACCGCCGTCCCCGTGCACCGACAGGGCCACGTCGGCGTGCGCGTCGGCGCCGGCCCGGGCGCGCTCGTCGATGCAGGGGCCCCACGGACGGTCGCCGTCCTGCGCCAGCACCACCGTCGCGCCGCGGGCGGCCAGGATGGCGCGGGCCCGGTGGGAGACGTCCAGGGTGTACTCGGCCTCGGTGTAGCCGGAGTTGGTCTCGGTGCCGGTGGTGTCGCACTGCTTGCGGGAGTTGCCGATGTCGACCAGGCGGTTGATCTCGGCGGTGTGCGCGGAGTTGCCGGGGTTGTGGCCGGGGTCGAGCAGGATGGTGCGGCCGGTGAGCGCGGTGGGGGAGACCGGGGCGTCCGACGGGGCGGGTGTGTTCGACGGGGCGGGCGTCGTCGGGGTGGTCGGGGGCACCGGGGTCGTCGGCGTCTGGGCCGGGGTTCCCGGTGTGGCGGTTCCCGGGGTGGTGGTGCCCGGTGTGGCGGTTCCGGCCGGGGAGGTGGCCGGCGCGGCGGTGCCGCCCACCGCCGCGGAGTGGCCGAGGGACTGCCAGCCCAGCCAGCCCGCCAGGCAGAGCGGAACGGCCGCGCCCACCGCCGTGGTGGCGCGCAGCAGGGTGGAACGGCGGGGCGGTCGGGAGTTCGGGCCGGTCACGGGTGGATCAGATCCTGTCCTGGGTGCGCGGGGTGAGGCCGTACGTGTCGGCGATCGGCTTCCACTTGCCCGCGAAGTCCTTCTTCGCCTGGGTGGCCTGCGGGTTGAGCTCGTCGGCCCGCTTCTTGTCGGCGGTGTTCGGGGCCGAGCCCGAGCAGCCCTGGCCGGCGACCGCTCGCGCCCAGCTCGCGTACGCCCGGTCGATGTCGGCCGACAGCTGCCAGGCGGACTTCAGCGACGCCATCGCGTCCGCGCCGCCCGGCACGTCGGAGGCGCTCAGCTTGGCGAGCTTGCGCAGCAGTTCGTCGCGCTGCTTGGCGCCGTTGTCGAACACCTGCGCCGCGCTCTCGATGTCGGCCTTCGCCGGGCAGCTGCTCACCTTGGCGACCGCGCTGCCGATCGGGGCCTTCGCGCTCTCGCCCTCGGTGAGCAGGCCGTCCAGGGCCTGTGCCTGCGTCTTGGCGTTGGCGCCGGCACCGCTCGCGGTCGGGGACGGCGCCGCGGCGGACGAGGCCGGGTCGGTGGCGCCGTTCGGCGCGGCGTCCGTACCGGTGGGCGCCGGGCCCGTCGGCGGGTTCCCGGTGGACGTCGCGGAGGCGGACGGCGGGGCGGGCGAGGCCTGGTCCTTCTTGTCGCCGCTGTTCTGGGCGGCCACCAGCAGGCCGCCGCTGACCGCCACCACCAGGAGCAGCGCGAAGCCGATCAGCAGCGGTGCCTTCCGGTTGTTCGGGCGGTCCCCGTCGTCCGGGTCCTCGTAGTCGGCGGGGTAACCGGAGGGGTAGTCGGCGGGGTAGTCGGGCTGTCCCTGGTACGGGACGTACGGGGGCTGCTGCGGGCCGGCGGGCGGCTGCGGCGGGTACACGTAGCCGGGGCCGGGGGCCTCGCCGGACACGTAGCCGGGCCCCGGGGTCTGCGCGGACGCGTGGGAGGGGAACGGCGCCGGCGGCGGCACGGACGGCGGCTTCGGGGCGGCCAGGTACGGGCGGGCACCCAGCGGCGGGCCCTGGTCCCCGACGGCGCCGGTGGCGGGCGGCAGCGCGGCCCCGTCCTGCGGTGCGGCCCCGGGGCGCGGTGCGGCGGGCTGGGCGGGGGCGGGCTGCGCCGGGGTGGGCTCGGCGGGTCGCTGCGGGCCGCGCACCCAGCCGCCCGCGCCGCCGCGCGCGGTGGGGTCCCAGACTGCCGGAGCGGTGTTGTGCTGGTCCGTCATGTGCCGCTAGCCCCCACCGTCCGCCGATGCTCTGCCTGGTGCTGCGCGGACACCGTACCGTTCGAACCTCCGCCCGACAGCTCCGGCACGACGTTAGAGCATCCGTGCAGGACTGTGGGGCCGCTCGGCGGATCGGGCGGCGGCTCGGCCGGCGGATCGGGCGGTGGGCGGTGGGCGGCGGGTGGTGAGCGGCTAGCGCTAGCTCGCGGCGGTCCGGCGCAGGACGCGCAGCGAGCCCGTCACCGAGACCTCCTCGAAGCCCTCGGCCAGCGCCCGCAGGTACACCCGGTACGGGGCCTGGCCGCCGTCCGCCGGGTCCGGGAACACGTCGTGCACCACCAGCAGCCCGTCCGGCGCCAGGTGCGGGGCCCAGCCCTCGTAGTCGCCGGTCGCGTGCTCGTCGGTGTGCCCGCCGTCGATGAACACCAGGGCCAGCGGCCGGCCCCACAGCGCCGCGATCCGCGGCGAGCGGCCCACCAGCGCCACCACGTACTCCTCCAGCCCGGCGGCGTGCAGCGTCCGGCGGAACCGCGGCAGGGTGTCCATCAGCCCCACCTCCGGGTCCACCAGCGTCGGGTCGTGGTACTCCCAGCCGGGCTGCTGCTCCTCCGAGCCGCGGTGGTGGTCCACCGTCAGCGCGGTCGTCCCGGTCTCCCGGGCGGCCGCCGCCAGCAGGACCGCCGAGCGACCGCAGTAGGTGCCGATCTCCAGCACCGGCAGCCTGGTGCGCCGCGCCGCCGTCACCGCCGCCGCGTACAGCGCCAGCCCCTCGTCCACCGGCATGAATCCGGTGGCCGCCTCGAACGCCGCCAGCACCTCGGCCGCCGGGCGGACACTCTCCAGCAGGTCGGACATGACGGTGCTCCTCGGGCTCGGGACGTGCGCGAACGCGTTCGCCCCGGACCCTACTCGACGGTAGAGGGGCGGACCACAGCGGCCCTGGAACGTGTTCTAGTCGGGTCGGGTCGCCCGTGTCAGAATCGGGCCCGACCGTGGAGAACCGAGCACACGAGGCACACCGGGAGCAGCCCCATGCGCGCAGCCGTCCTGCACAAGACCGGCCAGGAGACCCTTGACGTCCGGGAGGACGTGACGGCCGTCGGCTTCGGGCCGGGCGCCGTACGGGTCCGGATGCGCGCTGCCAGCCTCTGCCACTCCGACCTCTCGGCGATGAGCGGCGTCCTGCCGCAGCCCGCGCCGTTCGTCCCCGGGCACGAGGGTGCCGGGGAGGTCGTGGAGGTCGGTGAGGGCGTGGCCGGCCTCGCCCCCGGCGACCGCGTGGTGCTCTGCTGGATGGCGCCCTGCGGCCGCTGCGCGCACTGCGAGCGGGGCCGCGGCCACCTGTGCATCGCCAGCCTGCGGCGGCTCGGCGCGCCCGGCTTCCGCTTCGAGGACGGCGGCGCGGCGGTCGAGGCCTCCGGGTTCTACGGCACCGGGGCGTTCGCCGAGGAGGTCGTGGTCGCTGCGGACGCCGTCATCAAGGTGCCCGCCGACCTGCCGTACGAGGCCGCCGCGCTGATCGGCTGCGGGGTGACCACGGGCGTCGGCGCCGCCGTCAACACCGCCCGGGTCGAACCCGGCGCCTCCGTCGCGGTGATCGGCGCGGGCGGGGTCGGGGTCGCCACCGTGCAGGGTGCCCGGGTCTGCGGCGCCGCCCGGATCACCGTCGTCGACCCGGTCGTCTCGCGCCGCGAGCGGGCACTGGCGTTCGGCGCGACCGAGGCGATCGCCCCCGAGGACCTCAGGGCGACGGCGAAGGGCCTGCCCGGCGGCGGCTTCGACTACGTCTTCGAGGCCGTCGGCCGGTCCGCCACCGTCCGGGCCGGCTACGACGCGGCCCGGCGCGGCGGCGCGGTCGTGGTGATCGGCGCCGGCGCGCAGGACGACCTCGCGCAGTTCACCATGGGCGAGCTGTTCTTCAACGAGAAGCGCCTGCTGCCCTCGCTCTACGGCGGGGCGCAGGTGGCCCGCACCATCGCCCTGGTCGTCGACCTGTGGCGGGCCGGGCGGATCGACCTCGACGGCATGATCAGCCACCGCGTCGACCTGTCGGACGTCAACGAGGCGATCGCCCAGATGCGCAGCGGCGAGGCGCTGCGCACGGTCGTGACGCTGGGGCGCTGAGCCGCGGGCCCTGCCCGAACGCGACGAGGGCCCGCCGGGGGGTGCTCCCCCTGACGGGCCCTTCCGGTGCGGGTGTGCTCAGCCCCGGTCCGCCGCGGCGCGGTGCCGGCCGTGCGGGTCGGCCTCGGGCTTGTCGTCGGCGGCGGAACGGCCCCGGTGCCGGCCGTGCGACGAGGTGTACCCGGCGGTGCTCTCGTCGGCGTCGGTCCCGTTGGCCGCGGGTCCGGTGGAGGCGGTGAGGGTGTCGGACATCAGAAATCGTCTTTTCCGTGCGGAGGGTGCAGGTCATCGGCGCCCGGCCGGCGCTTGGCGGCGCGCGGTCGGGTCCCCGATCGGGCGCTCGGTACGCGCCACAGCCGGTGATCGCGGCCCGTGCCCCGGCCACCATAACGGCCGGAACGGACGAGATCCTATCGAGATCATGACGCGCGACCCGCCGTCGAACCCAGCCAGTGACCGACCAACTCGCGGTACAGCGGGGACAGCACCTGAAGATCGCCGTGCCGGGCGAGCACCCCCCGCCCGCCGTCCAGCAGCAGCACCCGGTCCGCGCGCAGGGCCGAACTGATCCGGTGCGCGACCACGACGAGAGTCCCTGGCCGGGCGGCGAACGCCCGCTCGACCCGCTCCTCCGCACGCGGGTCCAGATGGCAGGTCGCCTCGTCCAGCACCACGACCGGCGCCGGCGACAGATACGTCCGCACCAGCGCGAGCAACTGCCGCTCCCCGCCCGACAACACGCCCGGATCGCGCAGGACGGCCTCCGGGCCGCCCAGCCGCGCGACCACCTGATCGGCCCCCAGTACGCGGACGGCACGGGCGAGTTGCTCCTCCGTGACCTCCGGGGAGAGCCAGGTCAGATTGGACCGCACCGGCCCCGGGAACACGTACGCCTCCTGCGGCACCAGCGCCACCAGTCGCGCCCGCGCGGCCCCCGCCAGCCCGTCCGGCCGCACTCCGCCCACCGACACGGCCCCGCCCGTCGGCGCCAGCACCCCGGCCAGCAGGGCCGCCAGCGTCGACTTCCCCGCCCCGCTCACCCCCACCACGGCCACGTGCTCCCCGGGCGCGAACCCGAACTCCAGCCCCTCCAGCACCGGCGCCCCGGCCCCGCCGTGCCCGTACCTCAACCCGCTGACCCGTACCTCCGGCTCCTGCCCCGGGGCTCTCCCCGGCAGCGCGCTGGGGGCGGTGTCCGCCGGCGGGCCGATCGTGGTGGCCGCCAGGCGGTCCAGGACGACGGCGAGGTTGAGCAGCCAGCCGCCGACCGTACCCGACAACGTCCGCACCGCCGGGTCGAGTTGCTGCAGCAGATAGGTCGCGACGCCGAGCAGTTCGCCGGGGGTCAGGGCCTCGCGGGCGAGCAGCCACGGCGCGGCGGCGAGGACGGCCAGGACGGGCAGCCGGCCGCCGAGGGCCACGACCAGCGCGCGCAGGGCCGAGGCCCGGCCCAGGGCGCGGGAGGCGGCGGCGCTCGCCCGGGCGGCCCCGGTCAGTGCCTCGGCGACCTGCTCCCGGGTGCCCGTGGCCTGCACGTCGCGCAACCCGTGCAGCGCCCGCCCCGCCTCGGCGGCCAGCCGCTCCTCGGCGAGCACGACCGCGTGCCGCCGCGCCACCAGCGGGCGCAGCAGACGGGCGAAGAGGAACCCGGCGGCGAGCAGCGGCAGCAGGACCAGCGGCAGGACGACGGGCGCCAGCAGCGCCAGACCGGCCAGGGCGGCGACCAGGGTGACCCCGACGCCGCGCAGGGTGCGCAGCAGGGTGGCGGTCAACTGCCTTACGGACTCGACCTGTTCGGTGAGCCGGGCGACCTCGGCCGGATCCGCCGACGGCCGGGCGAGCGCGCTGTGGACCACCCGCTCGACCAGGGTGTCCCGCAGCGGCTCCACCACCCCCGCCAGGTGCGGGAACCCGGCCCGCGCCGCGTACGCCCGGACGGCCATCGAGGCGCCGAACCCGGCCAGCCAGGCCATCCCGGCCCCCGGCCGCCCGGCCAGGAACCCCTGGTCGACGGCGGCCGAGACGAGCAGCCCGGACAGCAGCGGCGGCAGCGCCTCCACCCCGGACCACCCGAGCAGCCGGAGCAGCGGCCCGCGCGTGACGGCCAGTTGCCGGAACAGCAGCACCCACCCGGGGGAGGCGGACGCCGGAAGTCGACGACGCCGACTTCCGGTGCCGGGCGGTCGGCCCGCGCCGGGCCGGTGCGGGGCTCCGGCTGTTGCGGGCCGTCGGCGATGCCGACTCCTCGTGCCGGGCGCCGGGGCGGGCGGTTGCGTGGGAAGTCGAGAGGGCCGACTTCCTGCGCCGCCGTCGGGCGGGGTGCGGTGGCGGGCCATCAGACGGCGGCCGTCTGGAGGGCGGTGTCCGACAGGGCGGCGCGGTAGTCGGGGTAGGCGAGGAGGGTGGCGTGCGGGGCGAGGGCGCGCAGGCGGCCGGCGTCGAGCCAGGCGACGAGGTCGGCGCGGGCGGCGACGCCGGCGCGGTGGGCGACCACCAGCCGGGTGCGACCGAGGGTGGCGCGGTCGAGGGCCTCGGTGACCAGGTGCTCGGTGGCGAGGTCCAGGCCCGAGGTGGCGTCGTCGAGGACGACGACCCGGGCGGGCTGGGCCAGGAGCCGGGCCAGGCCGAGGCGTTGCAGTTCGCCGCCGGAGAGCCGGAGTTCGTCGAGCGGGGTGTCCCAGCCCCGGGGCAGCCGCTGGAGGAAGCCGTCCGCGCGGGCGGCCGCCGCCTCGGCGGGGCCGGCGCCGGCCAGCGCGTCGCGGACCGTACGGCCGATCAGGGCGGGCCGGGCGAAGGCGTAGCCGACCGCGTGCCGCAGTTCGGACGGGGCCAGCGCGTCCACCGGGACGCCGTCGATCAGTACGGCGCCCTCGTCGGGGTCGCGCAGCCGCCCGGGCAGCGCGGCCAGCAGGGACTTGCCGGAGCCGGAGCGTCCCACCAGCGCGACCGTGCGGCCGCCGGGGATCGTCAGGTCGAGCGGGCCGAGCAGCACCCGGTCGCCGTCGCGCACCACCACGCCGCGCAGGACGACCTCCCCGTAGCCGCCGGCGGGGAGGGCCGCCCGGCCGGGTTCGGCCGGGCGGACGGCCAGCAGTTCGTCGGCCCGGGCCTGCCCGGCGCGGGCGTGCGCCACCGCGACCAGCGCCTCGACCTGTTCGAAGAGCCCGGCGCCGAGGGCCGCCCAGCCGGCCGCGGCGGCGAGCGCCCCGGGAGCCAGGGTGCCGCCCGCGAGGAGCGCCCCGGCGGTGGCGAGCACCGCGACCTCGACCACCGCGATCAGCAGGGTGGCCTGCCAGGCGGTGCGCCGCTGCGCCGCCCAGAGCGCGAGCCCGGCGGCGGACAGGTCCGGTAGCGGCGCCAACACCCGTGCCGCCTCACGCTGTTCGGCGCCGGCGGCGTGGATGCTGCGCAGTCCGGTGAGGGCGCCGCCGAGCCGGGCAGCAAGGTCGGCCTGGACCTCCTGGTAGCGGGCGAACACCGGCCCGGCCTCGCGCAGGAAGAGCCGGATCAGCACCACGCCGGGGACGACGCCCGCGAAGAAGGCGAGCGCCAGCCACGGTGACAGCAGCCCGAGCCCGACGATCGCGCCCGCCGAGGTGAGCAGCGCCGTGGCCGCGCCGAGGACGGCGGGCAGCCGGCCGCCAGCGTCGCCGGCCGAGCCCAGCAGGCGGGCGGCGAGGTCGCCGGGCGGTGGTCCGTGGCGGAGCCGGCCGCCGGGTCCGAGGGTGAGCAGGTGGCGGACGAGGCGCCCGCGCAGGGCGGCGGTGGCCTCGGCGGAGCAGGCCGGGGCGGCCGCGGCGGCGGTGGCGTCGGCCGCGGCGGCCACGCCCAGGACGAGGGCGAGCCGCACGAAGGCGCCGGACTCGGGCCGGTGGCCGAGGGCGGCGTCGACGGCCGCGGCGAGGGCGGCGGGCAGGGCGAGCGTGGTGGCGGCCCCGACCGGCAGGGCGATGCCGAGTGCGAGGGTCCAGCCGGTGGGGCGGCGGGGCAAGTCGGAGCTCCCGTCGGAACGTCGGGTCGGGGGTCGGGCATGTGCGGGGAAACGGACGGTGCCGGGCCCCCCCTTTCCGGCCAGGCGGGGGAGGAACCACACACCCCCCCCCCGCTCCAC
>NZ_JBWKER010000031.1:66574-104880 GCF_056435345.1 Kitasatospora sp. NPDC043950
GTGGGGGGGGGGGGGGGGGGGGGGGGGGGGGGGGGGGGGGGGGGGGGGGGGGGGGGGGGGGGGGGGGGGGGGGGGGGGGTGTTGGCTGGGGTGGGGGGGGGGGGGGGGGCCGGCACCCACGGCTCACCGCCTGGATCAGCTGTTGGTGAAGATCAGGCAGGTGAGGATGAGACAGGTGTACTGGCAGCCGGCGCCGTGGCCGGTCAGCTCGACGGACTCGGTCTCCGGCAGGTCCTGCAGCGCCGCGAGGTCGGTCTCGAAGTCCACCATGTTCTCCATGATCGGGTTCCTCCCCTGGAACTACGCCCGCCGCGATCTGCCTGCGGGCATCGGGTGTCGCCCCCGGGCGGCTCGGTCCGCCGCGCCGGGGTGGTGCCCCGGGCCGCGTCGGGCCCGGGAGTCTGTGTGGTGAGGTGTCGACGTCCTGATGAGGTGTCGAGGAGTCGACGTACCGAGGTGCCGGGGCTCCGGTCAGCCCGGTCGGCCGGTCCGCAGGAACGCGGCCAGCAGCTCGTGCAGCACGGCCGCGCCCTCCTCGGCGAGCACCTCGTGGCCCGATCCGGCCGCCTCGACGTACCGGAAGTCCGCGCCCTCGACCCGGCCGATCCGCAGCAACTCGTGCCGCAGCGAACGGGACTGGCTCACCGGCACGACCTCGTCCCGGTTGCCGTGCACCACCAGCAGCGGGGCGCTCAGCCGGTGCGTCAGCTGGAGGACGTCGCGCGGGCCGCGGGCGTCGGTGATCGGTTCGTCGCCGGCCAGCCGGGTGGTCAACGCCCGTACGGGGGGTGCCGCTTCGGCCAGCAGCCGGGCACCGGACAGGAACGGTGCGACCACCGCGCAGCGGGACACCTGCTCGGACGGCGCGTGCGCGGCCGCCAGCAGCGCCAGGAACGCGCCGTAGCTGACCCCGAACAGGGCCGGCGGTTCCAGCCCGAGTGCCGCGCGCTGGCCGGCGATGCCGTCCAGCAGGTACAGCACGTCGTCCAGGTCGGGCCCGCCCCAGGCGCCCCGGATGGCCATCGCGTGCGCCACCCCGTAGCCGGTGGAGCCGCGCTGGTTCGGTGCGATCACGGCCAGGCCCTCGGCGGCCATCCGCTGAAGGGCCGGGTCGAACTCCAGCCGCCAGGCGTCCGCCGGGCCACCGTGCAGCGCCAGCACCAGGTGCGGGCTGCTCAGCCAGGTGTCCCCGCCGTACACCACGGCCTCCAACGGCCCGGCCGGACCGGCGAGTTCGAGGCTCTGTGCGGGCTGCCAGCGGCCGCCGTCCCCGGGGGCGGTGCTGCCGTCCACCCGCCAACCCGGCGGCTGGGTGCGGGGGGTGCGCGGACCGCCGGGCTGCCAGGGCAGCACGGTGTCCCGCCACGGGCCGGGCAGGCCGGAGCCCAGCGGCGCCAGTTGCAGCGGCAGCGGCATCGGCATCGGGCCGGACCCGGCCTTCGCCGGGCCGTGCGCCAGCAGCGCGTCCACGTCCAGGGCGGCCAGCGCCGCCGGGTGGTCGGGCGAGGAGTACGGAAGCCGCAGCGCCGCCCCGCCCCAGTGGCCGACCGCGCCGAGTCGGCCGGGCGGCACCGGCAGCTGGTCCAGCCGGCCGGCGGCGGCCCGCCACAGGGCGAGCGCGGAGCCGGCGCCGTGGTCGACCTGCACCGCCACCTGCGGGCCGTCCGCCGTCCGCCGCAGCGCGACCGGCCGCAGGAACATGCCCGCGACGTGCAGGCACTCCGGGAACCGCAGCGGTTCGCCGCCGCCCAGCACGCCCCAGCCGAGCCGGTCGGTGCCCGGCGCGTCGCTGCGCACCATCGCGAACCGGCTGTCCGGGTCGAACAGCACCAGCCGGTCGTTGCTGCGCTCGCCGATCTCCAGCAGCGGGGTGGTCGTGCCGCTGCGCAGGTCCAGCACCACGGTGCGGACGAGCCCCGCGTTCACCCGGTCCAGCGCCAGCAGCGCCCCGGCGCTGTCCAGCCAGGCGCCGCCGCCGTGCAACCCCGGGATCTCGGCGACCCGTTCGGGCTCGCTGCCGTCCGTCCGCACCAGCCAGACGGTGGTCGCCGGGCGGGTGTCCGTCCCGAGGGCGAGCGCCACCGGCGTCCGAGGACCGGCGCCGTGGGGCGTCGGGACCGGCAGCAGCCGCAGCCCGGGCATCCGGATCGTGGCCATCTGCTGCTCCACGGCGCCGTTCTCGCCGTACGAGAGGCGGACCAGGTCGTGCCGCTCGCCGTCGTGCCGGCAGACCAGCACCGAGCCGTCCGGCAGCGCGACCAGTTGCGAACGCAGGCTCTCCGACCGGTTGCCGGACAGCGGCAACGCCAGCGGGGTGGCCGGCCCGCCGTCCGAGGGCAGCCGCCAACTCTCCACGTACCAGCCGCCGTCGGCGGCCGAGGCGAGGCAGGCGGCGTGACCGCCGTCGGCGGAGAAGGTGAAGCTCAGTCGGCGCAGCGCCTGCGCGACGGTCCGGGTGGCCACGTTCATGCCCCGCTCACCCCGCTGCCTGTGCCCTGGAGCCGGCGCACGGCGGGCGGAGCCGGATCCACCCAGAGTCGGGGGCCGCCGTGCCGAAGCCGCAGCAGGAAGGCCAGCGCGCCCGCCGCGCCGGTGCCGTAGCCGGCCGCGCAGCCCGTCCCGGTCTCGTCCGGCAGCACCAGCAGGCCGCCCCGCAGCGCCGACCGGGCAGCGATCAGTAGCGCCAACTCCTCGGCGCCGGAACGGAATTCCGGCTCGTCGGCGACCTCGGCAAGGTCGAGCAGGTACTCGCCGTCGCCGGCCAGGCCGTGGCAGGCGCTCACCCCGCCGTGCCAGCGCCCGGCCAGTACGGCCCGCCCGGCGGCCAGCGCCAGCCCGTGCGCGGTGGCGTCGCCGGTGGCCCGCCAGAGGCGCAGCAGGAAGGTGCCCACGCCGGACGAGCCGCTGCACCAGTGCGCCAGCCGGACGCGGTCCGGATCGCCCGCGCTCTGCGGCCACCAGGCGCTCTCGCGCGGCGCGTCCCAGCGGACGGTCGCGGCGAGCGTGTGCCCGGCCTCGACGGCGCCGGCCAGCAGGTCGCGGTCACCGGTCGCCTCGGCGGCGGCCAGCAGGAAGGCGCCCACACCGGCCACGCCGTGCGCGAAGCCGAGATGGGTGATCCCGGCGAGCGCCGAGTCGAAGTCCGCCGGCACCGGCCACACCCGCCCGTACGGCTCGCGCCGGGCGGCGGCGAGCAGGGCGTGGCCGCAGTGGGCGGCGCGGTCGAGGAAGGCCGGGTCACCGGCGGCTTCGGCGGTGAAGCCTTCGGCGGCAAAGCGGAGTTGGGTGAACCCTGAGCCGGCCGCGCCGTGGCAGACGTCGGGGTTGGGCCACTCGACGGGGATCCGCCGGGCGAGCGCGGCGGCCCGAACGGCCAGCCCCTCGTCGCCCAGCGCCCGGGCGGCGTCCAACAGTGCCCAGGCCGTCCCCGACCGCCCGAAGTGCAGCCCGGGCAGCACCACCGGCTCGGCGGCCAGGCGCCGTTCGATCCACCCGGCGGCCGTCCGGGCCGTCCGCGCGGCCTCCGCGCGCACCCCGCCCGGCAGGCCCTCCGCCGCCACCGCCCGCGCCAGCACCGCCAGCACCCCGGCGGCGCCGTGCTGCACATTGCACGGATCCGTCCGCTCCCCGGCGGGCACGACCGGCCACAACCGGTCCCGCCGCAGCGGCGTGGCCGTGACGGCCAGCTGCCGCAGGCCGTCGCACAGCACCCGGTCGAGGAGGCCGGCCGACGCGCGGCAGGCGGCGTCCGGGGCGGCACCGTCGGGTCGGACGGCAGCCCGGGGGCCGCCGGTCGTGGCGGTCGCATCGGTCGCGGAACGGTCGTCGTGGGCGTCGCCGGAGTGCTCGGCGGGCGTGGCCCGGTGGGCCGCGGCGCGCCACGGCGGAGCGGTGGCGGCCCGGATGGCACCGGCCCTGGCGGGCGCGGCACTGCTGTCGGCGGCTCGCTGCGGGGGTGCGGTGGCGGCGGCGCCGGTCGGGCCGGCGGCATGCGGGCCGTCGGGGCGCCCGGTGTGCGTGTTCCGCCGGTTCGGTGCCTGCCACAGGGGAGTGACGGCGGCGGTGGTCTCGTGGCCGTGCACGGCACCAGGGGTTCCGCCGCCGTCGGCCGGGTCCGGGTGCGTGTCGCCGCTGCGCCGGGCGCCCGCGGTGGCTCCGCCCGCGAGTTCCACCCTGACCTGGGCGAGGCTCCAGCGCTGCCCCGGCTGTTCGGCCCGGAGGCCGAGGACGGCGGGGGCGAGGCGGCGGGCGGTGGTACCGGTGCGGGCGGCGAGGGCGAGCCAGCGGCCGAGGCGCTCGGTGACCGGGCGGGCCCGGGGGAGGTCGTCCGGGAGCAGCGGGTCGTGGCCGGTGGCGAGGAGGAAGAGCAGGCCGCCGAGGGCGTACAGGTCGACGGCCGGGTCGGCGACGCAGGTGCCGTCGTGGACGAGGCCGAGCCGGCCGGGCCCCTGTTCGGGGGCGCGGTAGCCGGGGGTGCCTGCGGAGCCGGCGGGGCGGCCGGTTTCGGCGGCGAGTTCGAGGTCGACGAGCCGGAGGCGGCCGTCGGGGCGGACCATCACGTTGCCGGGGGAGAGGTCGCGCAGGACGAGCCCTTGGGCGTGCACCTGCTCGACGAGGTCGAGGAGGGCGTGCGCGACCGGTCCGGCTTCGGCCCAGTCGACGTCGGGGCTGCCGTCGCGCCGCAGCCGGGCGGCGACCCACGCGCCGAGCGGCTGTCCGGCGATTCGTTCCTGCACGAGGAAGACGGAGTCGTCCCGTTCGATCAGTTCGATCGGGTGGGGTGCCAGGCCCTGCCCGTCCAGCCGGGTCAGCAGGGCGGCCTCGTGCCGCAGGGCGTCGCGGGCGTCGGTGCCGGCCCGGTCGATCTCGATGTGCGCGCGGGCCTGCTTGACCACGACCTCGGCGCCGCTCGCGGCCTCCCGGCCGAGGAAGACCCCGCCCTTGGTGCTGTGCCGTACGGCGGCGGTGATCGCGTACCGCTCGGCGAGCAGCACGCCCGCGCCGCGCTTCGCCCCCGGCCGGGCCGCACCGGTCGCCAGCGGGTCCCGGGCCCAGGACGGCGCCCGGTAGGAGGCGCCGCGCACGTCCTCGGCCCGTTCGCCGTCCGGCCCGTGCAGGACGGAGCGGTACTCCCCGTCGTGGCCGAGCTCGGCGCGGGCCGCGAAGGCGCCGTACCGGTAGTGGACCAGGCTGCCGGGCCGGTAGGGGCGGTCGGAGAGCACGACGGGCCCGGGCAGTCCGGCGGTGGCCCGGTCGAGTCCGGCGGCCAGGCGCCGGAACTGGGCGTCGTCGGCCGGGTAGACGGTGATGAACTTGCCCGCCGAACCCCGATCGCTGTTACGGGAGTTGAGTTCGCGCAGCCGCTGCTCCCCGGCGGCGAACTTGAACGGGCACGGGTCGTCGGCGAGGGCCCGTACGACGGCCGCGAGCACCGCTTCGCCGACCGCCGAGGCCGCGCTGACGTGGAGCTTCCAGCCCTGCTCCGGGAGTGGAGCCGACGCGGGCGGCCTGGCCGTGCACCAGAAGCCCCCGGCGGTGACCTCCCAGTCGCCGCCGCCTCCCCGGCCGCCGGCGTCCGCCAGCGCCGCCCGCGTCGTCTCCGGCCACGGTCCGGCCGCATCCGGCCCGTGGCCCGCCGATTCCCCGCCCCCGGCCGTACGCAGCGATGTGCCCGCCGCCATTCGCCACCACATCCCTTCGTCTCGTCCGCCGCCCGCGGGTGCCCACTGCTCCGGCACCCGGGCGTGCGGCCCGGCCTGATCGGCTTCCTCGGAAGGAGCGGGAGTGCCGCCCCTGAACGGGAGTGCCGCCCCGGTGCGGCGCACCGCCCTGGTACGGCGGTGCCGCGCCTGGGGCAGGAGCCCCGGCCGCGCCCGCCCCGGGCCCGGTCTCGCCAGGGCCCGTGTCCGGCGGAGCGCCTTCCCGACCCCCGGTCGGGGCAACTGTCGGGGCAACTCCCGTTCGCAGGACTGAAGTTACTTTCGAGGCGGGAGTGGCTCAACGTAGAGCCGGTCACTTCACTCGTAAGGGTGATCAGGAGGCGGTTTCGAATTCGTGCGAGGGCTCCCGTGTGAGCAGTGGGCGCCGGGCGCACGGGCGCGTGCGACCGGCGCCGGCCCCTCCCGGGCGCCCCCGCCGCAGGTTGACGCGCGTCCGTACGCCATCGGCACCCGTGTCCGAGCCGCGCCGCCACCTCGCCGCCGCCGCACACCCGCCGCCATCCCCGCCGCACTGCCGCCCCGCCGCCGTCCAGGTCGCCGAACGGCCGAGGCCCGACCGCCCCCGCGCGCACGGTAGTCTCGACAGGTGCCGAAACTGTCCGACGTCATCACCGCGCTCGAAGAGGTCTACCCGCCGCAGTGGGCGGAGGCCTGGGACGCCGTCGGCCTGGTCTGCGGAGACCCCCAGGCCGAGGTCGGCCGCGTGCTGTTCGCCGTCGACCCCGTGCAGGCGGTCGTCGACGAGGCCGTCGAGTGGGGCGCCGACCTGGTGGTCACCCACCACCCCCTCTATCTGCGCGGCACCACCAGCGTCGCCGCGACCACCTTCAAGGGCCGGGTGGTGCACACGCTGATCAGCAACGGCATCGCCCTGCACGTCGCGCACACCAACGCCGATCACGCCGACCCCGGCGTCTCGGACGCGCTCGCCGAGGCCGTGGGCCTGCGGGTGACCGGCCCGCTGGTGCCGGACCCGACCGACCCGCTGGGCCGTCGCGGCACCGGCCGGATCGGCCTGCTGGAGCCCCCGCTGCCCCTGTCGGCCTTCGCCGCGCAGGTGGCCGAGGGCCTGCCGGCCACCGCCACGGGCGTCCGGGTCTCCGGCGACCCGGACCGGCTGGTGAGCCGGGTCGCGGTGTGCGGCGGCTCGGGCGACAGCTTCTTCGCCGAGGTGCGGGCGGCCGGGGTGGACGCCTACCTCACCGCCGACCTGCGCCACCACCCCGCGTCCGAGGCCGCCGAGGCGGCGCCGGTCGCCCTGGTCGACGCCGCGCACTGGGCCACCGAGTGGCCCTGGCTCGCCCTGGCCGAGCGGGCCCTGCACGCCGCCGCCGACCAGCGCGGCTGGGCCGTGGAGACCAAGGTCTCCCACCGGGTCACCGACCCGTGGACCGCGCACGCCCCCATGTCCTTCACCGCCTGACCCGATTCACAGGAGCCTTCCCCTTGAACGCCGCGCCCGCCGACCAGATCCGCCTGCTCGACCTCCAGGCCTTCGACTCGAAGCTCGACCAGCTGGCCCACCGGCGCCGGAGCCTGCCCGAGCACGCCGAGATCGAGAAGGCCTCCGCCGACCACACCGCGCTCAAGGACCTGGTGGTCGCCGCCGAGGCCCAGCAGGGCGACACCACGCGCGAGCTGACCAAGGCCGAGCAGGACGTGGAGCAGGTCCGCGCCCGGGCCGCCCGCAACCAGCAGCGCCTGGACTCCGGCGCGATCACCTCGCCGAAGGACCTGGAGAACCTCCAGCACGAGATCGGTTCGCTGGCCAAGCGCCAGGGCGACCTGGAGGAGATCGTGCTGGAGGTCATGGAGCGGCTGGAGAGCGCCCAGACCCGGGTCACCGAGCTGACCGCGCGCCTCCAGCACTCCACCGTCGTCCTCACCGAGGCCGAGACCCGCCGGGACGCCGCCTTCGCCGAGATCGACACCGAGGCCGACAAGGTCAAGCGGGACCGCGAGACCGTCGCCGCCGTCGTCCCCGCCGACCTGCTGAAGGTCTACACCAAGCTGCGCCAGACGCAGGGCGGCGTCGGCGCGGCCCGCCTCTACCAGCGCCGCTGCGAGGGCTGCCGCACCGAGTTCTCCATCACCGAGTTCAACGCCATCAAGGCCGAGCCGGCCGACAAGGTGGTCCGCTGCGAGAACTGCTCGCGGATCCTGGTCCGCACCGCCGATTCGGGCGCCTGACCCGGTGGCGGCTCGCTTCATCGTCGAGGCGGACGGCGGGTCCCGGGGCAACCCGGGGCCGGCCGGCTACGGCGCGGTGGTCCGGGACGGCGACACCGGGCAGATCATCGCCGAGGCCGCCGAGTTCATCGGCCACGCCACCAACAACGTGGCCGAGTACAAGGGCCTGATCGCCGGCCTCAAGGCGGCCCGGGAGCTCGACCCGGACGCCTCGGTGGACGTCCGGATGGACTCCAAGCTGGTCGTCGAGCAGATGTCCGGGCGCTGGAAGATCAAGCACCCCGACATGCAGCCGCTCGCCGCCGAGGCCCGCACGATCCTCCCGCGCGCCCGGGTGACGTACACCTGGATCCCGCGCGAGCGGAACAAGGACGCCGACCGGCTCGCCAACGAGGCGATGGACGCGGGCAAGGCCGGCCGCCAGTGGGAGCCCCGGCCGCGGGCCGCCGCGGTGGTGGACGAGCCGCCGCTGGAGACCGCCGCCCCCAAGGCCGGCTGGGCCGCCCCCGCCGACCTCGGCACCCCGACCACCTTCGTCCTGCTCCGCCACGGCGAGACCGCGCTGACCCCGCAGAAGCGCTTCTCCGGCAGCGGCGGCAGCGACCCGGAACTGTCCGACAAGGGCCGCTGGCAGGCCGCGCGGGCCGCCGAGGAACTGGCCGCCCGCGGCAGCATCCAGGCCGTGGTGGCCTCGCCGATGCGCCGCACCCGGGAGACCGCCGAGATCGTCGCCGCCCGGCTCGGCCTGGAGGTCCGGTACGAGGACGGGCTGCGCGAGGTCGACTTCGGCGACTGGGAGGGCCTGACCTTCGCCGAGGTGCAGGAGCGCCACCCGGAGGACCTGGCGGCCTGGCTCGGCTCGGCGAAGGCCAAGCCCACCGGCAGCACGGAGAGCTTCACCACGCTCACCCACCGGGCCGGCGTCGCCCGGGACAAGATCATCGCCCGGCACCCCGGCAGGACGGTGCTGGTGGTCTCCCACGTCAGCCCGATCAAGACGCTGGTCCGGCTGGCGCTCGGCGCCCCGCCGGACGCGCTGTACCGGATGGAGCTGTCCGCCGCCTCGTTCTGCGCCGTCCAGTACTACGCGGACGGCAACGCCTCGCTGCGGCTGCTCAACGACACCTCGCACCTGCGCTGAACGCCCGGGGCTGAACGCCCGGCTCCGGGGGGCGCCCCCCGGAGCCGGGCTCAGCGCACCTCGGTGACCACCACGTCCAGCTGCCACGGCTTGCGCGCCGTGCCTTCGGCGGCGAGCTCCACCCGGTGCCCCAGGCCCCGCAGCGCGTCCAGCAGCTCGCCCGGCGTCTTCGGTTCGATCCCCGCGACCAGCAGGTCCCGCACCAGGCGCCCCTTGGTCGCCTTGTTGAAGTGGCTGACGACCGTGCGCTTGCCGTTGCGCTCCTGGAGCACCCGGACGGTCGCCGTCCGGGAGGCCACCTCGCCGGCCGGCTTCCACGCCGTCGCGTACGCCGAACTGCGCAGGTCCAGCACCAGCCCGTCCGCCACCTCCGGCAGCACGGACGCCATCGCGCCCCGCCAGTACGCGCCGAGCGCCCCCGGGCCGGGCAGTTTCACGCCCATCGAGCAGCGGTAGGGCGGAATCCGGTCGGAGATCCGCACGGCTCCCCACAGACCGGAGAAGACCAGCAGCGACCGCTCGGCCCGGCCGTACGCGGCCGCGTCCAGCGTGGCCAGACCCAGGTTGTCGAACAGCACCCCGGTGTACACCTCGCCCGCCGGACGGGCACCCGCCGCCGGCAGCCCGGCATTGCGGGCGATCTCGCCGCGCAGCCCGGGGCTGAGCCCCAGCACCTCCGCGGCGGTGTCCTCGTCACCCCGGCAGAGGCCGACCAGCGCGTCCAGCACCTCGCCGCGCGCGGCCGTCAGCCCGGGCAGCGACAGCCGGTCGAGCGCCACCGGCACCCCGTCCCCGGACGCGGCCTTGCCCTCCGAAGGCGGCAACAGCACCAGCACAGCGGACTCCTCAACACTCTGTGGCGGATGAACCCCGCCACCCTACGCAAAACCGGCCCGCCCCGGGCGGCCCGTCCGGCCGCGGCTACTCGGCGCCACCGGCCCCCGCGACCACGGCCGCCCCGGCCGCGAGCGCCAGGCAGAGCGGCGAGTAGTACCGGGTGTCCAGCCGCTTGAACCGCTCCGACCGCTCGACGACCCTCCCGAACAGCACCAGGCCGCCGGCGCCGCGCGCCAGCATCACCCCGGCCACCGCCCGCACCCCGGCCCGCCGCAGCCGCCGCGGCCCCACCGCCGGCAGCACCCCGGCCTCCGCCCCCACCAGGTACGCGGCCGTCCCGAGCAGCCCCGCCACCGCGACGCAGGCCGCCGGGGACGGCGCTCCGTCGCCCGCGCCGACCACGGTGTCCGCGAACTCCTCCGGCGTCCGCAGCGGCCACGGCGTCACCGCCCACACCGCGTGCAGCGCCCCCGTCGCCGCCAACACCCCGGACACCGCCGCCCCGGTCGCCTTCACCACACCCATCGCCCGAACCCCCTTCGTGAACGACCACTCGACCCCACCCTACGAGCGCTCACACCCGTGCCCCACCCCGCCCGGGCCCGGTGGACCAAGGCCGCCGCCCTCGGCCAGAGCCTGTCCCGCAACCACCCGCTGATCGACCGGAACAAGCGCACCGCCTTCGAGGCGATGCTGCTGTTCCTGGACTACAACGGCGAGCCGTACACCGACCCGCACCCGGACGACGCGGTGGCCTTCATGCTCCGGCTGGCCACCGGCGGCTACGACGACGCCGTCGTGCTCGCGGGCAAGGACCTGAAGTCGCTGCTGGGGCGCTGAGCCCAACAGCACCGGCAGTCCAGTGCCACCGGCCGCCCGGCGCGTCCGGCGGGGTGATCCGTCCGGAATCACCCGATTCGCCCTACGCTGCCTGCATGCCTCGCCGAAAACTGCGCGTCAAGGCCGCCGACTCCGCCCGGATCAACACCGAACTGACCGAACTCCGCGCCCGCCTGGAGATCCACACCGAGTGGCCGGAGCCGGTGCTGGCCGAGGCGGAGGAAGCGGCCGAGCGCCCCCGGCTGCCCGAGCACGACGCCACCGACCTGCCGCTGTTCACCGTCGACCCGCCCGGCTCGCGCGACCTCGACCAGGCCATGCACCTGCTCCACCGCCCCGGCGGCGGCTACCGGGTGTACTACGCCATCGCGGACGTCGCCGCCTTCGTCCGCCCGGGCGGCGCCATCGACGCCGAGGCCCGCCGCCGGGTCGAGACCCTGTATTTCCCGGACCACCGCGTCCCGCTGCACCCCACCCGGATCTCCGAGGACGCCGCCAGCCTGCTGCCCGGCGAGCCCCGGCCCGCCCTGCTCTGGCAGCTGGACCTGGACGCCGACGGCGCCGTGGTGCTCGCCGACCTGCGCCGCGCCCTGGTCCGCTCGCACCGCCGCCTCGACTACGAGGCCGTCCAGCGCGCGGTGGACCTCGGCGGCGCCGACGAGCAGCTCGCCCTGCTCGCCACCGTCGGCCGGCTGCGCGAGGAGCAGGAGCGCGCGCGGGGCGGGACCAGCCTCCCGGTGCCCGAGCAGGAGGTCGAGGAGACCCTGCACGGCTACGTCCTCGGCTACCGCGCGCCCGGCCCCGCCGACGGCTGGAACGCGCAGATCTCGCTGCTCACCGGCCTGGCCGCAGCCGACCTGATGCTCGACGCGGGCGTCGGCCTGCTGCGCACCCTGCCCGCCGCGCCCGCCGCCGCGTACGAGCGGCTGCGCCGGATCGCCTCCGCGCTGGACGTGGACTGGCCGCGGACGCTCCCGTACCCGGAGCTGATCCGCTCCCTGGACCCGGACGCGCCGATGGACGCCGCCTTCCTCAACGCGTGCACCGGCCTGCTGCGCGGCGCCGGCTACCACGCCTTCGACGAGTCCCGGGGCCTGCCCGCCCCGGCCGACCCGGGCCACGCCGCGCTCGCCGCGCCGTACGCGCACTGCACCGCGCCGCTGCGCCGGCTCGGGGACCGCTTCGCGCAGGAGGTGTGCGCGGCGGTGGCGGCGGGGGAGGAGGTGCCGGACTGGGCGCGCGAGGCGCTGCCCGCCGTGCCGGGCCTGATGGCGAGCGGGGACCGCCGCGCGGCCGAGGTCGAGCGGGCCTGCGTGGACCTGGTGGAGGCGGAGCTGCTGGCCGGCCGGGAGGGCGAGGACTTCACCGCCGTGGTGATCGACGTGGACGAGCGGCGGCCCGCGGCCGGCACCGTGCAGCTGCGCCGGCCCGCCGTCCGGGCCCGCTGCGACGGCGCCGATCCCGGGGTGGTGCTGCCGCTCGGCGGGCTGATCCGGGTCCGGCTGACGCAGGCCGACCCGGTCACCCGCACCGTCCGCTTCGCCGCCGTCTGACCCCCGGGCTTCCACGCGCCCCCGGCGCTCCCCCCGGCGCCGCCACCCGGACGGTCCGTCACATGGCCCCCGGGCACCGTCCAGGTGGGAGGATCGGTCCCGTGCCCGAAGCCCAGCCCTCCGGCGCCCCGGGGCGCCGCCGCCGACTGCTCGTCCTGGCGATCTGCTGCCTGAGCCTGTTCATCGTCGGCCTGGACAACACCGTGGTGAACATCGCCCTGCCGGCGATCCAGCGGGACCTGGACGCCCCGGCGTCCGGGCTGCAGTGGATCATCGACGCCTACACCCTGGTCCTGGCCTCGCTGCTGATGCTGTTCGGCTCGGTGGCCGACCGCTTCGGCCGCCGCCGGGTGTTCCAGACCGGGCTGCTGTGCTTCGCGCTCGGCTCGCTGCTGTGCAGTCTGGCGCCGAGCCTGGAGTGGCTGGTGGCGTTCCGGGCGTTGCAGGCGGTCGGCGGTTCGATGCTGAACCCGGTGGCGATGTCGATCATCACCAACACCTTCACCGACCCGAAGGAGCGGGCCCGGGCGATCGGCGTCTGGGGCGGCGTGGTCGGCATCTCGATGGCGCTCGGCCCGCTGCTGGGCGGCTTCCTGGTGGAGGGCGCGGGCTGGCCGTCGATCTTCCTGATCAACGTTCCGGTCGCCGTGGTCGCGATGCTCCTGACCGCCCGTTACGTCCCGGAGTCGCGCTCGCCCCGGCCGCGCCGGCTGGACCCGGTCGGGCAGCTGCTGATGATCGTCCTGCTGGGGTGCGGCACCGCGGCCATCATCGAGGGCCCGGGCAGCGGCTGGACGTCCCCGCTGATCCTCGGCCTGGTGGCCGTCGCCGTGGCCGCGCTGGTCGCCTTCCCGCTGTGGGAGCGGAGGGTGGCCGAACCGCTGGTGGACCCGCGGTTCTTCGCCAGCGCGCCGTTCACCGGCGCCACCGTCACCGCGGTCTGCGCCTTCTCGGCCCTGGGCGGCTTCCTCTTCCTCAACACGCTCTACCTGCAGAACGTCCGGCACTACGACCCGTTCGAGGCGGGCCTGTGGACGCTGCCGATGGCCGCGATGATGCTGGTCTGCGCGCCGCTGTCCGGCCGGATCGTCGGCAGCCGGGGCCCGCGCGGGCCGCTGGTCGCGGCCGGGCTGGGCCTGGTCGCGAGCGGGCTGCTGCTGACCAGGCTGGCCGCCGACTCCCCGGCGGCGCTGCTGCTGGCGGCGTACGCGCTGTTCGGCTTCGGCTTCGGCATGGTCAACGCGCCGATCACCAACGCGGCCGTCTCCGGCATGCCGCGCGCCCAGGCGGGGGTGGCCGCGGCGGTCGCCTCGACGAGCCGCCAGATCGGCCAGTCGCTGGGGGTGGCGGTGATCGGCACGGTCGTCACCTCGGCCGTGGTCGGCCCGGTGGCGACGGGCTTCGCCCCGGCCAGCCACGCCGGCTGGTGGATCCTGGTGGGCCTGGGCGGCGCGATCCTCCTCCTCGGCCTGGCCACCACCACCCCGTGGGCGACCGCGACCGCCGTCCGGGTGGCCGCCCGCCTCGGCGGCGAGCCGCCCGCGGTCCGCTCCGGTGTGCGGGAGGCCCCACCCGAGCGGCTACGATGACCACTACGGCGGAAGAGTCGGCCGGGCGGTCGCGACGGGTCCCTGACCCGCCGAGGAACGTCCGGGCTCCACAGAGCAGGGTGGTGGGTAACGCCCACCCGGGGTGACCCGCGGGACAGTGCCACAGAAAACAGACCGCCCACCGCTTCGGCGGCGGGTAAGGGTGAAACGGTGGTGTAAGAGACCACCAGCGACCGGGGTGACTCGGCCGGCTCGGTAAACCCCACCTGGAGCAAGGTCAAGATCGGTGCCCTCGGGCGCCGTGCGCGGATGACCGAGGGCTGCTCGCCCGAGTCCGCGGGTAGACCGCACGAGGCTGTCGGCAACGGCAGTCCTAGATGGATGGCCGCCTCCCCGGGCCGCGCGAGCACCCCGGGAGACAGAACCCGGCGTACAGGCCGACTCTTCCGCCGCCCCAGCTCGACTGAGGCCCCCTGATCTGCGAAAACGCAGGTCAGGGGGCCTTTTTCGTGAGGCCGCCCCAGTCGTGCGAGCACCTGGGGAGACGGAACCGGGGGTACCGGCCGACTGTTCCGCTCGCCCGCCGTTACGCGGGGCGGGCGCCGACGGCGTCGCGGATCTGGTCGCCGAGACCGCCGTTGACGCGGGCGCAGTTGGCGCAGCAGAAGAAGCGGCCGGCCACTTCGACGCCGTGGCCGACGATGCGGACCTGGCACTGCTCGCAGCGCGGCGCGAGCTTCTCCATCGCGCACTCGAAGCTGTCGAAGGTGTAGGTGTCGCCGGTGATGGTCTTGATCTCGAAGGCGAGCCAGTAGTCGTTGCCGCAGGTGACGCAGGTGGCCATGGCGGCCGTCTCCTTCCGGTGGGGGCCGGCCGGGGTGGCCGGGCAGCCGTTCCCAGTGTCGGAGGGCCCTGCGGGGGCGGCCACTCGACGGCGTCGTCAGGCGGGCCGGGCGGCCAGTTCCTCCAGGGCCCGGACGGCGCGGTCGGCGTCGTCGGCGGTGACGAACAGGTGGTCGTGGTGGAAGCCGGCCACCACGTTGCAGCTGATCCCCTCGTCGGCGAGGCGCCCGGCGACGGCCGCGGTGAGGCCGACGGCCTCCAGGGCGGAGTGGATCTGCAGGGTGATCCAGGCCGCCACGTACTCGTAGCGCAGCCCGAGCGCGTCGGCCTCCTCCTGGGTGACGACGACCGTGACCCCTTCGGGTTCGGCGACGGTCACCACCGGCCGCATGCCCGCGGGCACCTTGGCGGGCAGCGTGCAGTAGACGTACCGCCCCGGGTTGAGCAGCGGGCGCATCCCGTGCAGCAGCTTCGCGAGGTCTCGTTCACCGGCCATGCCCGTCACCGTAGCGGGCGGACGGGGCCTGGGCGGCGGGGTGGGGTGCCGATGCGCCGTTCGTGTCGGAATCCGTTGACGAGCGACAGTCGCCGATATATCGTCGAGCTATCGAGACAGTAACTCGACTGGCTCGGTGAACGAGGAGGTGAGCGCCATGCGCTCAGGAAACCGAGGAAATCCGGGAATGCGGTTCAGCGGCGAGGGTCCGCGCGGTGGCTGGCGCCGCGGGCCGGGGCCGGACTTCGAAGGGCGGGAGTTCGAGGGCCGGGAGGCCTTCGGCGGCTTCGGCCCGCCGCCGTTCGGCGGCGGTGGGCCCGGGCGGCCGATGGGCGGCCCGTTCGGGCACGGCTTCGGCGGGCACGGCGGGCGCCGGGGCGGCCCGCACGGGCGCCGCGGCGGCCGGGCGCGGCGCGGGGACGTCAGGGCCTCGCTGCTGGCGCTGCTCAAGGAGCGGCCGATGCACGGCTACGAGATGATCGCCGAGATCTCCGAGCGGACGGGTGGGGCCTGGCGGCCGAGCCCGGGCTCGATCTACCCCAACCTCCAACTGCTGGAGGAGGAGGGCCTGATCACCGCGGAGGAGGTCGGCGGCAAGCGGCTGGTATCGCTCACCGAGGCGGGCCGGGCCGAGGCCGAGGCGGGGCCCGCCGAGCCGTGGGCGGAGGCCGGCCGGGAGGTCGACTGGGAGGCCGTCCAGGAGGTCGGCCAGGCGCTGGCCGCGGTCGACCAGGCGATCCGCCAGGTGATGGCGACGGGCACCGAGGCGCAGCGGGCCAAGGGCCTGGTGGTGCTCACCGAGGCGCGCAAGAAGCTGTACCTGATCCTCGCCGACGAGGACTGACCGCCGTGGGGGGCTGGGCACAGGCGGTGCGGCTGTTCAGGGGTGGACCGTGAACAGGGCCACGCAGGCGAGCAGCAGCACCGCCCAGCCGAACCAGAGCCAGCCGTTCGGGCCGATCACCACGGTGTAGACGCACACCGCCACCAGCAGCGCCCCGGTGACGCCGGCGACCTGCCGGTTGTGGTGCGCGACCGCCTGGGGGCGCCTGCGGGGGTGCCGTGCCGTTCTCGCCATGCCGTCCTCCCGGGGAGGCTGGGGGTGGCGGCCGGTGCGGGCGGCGCGGCCGTCAGCCGGACGCGCGGGCGGTGGCCGCCTCGTCGAACTCGTAGCGCCAGTGCCAGCTGATGCCCCGCACCTGCTTGGACCGGACGTACACCAGTGTGCGCGCGGGGGAGTCGCCGTGCGCGGGGACCGGCACCTTGTAGGTCTTCGGCACGCCGAACATCGGCCCCAGCGGGATGGGGAGGATGCGGCCGTCCAGGGGGCCGCCGACGAATTCGGTGTCCGCGCTCTTCACCCCACCAGGGTCTCACCTCCGCACGGGTGACCGGCGCACCCGCCCGAGCCCTCCGGCCGGGTGCGGGGAGTGTGACCGGAGAGGCACCGCCCCCGGTCATCCGGAGCCCCCGCGCACCCTTATCCTTCCTGTTACGCCCCCGGGGTTCACCCGGGTCAGCGGGCCCCGTACGGGCCGGGCGGGGCGCGGATCCGCGCGCCCTCCGGCCGACCTGGCGCGGACAGCGTGCTGCCGCGACTGCGTACCGTGACCCGGGCGTCGGCCCTCCGGTGACCCCGGTTCCCGGTCGGCAGGGCGTGGACAGCAGGGCCGAGCACCGTCCCGGGAAGCAGCGGGGGGCGCTGTGCGTTGCGTCGGAGTGGTACGTCGAACGCTGTGCCGCACCAGGTACGGCAGTGCGCGGAAGGGGCCCGATGGAAGCCGGCGGCAGGTGGACGACCTGGTGGCAGAAGCGTGAGCGTCAGCGGGCCAGGTCGGGTGAGGTGGACGGCCCCGCCGCCCGGCTCGATCAGCTGCTCGGCGCGGTGCGCGCCGGATTCCCGCTCGCGCCGGCCGCGCATCCGGCCGGCTACCGCTGCTCCTGCGACCGGGTGGCCTGTCCGGCGCCCGCCCAGCACCCGGTCTCCTTCGCCTGGCAGACCCAGGCCACGACCGACCCCGAGCAGCTCGCCCGCTGGCTCGCCCGCGATCCGCAGACCAACTTCATCACCGCCACCGGCCGCGCCCACGACGTCCTGGACGTCCCGGTCGAGGCCGGCCGGCTGGCTCTGGAGCGGCTGACCGAGCGGGGCGTCGAGGGCCCGGTCGCCGCCGTCGGCGAGGACCGCTACCTGTTCTTCACCGCCACCCGGGGCACCCCGCAGGACGAGGACGAGTGGTGGCCGAGCGTCCTCGACTCCACCCCGGACACCATGTCCGAGCACCCCGGCCTGCGCTGGCACTGCCGCGGCTCGTACACCCTGCTGCCGCCGGCCGCGCTGCCGGACGGCTCGCAGGTGCGGTGGCTGCGCGGGCCCGAGCAGCCGCTGCCGGACCCGCTGCGCGTCCTGGACGTGCTCACCGACGCCTGCACCGAGGTGGGCGCCGTCGCCGAGGAGCAGTGGCTCATCGGCTGAACCGGCGCCCGGCCGGGGGTCACGGCAGGGTGAGGACCTCCGCGCCGTCCGCCGTGACCACCAGGGTGTGCTCGAACTGGGCGGTGCGCTTGCGGTCCTTGGTGACGACCGTCCAGCCGTCCGGCCAGATCTCGTAGTCGTAGGTGCCCAGGGTGAGCATCGGCTCGATGGTGAAGGTCATCCCCGGCTTGATCACCTCGGTGGCCCGCTCGCTGTCGTAGTGCGGGATGATCAGGCCGGAGTGGAACGACGTGTTGATGCCGTGCCCGGTGAAGTCCCGCACCACGCCGTAGTCGAAGCGCTTGGCGTAGGACTCGATGACCCGCCCGATCACGTTGATCTGACGGCCGGGCTTGACGGCCTTGATCGCCCGGTTGAGGGATTCGCGGGTCCGCTCGACCAGCAGCCGGGACTCCTCGTCGACGTCGCCGACCAGGTAGGTGGCGTTGAGGTCGCCGTGCACTCCGTGGATGTACGCGGTGGCGTCGATGTTGACGATGTCGCCGTCCTGGAGCACGGTCGAGTCCGGGATGCCGTGGCAGATCACCTCGTTGATCGAGGTGCAGACCGACTTGGGGAAGCCGCGGTAGCCGAGGTCGGACGGGTACGCGTCGTGGTCGCACATGTAGGTGTGGGCGACGGCGTCCAGCGCGTCGGTGGTGACGCCGGGGGCGATCAGCTTGGCGGCCTCCGCCATCGCCTGGGCGGCGATCCGGCTCGCGATCCGCATCTTCTCGATCGTCTCGGCGGTCTGCACCTCGGGCCCGGTGTACGGCGTCGGGGCGGGCCGCCCGACGTACTCGGGGCGCGCGATGTGCGCCGGGACCTTGCGGGTGGGGGACTGGATGCCGGGTACGAGAGCCATGGCCGCGAGTCTATCGGCCGCCCCCGGCGCGCCCGGGCGGTGTGCGCGGCGGCCCCGGCCGGGGAATGATCGGTACGACCCCATCGCTTCGACGGGAGGGCACCATGCCCCTGGGATTCCACCGCAAGCCGACCGGCAAGCCCGGCGAGTGGTTCTACTGCATCAAGCACGGCAAGGTCGAGGAGGGGCCGGAGTGCCCCGCCAAGGACCGCCTCGGCCCGTACGACAGCCCGGAGGAGGCCTCGCACGCCCTGCAACTCGCCGACGAGCGCAACCGGGAGTGGCGGCAGGGGGACGAGCGCTGGAACGACACGCCGAAGGACGGCGGCGGCGAGTAGCGGCCGGGGCGGCGTCCGGCGGACGGCTTCTGCCGTCAAGCCGTCGCCGCCGTCCGTCCGTCCGCCGTCAGTCCGTCGCCGCGGCGGCCTCCCGCTCCCGCTGCTGCTCCCGCTCGCGCTCCGCGCGCTCGTGCCCGGCGCGGACGGCGGCGGTGTGCGGGTCGGTGCGGTCGTCGTAGGCGAGCAGCTTGGGCAGCGCGGCGGCCACCGCGAGGACGGCGACGACGCAGATCAGGCCGCCGCTCCAGACGGCGGCGCGGACGCCGACCAGCCCGGCCATGGTGCCGGCCCGGACCTGGCCGAGCTGGGGCCCGACGGAGTAGCTGAGCAGTTCGACGCCGGCCATCCGGCCGCGCACCTCGTCCGGGATGGACTGGTTCCACATGGTCGAGCGGGCCAGCCCGCTGATCTCGTCGGCGCCGCCGGCCAGCGCCAGGCCGAGCAGCACCAGCCAGATGCTCCCGGACAGGCCGGCCAGGGCCATGGCCGCGCCCCAGCCGACGGCGGCGACCACCAGCAGCCGGCCGTGCCGGTGGATCCGGGACGTCCAGCCGCTGGTCGCCCCGACCAGCAGGGCGCCGGCCGCGGAGGCCGCGTACATCGGGCCGAGCGCCCAGTCCGCGCCCAACTCGGAGGCCAGGAAGGGGAAGACGGCCACCGGGAAGGCGAACAGCATCGCGCAGAGGTCGATCGTGTAGGTGCCGAGCAGGTCCTTGCGGCTCCACGCGTACCGGACGCCGGTGAGCACCGCCCGCACCGACGGCCGCTCGGCGCCGGTGGCCGGCGGCACCGCCCGGATCCGGACGAGCAGCAGCAGCGATGCGGCGAAGGTGAGCACGTCCAGCGCGTACGCCGTCCCCACCCCGGAGAACGCCACCACGACGCCGGCCAGCGCCGGCCCGGCCACCGAAGCGGCGTTGCGGTACAGGGAGTTGAGGGCGAACGCGGCGGTCAGGTGCTGGTGCGGGACGATCCGCGGGGTGAGCGAGTCCAGGGCCGGGCGCTGCAACCCGTCGCAGGCCGCGACCAGCGCGGCGACCAGGTAGATCGGCCAGAGCAGCGGGGACGGCAGCAGCGCGTTGAGCAGCAGCAGGCCGGCGAGCAGACCCAGCCCGGCCTCGGCCCGCAGCACCAGCTTCCGGCGGTCCAGGGCGTCGGCGAGGGCGCCGCCCCACAGGCCGAAGACGATCAGCGGGACGAGCTCGAAGGCGCCGATCAGGCCGACCGCGAAGGAGGAGCCGGTCAGCTCCTTGATCTGCATCGGCACGGCGACGTAGGTCAGGTAGCTGCCGAAGCTGGTGACGCAGCCGGAGAGCCAGAGGAAGCGGAAGTCGCGGGAGGCGCGCCAGGGCGAGAGGTCGGGCGCGAGCGAGCGCAGCAGCGTGCGCAACCGTCCGGAGGTGCCAGGGGGATGCGGGGGTTCGTCGTCGTTCACGAACCAGCATCCTCGAACGCGGGCTGCCGGGTTCGCAAAGGGTTTTTCAGCCCGACACACGACCGTCAGCCCGACACCTCGCTGACAACGGCCGGGTCGGGCCCGGGCTACCAGCGGCTGATCGCGGGCGGTGCGGTCAGCCGGCCGGCGAGTTCGGCGAGCCGGTCCAGCGCGGTGCGGCGGGCCGGGGGCCGCCCGGCGGCGGCGCTGACCAGGTGCTGGGCGAGGTCGAAGGGCTCCTCGTCGGCGGTGCCGACGGCGAGCCGCTCGTGCGCGAGCCCGCCGAGGTCGCCCGGCTCGGCGGGGGCGGCGCCGTCCAGCGCAAGCACGGTCGCGCCGTGCCGGCGGGCGTCCTGCACCCGTTCCAGCAGCGGCGCGCCGGCCGTCTCCGGCGCCACCACCAGGACGGTGGCGCCGCGCCCGGCCCCGGTGAGCCGACTCAGGCCGTGCGCGAGGTGCGCCGGGGCGCCGACCGGCGGAGCGTGCCGCAGCAGGGTGGGCGCCAGCCGGGGGACGGCCGACCAGGCGGCCTCGTCGGCCAGGTGCGCGGCCAGATGCCAGGGCTCGTACGCCTCGGTTCCGATCAGCAGCAGCTCGCCGGCCCCGCGCCGCGACACCGAGCGCCGCAGCGACCCGGCGAAGCCGCCGACCGCCTCCAGCCAGCCGGTGCCCGCCAGGTGCTGCCGGAGTGCCGAAACTCTCACCGCGTCCATGCGGCCCAGAATGTCGCGTCCGGCCGGGGGTTTGACAGGATCGGCCCATGACTTCCCTCGATTCAGCGACAAACCCGGCCCACGAACTGCCGGACGTCTCACAGCTGGTGATCGGTGTCCTCGGCGGCACCGGCGACCAGGGGCGCGGCCTGGCCCTGCGGCTGGCCAAGGCCGGCCAGCAGGTGATCATCGGCTCGCGCGACGCGGCCCGGGCCGAGGCCTCCGCCGCCGAACTGGGCCTCGGCGTGCGTGGCGCCGACAACGCCACCACCGCCCGGGAGAGCGACGTGGTGATCGTCGCGGTGCCCTGGGACGGGCACGCCTCGACCCTGACCGCGCTGCGCGAGGAACTGGCCGGCAAGATCGTGGTCGACTGCGTCAACCCGCTCGGCTTCGACAAGCAGGGCGCGTACGCGCTGAAGCCGGAGGAGGGCAGCGCCGCCCAGCAGGCCGCCGCGCTGCTGCCGGACTCCCGGGTCACCGCCGCCTTCCACCACCTCTCGGCGGTGCTGCTCCAGGACGAGTCGGTGGAGCAGATCGACACCGACGTCATGGTGCTCGGCGAGGAGCGGGCCGCCACCGACATCGTGCAGGCGCTGGCCGGCCGGATCCCCGGCATGCGGGGGATCTTCGCGGGCCGGTTGCGCAACGCGCACCAGGTGGAGTCGCTGGTGGCCAACCTGATCTCGGTCAACCGCCGCTACAAGGCCCACGCGGGCCTGCGGGTGACGGACGTCTGAGATCCGGTGGAGCCGTGTCGGCCTCACCCCTGGACCAGCTCCGGAGGTGAGGTCGGCGACAATGGGTGCGGCCGCAACCCGGCCGACCGCACCCGGCCCTAGGAGCCTCCCGCCATGCCCCGCACGTCCCTCTTCGCCCTGATCGTCGTCGTCCTCGCGCTGGCGGCCGCCGTGGTCTCGCTGACCCAGGGCTTCTGGCTGGGCCTGATCTGGCTCCCGATGGCCGGTGTGGCGAGCAACGTGCTCTGGATGAACCGCCGCCGCGCGAAGATCGCCGAGGCCACGGCCGCCGCCGCGGCAGCCGAGCAGGGCTAGTCGGCTAGTTCTTCCAGAAGCTGAACAGGTACCGGCCGAGCGTCGCGTAGTCCTGGTCCACGCCGAACAGGCTCATCAGGTCGTGGATGACCCCGAAGAAGAACGAGTTCACCGAGGGCTGCCACAGCAGCGCGAACACGGCCAGCAGCCCGTACGGCGCGAACGGCTCGACCGCGCGCCGGGTCTTGTACGACAGCCAGGGCTCGACGATCCCGTAGCCGTCCAGCCCGGGCACCGGCAGCAGGTTCAGCAGGGCGGCGCTGAGCTGGAGCAGGCCGAGGAAGCCGAGCGCGCCCGCGAACGGCGAGACGTTCAGCTCGTAGCCGTTCCAGACCGCGTGCACCGTCGGGTCGTCCAGCCAGCCGGCGCCGATCGGGATCAGCAGCAGGGCCGCGCACACCACGTTCACCAGCGGCCCGGCCGCCGAGATCAGGCTGTGCTTGAGCCGGCCCCGGATCCGGTCCCGCTCGATCCAGACCGAGCCGCCGGGCAGGCCGATGCCGCCCAGGATCACGAACACGATCGGCAGCACGAAGCTGAGCAGCACGTTGGTGTACTTCAGCGGGTTGAGCGTGAGGTAGCCCTTGGCGCCGACGCTGATGTCGCCACCGTGCAGGGCGGTGCGCGCGTGCGCGTACTCGTGCAGGCACAGCGAGACCATCCAGCCCGCCACCACGAACAGGAACACCCCGAACGAGGCGTTCCCGTAGCCCGAGTACACCGCCCAGCCGGAGGTGGCGAGGACGGCGAGGAGCACCCAGAACACCGGGCTGATCCGGCGGTCCTCGCTGCGTGAGCGCTGCGTGGCGGCGAAGGTCATGGTGTGGGTGCTCCGGGTGTCCGAGGAAAAGCGGGCAGGGGATCGATCATGCCGGGCGGGCCGGTGACCGGACAAGCCGTCCCGGGTGAACGTCCGAGGGCCCCGTCCGGGTTCCGCCGCCGGTGAGGGGCCCCTGGACAATTGTGCGCCCCGATCGCCGCCCATCGACCAGAATGGACCGGTGTACTACGGCATCCTCGGGACCACGACGGCCCACCACGACGACGGCACCCCGGTGCCGCTAGGCGGCGCCCGGCTGCGGGCACTGCTCACCGCGCTCGCCCTCCGGCAGGGCCGCCCGGTGCCCGCCGACCTGCTGGTGGACGAGGTGTGGGAGGCCGAGCCGCCCCAGGACTCCTCCGCCGCGCTCCAGACCCTGGTCGGCCGGCTGCGCCGGACCGTCGGCCGGGACGAGATCGGCTCCGGCCCGGCCGGGTACTGGCTGACCGACCCGGCCACCGACCTCGCCGAGTTCCAGCGGCTCGGCGCCGAAGGCCGCCGCGCCCTGGACACCGGGGACCACGCGCTCGCCGCCGAGCGGCTGCGCGCCGCCCTGGCGCTGTGGCGCGGCCCCGCCCTGGCCGACCTGCCGGACCGCAGCGGCCCGGCCGCCCGGCTGGAGACCCAGCGCGAGGAGGCCCGCCGCCACCGGATCACCGCCGAGCTCGGGCTCGGCCGGGCCGCCGAACTGGTCGCCGAGCTCACCGAGCTCTGCGAACGGCAGCCGCTGGACGAGCCGTTGCAGCAGCTGATGATCCGGGCGCTGCACGAGAGCGGTCGCACCGCCGAGGCGCTGCGCCACTACGAGCGGACCAGGCGCGCCCTCGCCGAGGAGCTCGGCGTCGACCCGGGGCGCCAACTCCAGTCCCTGTACGCCACGTTGCTGACCCCGGCCGAGGTCGAACCGGCGCCCGCCGCCGCGCCGACCACGCCCGCGCCGGAGTCCATACCGGCCCCGCCGACCCCGCCGGCCGCCGGGCGGTCCGGAGCGCCCCAACTCCCGCGCGTCGGCGGCAACCTGCGCGGCCGGCTGACCAGCTTCGTCGGCCGTGAGGGCGATCTCGCCGCACTGCGCGGGACGTTGACGGAGCATCGGATGGTCACCCTGACCGGCCCCGGCGGCTCCGGCAAGACCAGGCTCTCGATCGAGGCCGGCCGCGCCGAGCAGTCCGCCGGGCACTGGCCGGACGGCGTCTGGGTGGCCGAACTCGCCCCGCTGGAGACCCCGGACGCGGTGCCCGCCGCCGTGGTCTCCGCGCTCGGCCTGCGCGAGATCGTGCTGCACAGCGGCGGCATGGTCGCCGAGGTGATCGAGAAGCGCGCCGAGGACCCGGTGCGCCGGCTGGTCGAGCACTGCGGCCACCGCCGGATGCTGCTCGTCCTGGACAACTGCGAGCACCTGATCCAGGCCGCCGCCGACCTCGCCGACATCCTGCTCACCGAGTGCCCCGAGCTGACCGTGCTCGCCACCAGCCGGGAGCCGCTCGGCGTGCCCGGCGAGACCGTGCTGCCGGTCGAGCCGCTGCCCGACCCGGTGGCGCTGCGCCTGCTCACCGAGCGTGCCACCGCCGCCCGACCCGGCTTCGACCCGGACACCGACCCGGCGGCCTGCGCCGAGATCTGCCGCCGCCTGGACGGCCTGCCGCTGGCCATCGAACTCGCCGCCGCCCGGCTGCGGGTGATGACGGCGCGCCAGATCGCCGACCGCCTGGACGGCCGGTTCGCCCTGCTCACCGCGGGCAGCCGCACCCTGCTGCCGCGTCAGCAGACCCTGCGCGCGGTGGTCGACTGGAGCTGGGACCTGCTGGGCAAGCGCGAACGGGCGGTGCTGCGCCGGCTCTCGGTGTTCGCCGGCGGCTGGCAGCTGGAGGACGCCGAGGCGATCTGCGCCGACGGCGTCGAGGTGGTCGGCGGGGAGGTCGCCGACCTGCTGCTGTCGCTGGTCGACAAGTCCCTGCTGGTGGCCGACCTGGACGACGGCAGCCTGCCGCGCTACCGGATGCTGGAGACCATCCACGAGTACGCGACCGAGCGCCTCGCCGAGTCCGAGGAGGAGCGCGACGCGACCGGGGCCCGCCACCTGACGCACTTCCGTACCATCGCCGCCACCGCCTTCCTGAACATCCACGGCCCCCAGCAGCTGCACTGGCTGACGGTGCTGGAGCGCGAGCTGGACAACATCCGGGCCGCGCTGAGGCGCGCCATCGACCTCGGGGACGAGGAGCAGTCGCTGGTCCTCACCCTCGGCATGAGCTGGTACTGGTCGCTGCGCGGCTACAGCATGGAGGCCCGCGGCTGGTACGACGCCGTCGCGGCGCTCGGGCCGGATCCGTTCGGCCCGAAGCCGCCCGTACCGCTGGAGCGGGACGTGCTCTCCTACGGCCTGCCGATGCCCGAAGGGGTCGTCGAGGAGGCCCGCCGACTGCTCGCGATGTACCGGCTGATGGGTATGTTCGAGGGGAACCTGGACGTGCTCGGCAACCCGGTGGCGATCGCCGTCGCGGAGCAACTGCTGGAGGCCTACACCCCGGAGCTGCCGCAGGCCTACCGGTTCCCGGGCCTGATACGGGTGTTCGGGGCGTTCCTGGCCGGCCGGCTGGAAATGATGAGGAGCCTGCTGGACGACGCCGTCCGCGGCTGCGAGGAGCACGGCGGGCCGAACGACCTCGCGTTCATCCTGCAGCTCCGGGCCAAGATGCTGAACGACTGGCCGGGCGGGGCCGACCAGGGAATCCTGGACGGCCAGCGCTCCCTGGAACTGTTCGAGCAGGCCGGCAACCTCTGGGGGGTCTCCCAGGCCCTGTCCGCCCAGGGCGAGTCGCTGGCCAACCGGGGCGATCCGGAGGCGGCCGCCGTCGCGTACGAGCGGGCGATCGAGCTGGCCGAGGAGCTGGGGACGCCGCACGAGGTGCCGATGCTGCGGGTGAACCTCGGCTCCGCCCTGCTGGAGCAGGACATGGAGCGCGGCGAGCGGATCATCCGGGAGACGCTGGCCGGGCTGGACCACCACAGCGCGGACCACTCCTCCACCGGCGCGCTGCTGTTCGGCGGCCTCACGCTCTGCGGCGTCCACATGCTGCGCGGCGAGTACGAGCAGGCGCTGGCCGAGCTGGACCGGATGGAGGCGACCAGCGTCGGCAGCTTCGCCCCGGGGATCGTGACCGGGATGCTGACCACCACCCGGGGCTGGATCACCGCCCGGGCGGGCCTGCCGGACGAGGGGCTCGCGATGCTGCGCGAGGGGCGGACGCTGCTGCGCGAGACGTCGCGCACGAGCGGCTTCGGCGAGCAGATGACGGTCATGGTGGTCCCCGCGGTGGTGGGGGTGCTGCGCGCCTTCGCCGAGCGCGACGGCGACCTGGAGCGGGCCCGGCAGGCCACCGTGCTGCACGGCGCGCACCACGTGCTGAACGGCCCGAAGGGCGGCTACCTGGACCGCGTCGAGCGCGGCCGGGCGGCGACCGACCTGCGGGCCCAGCTGGGCGACGCCGCGTTCGAGGCCGCCCACGCCGCCGGCGAGGGCCTGACCCCGGAACAGATCCGGGAGCGGATGTACGAGTGGATCGGCTGACCGGCGTCCGTCCCTGGTCACCGGTCAGCCGACAGGAGTGGATCGGCTGACCGACGCCCGTCCCCGGCCGTCGGTCAGCCGTTCCGCCGGCCGGCCCCGTCCCCTGGTGCCGGTCGGTCGCCCCCCGGCCCTCCCCCGCGGAGGGTCGGCGGCCGTTCTCAGGTCCGCTTGCGGAAGCGGGCGACGGCGAGCGGCGCGAAGATCGCGGTGGTGGCCACCGACCAGATCAGCACGACCATCACCGGGTGGGCCAGCGGCCCCTGGCCGTTGAGCAGGGAGCGGGAGGCGTCGGCGAGCGCCGACAGCGGGTTGACCTTGGTGAAGGCCTGGAGCCAGCCCGGCATGGTGTCGGTCGGCGCGAAGATCGAGCTGCCGAACTGCATCGGCATCAGGACCAGCATGGCCACGCCCTGGACGGCCTGGGCGCTGCGCAGCGCCATGCCCAGCAGCATCGAGACCCAGACGATCGACATGCCGAACACCAGCGACAGGCCGACCGCGGCCACGACCTCCAGCGGACCGGTCTTCACCTCGAAGCCGATGCACATCGCGAAGCCGATCAGGATCACGAAGGAGAGCAGCGCCCGGCAGGTCTCGGCGGCCATCTTGGAGAGCAGGACGGAGGCCCGGCCGATCGGCAGGGTCCGGAAGCGGTCCATCACGCCGGTCTGGAAGTCGCTGTTCAGGCCGGTGCCGACGGCCATCGCGAGGGTGAGGCCGGTCTGCCCGAGCAGGCCGGGGATCATGTACTGCTTGTAGGAGTCCTGGTTGCCGGAGACGGCGCCGCCGAAGACGTAGACGAACAGCACCGTGAAGATGACCGGCATCAGCACGGCGTCGAACATCGACTCCGGGTCGGCCTTGATCCGCATCAGGTTGCGCCGGGTCAGTGCGCCGACGTGGCGGAAGGTGCCGGACAGGCCGATCCGGGGGTCCTCCACCCGGGTGGGGGCGACGGTGGCGGTGGTCATGCGACGGGCTCCTTGGCGAGGCTGGGGGCGGCGTCCGCGGTGTCGGCGGGCTTGCCGGTGATGGCGAGGAAGACCTCGTCGAGGCTGGGCACCTTGGTGTCGATGCCGGCTATCGCGAAGCCGCGGCCGCCGAGCACCCCGATGACGGCGGTCAGCTGCTCGTCGTTGGTGATCGGCACCGCGAGCAGCCCGGTGTCGGTGGAGACGGTGGCGCTGGTGATGCCGCGGTCGTGCAGGCAGCGGGCCATCTCGGGCAGCTCGGCCGGGTGGACGGCGCGGATCTGGAGGGTCTGGCCGCCGACCTTGGCCTTGAGCTCGGCCACGCCGCCGTTGGCGATCACCCGGCCGCGGTCGATGACGGTCAGCTCGTCGGCGAGCTGCTCCGCCTCCTCCATGTACTGGGTGGTGAGCAGCACGGTGCTGCCCTCGGCGACCATCCGCTGGACCTCGTCCCAGACCTCGTTGCGGGTGCGCGGGTCGAGGCCGGTGGTGGGTTCGTCCAGGTAGAGCACCTTGGGGCGGCCGATCATGCTGGCGGCCAGGTCGAGGCGGCGGCGCATGCCGCCGGAGTAGGTCTTGGCGGTCCGCTTGGCGGCCTCGGTGAGCGAGAAGCGCTCCAGCAGTTCGGCGGCCCGGGCCTTGGCCTCGCGGCTGGGGAGGTCGAGCAGCCGGCCGATCAGGTAGAGGTTCTCGTACCCGGAGAGGAGCTCGTCGACGGAGGCGTACTGCCCGGTGAGGCCGATGGTGCGGCGCAGCTGCTTGGGCTGGCGCAGGACGTCGTAGCCGCCGACGAACGCGGTGCCGGCGTCGGGCTTGATCAGGGTGGAGAGGACCCGGACCAGGGTGGTCTTGCCGGCGCCGTTGGGGCCGAGCACGCCGAGCACGGTGCCCTCGCGGACGGTGAGGTCGACCCCGTCGAGGGCCTTGGTGGTGCCGTAGTGCTTGACGATGCCGCGGACCTCGACGGCGTTGCCCGCGGCGGTCCCCCGGTCGTTCGGGGCGGTGGCGATTCGTGTCATGCCCCTAGGTTGTCCGGCCCGGCTGTCAGCGGGCTGTCATGAGGGGGCGGGCCCGGCGCTGCGCTGTCAGACCGCTGTCACCGGGGGAGCGGGCACACGGCAGCGGCCCCGCTCCCGGGCGGGGGAGCGGGGCCGTCGGCGGTTCACGCCCTAGCGGAAGCTGTGCTCCGCCGCCGGGAAGGCGCCGCCGCGGACGTCCTCGGCGAAGGCGCGGGCGGCGTCGCCGAGGACGGTCCGCAGGTCGGCGTACTGCTTGACGAACTTGGGCACCCGGCCCGCCGTCATGCCGGCCATGTCGGTCCAGACCAGGACCTGGGCGTCGGTGTCGGGCCCGCCGCCGATGCCGACGGTCGGGATGGTCAGCTGCTCGGTGACCTGGGCGGCCAGCTCGGCCGGCACCGCCTCCAGTACGACCGCGAAGGCGCCCGACTGCTGGACGGCCTTGGCGTCGCGCAGCAGCTGGTGCGCCGCCTCGTCGCCGCGGCCCTGGACGGGGTAGCCGCCGAAGGCGTGCACGGACTGCGGGGTGAGGCCGATGTGCGCCATCACCGGGACGCCGGCCTCGACCAGCAGCTCGATCGAGCGGGCGCTGCGCTCCCCGCCCTCCAGCTTGACCGCGCCGACCCCGGCCTCCTTCATCAGCCGGGCCGCGTTGCGCATGGCCTGCGCGGGGGACTCCTGGTAGGAGCCGAACGGCAGGTCGGCGACGATCATCGCGCGCTTGGTGCCGCGGACGACGGCGGCGGAGAGCATCACCATCTGATCCATGGTCACCGGCACGGTGGTCTCGTAGCCGAGGTGGCAGTTGCCGGCGGAGTCGCCGACCAGCAGGACGGGGATGCCGGCCTCGTCGAACACCCCGGCGGTGAGGGCGTCGTAGGCGGTGAGCATCGACCACTTCTCGCCGCGCTGCTTGGCGGTGGCGAGGTCGCGGACGGTGATGCGGCGGTTGGTGACCCCGCCGTAGAGGGTGGCGGTCGCCGCCTGGTTCTGGGCAGGCGAAGGCGAAGAAGCGTTCATCGAACGGACTCCTGAAGGGTTGTCGTCTCGTGGCGCCGTGCGGCGTCCCCGGATCACCTCCATGCTTGCACGCCCCGGCGTGCGCGCAAAGGGGCGTGCGGGCGGTCGGGTGCGATCTGCGGCACACCGGCGAGCGCGGGCGGCCCCGGGCTTTGCCGCGTTTTTACGAAACGGAGTCGTCTCGTATCGTAACGGCCGCTACCCTGGTGCCGGGGGGTTACGAGACGACCATGGCTCGGAATTGCCCGCCAGTGCCACACCACCACGGACGGGAAGACCAATGACCACCGCAGCCGCGCCACCCCGCGTGCCGGAAGCCATCCACCGCCGACGCTGGGCGATCCTCTGCACCCTGGTGCTCGCCCTGCTCGTCGTCGTCCTCGACAACTCGATCCTCAACGTCGCGATGAAGACCATCGCGACCCCCGCGCCGGTCGGCCTCGGCGCCAGCCAGAGCGACCTGGAGTGGTCGATCAACTCCTACACCCTGGTGTTCGCCGGGCTGCTCTTCACCTCCGGCCTGCTCGGCGACCGCTTCGGCCGCAAGCGCGCGCTGCTCGGCGGCATGGTGGTCTTCGGCATCGCCTCGCTGCTCTCCGCGCTGGCCGCCTCGCCCGGTGAACTCGTGGGCTACCGCGCCCTGATGGGCGTCGGCGCCGCGCTCGCGATGCCCGCCACGCTGGCCATCATCATGAACGTGTTCGAGCGCTCCGAGCAGCCCAAGGCGATCGGCATCTGGGCCGGCGCGGTCGGCCTGGCCATCGCCATCGGCCCGATCACCGGCGGCCTGCTGATCGAGCACTTCTGGTGGGGCTCGGTCTTCCTGGTCAACGTCCCGATCGTGATCGTCGCGGTGATCGCGATGATCGTCCTGGTGCCCGAGTCCAAGGACCCGAACCCCGGCAAGCTCGACCCGATAGGCGTGCTGCTGTCGATCATCGGCCTGGTCGCGCTGATCTACGGCATCATCAAGGGCGGCGAGCTGGCCGACTTCACCGCCGCCGAGGCCTGGGTGCCGACGCTGGTCGGCGTGCTGGCGCTGGCCGCCTTCGTCTGGTTCGAGGGCCGCACCCGCTTCCCCGCGCTGGACGTCACGTGGTTCCGCAACAAGGTGTTCAGCGCTTCCGTCGTGGTCGTCGGCGTGGTCTTCTTCGCGCTGATGGGCGTCTCCTTCTTCGGCGTCTTCTACATCCAGAGCGTGCGCGGCTACAGCGCGCTCCAGGCCGGCCTGCTGATGCTGCCGCTGGCCGTCGCCCAGCTGCTGTTCGCGCCGCGGGCCCGGCTGGTGGTCGACCGCTTCGGCGTCGCCGCCACCGCCGCCGTCGGCATGCTGCTGATCGCGGTCGGCTTCGTCGGCTACACCCTGCTGGGCGTCGACACGCCGATCTGGGTGCTGATCGTGCTCGGCCTGCTGATGGGCACCGGCATGGCGCACGTCATGCCGCCGGTCACCGTCGCGATCATGGCCTCGCTGCCCCGCGAGAAGGCCGGCGCGGGCTCGGCCGTCAACAACACCTTCCGCCAGGTCGGCGGCTCGCTCGGCGTCGCCGTGCTCGGCGCGGTGCTCTCCACCGTCTACCGCGACGGCATGACCGACACGCTCAACCAGCTGCCCGACGACCTGCGCGGCAAGGCCGGCGAGTCGCTGGAGGCCACCCTGGCCATCGCCGAGCGGATGGGCCCCAAGGGCGCCGCGCTGATCGGCCCGGCCGACGACGCCTTCGTCAGCGCCATGCACGTGGTGGCCTCGCTCTCCGCGGGCATCACGGTGGTCGGCGCGCTGATCGCCTGGTTCCTGCTGCCGCGTCGGTCGGCCGCCCCCGGCGGCCCGGCCGGGAAGGCCGCCGAGCAGCCCGACCAGAGCCGCAAGGCCGTGGCCGCGGACGCCTGACCCTCGACCGCACTGAGCGACAATGGCCCTGTCACCCGGGTGAACCCCCGGGCGGCAGGGCCGAGGTCCAGGACGGCGGCCGCCACCCGGCCCGGTCCACGGACCGCCATCGGAAACGGAACGGCGCCCGTGCGCCACGCGGACAGCGAGGGAGTACAGCGGGGATGAAGACGGACACCCCGGCCGCCGGGGCCGGACAGCCCTGCGCCGCCGTACGCCGCGGCCGCCCGCGCAGCGAGGCCGCCGAGCAGGCCATCTTCGCCGCCGTCGAGGACCTGATGGCCGGCGGAACCGCGCTGTCCGAGCTCACCATCGAGGGCATCGCCGCCGCGGCCGGCGTCGGCAAGGCCACCATCTACCGGCGCTGGCCCAACAAGGAGGCCCTGCTGGTCGACGTGGTCAGCCGGCTGGAAGTCCCGATGCCCGCGCCGACCGACGGCACCGCCCGGGACCACCTGATCGAGATGATCGACTACATGCGCCGGCGCGGCCTCGCCAAGCGCTCCCGCTGGGTGCTCAAGGCCGCCCTCGGCCAGATGCAGGGCCTGCCCGACCTGTACAGCGCGTACCGCGACCGGGTGATCAAGCCGCGCCGGGAGGCGGGGCTCACCCTGATCCGCCGCGCCATGGACGAGGGCGTGCTGCGGTCCGACCTCGACGTCGAGCTGCTCGGCGACATGCTGATGGGCCCGATCCTGTACCGCAGCATCCTCTGGGACGACTCCGACCTGGAGGACCCGGACCTGGCCCGCCGGATGGTCGACTCGCTGCTCGAAGGCCTGGCGCCGCACGCGGCCTCCGGCTCCCGCGGCTGAACGCGCTCCCGCGCCCCGGCCCCCGCGCCCCGGTCCCGTACCCGCAGCGACCTGCACCGACCTGCACCGACCTGCGTCCGACCTGCACCGACCTGCACCGACCTGCACCGACCTGCGTCCGGCGTGGCCTGGCTCACCAAACCGGGCCACGCCGGAACCCGCTCCGACGGCCCCGCGTCTGTCCCGGCATAGGCTGAGCCGGGTATCCGATCAAACCGGCACCAGTCCGGCACCCGCCCGTACCGCACGGGCCGGACACCGGACCGGCGACGGCACGAACAACGGGAGCCACGGATGACGCAGGCGGACAGGACCGACCGGAGCACGGCCGGGCCCTGGGGCGAGGCGGGCGCCCCGGCCCCCGCGGGCCGTCCCGGAGGGTTCCTGGGCCTGCGGCACTGGGGCCGGGACGGCCGCGGCGCCACCACCTGGCGGCGCGGCCTGGTGGTCGCGGTGCTGGCCGTGCTCACCGCCCTGCTGATGGCCCTCCACGCCGACGTCCCCAACAGCGCCGGCAACCTCGGCAGCCTGCTGGAGACCTTCCTGCCCTGGATCGGCCTGGCCGTCCCGGTGCTGCTGGTCCCCGCGCTGCTGCGCCGCTCCGCCACCGCGCTGATCGCGCTGCTGCTGCCCGTCGCGATCTGGCTCAACCTGTTCGGCGGCCTGCTCAGCGACAAGAGCGGCGGCACCGGCGACTGGACGGTGGTCAGCCACAACGTCGCCGCCGCCAACCCCGACGTGCCGGGCACCGTCCGCGGCCTGGTGGCCTCCGGCGCCCAGATCGTCGCCCTCCAGGAACTGGCCGGCAAGCCGCTGCGCGACTACGAGAGCGGGCTCGCCGAGGCGTACCCGTACCACGAGGTGGAGGGGACGGTCGGCCTCTGGTCGAAGTACCCGATCAGCGGAGTCTCGCCGGTGGACCTCAAGATGGGCTGGACCAGGGCGTTCCGGGCCCAGGTCGCCACCCCGCAGGGCCCGGTCGCGGTGTACGTCGCGCACCTGCCGTCGGTGCGGCTGAAGGCCGAGGGCGGCTTCACCGTCGACCAGCGGGACGTCAGCGCGCAGGCGCTCGGCGACGCGATCCAGGCCGAGCCGGTGAAGAAGGTGCTGCTGCTCGGCGACCTCAACGGCACCATGAACGACCGCAGCCTGGCGCCGGTCACCTCGCAGATGCGCTCGGCCCAGGGCGCCGCCGGGGACGGCTTCGGCTTCAGCTGGCCGGCGTCCTTCCCGATGGCCCGGATCGACCAGATCATGAGCAAGGGCGGCCTCGCGCCGGTCGACTCCCGCACCCTGCCCCGGGACGGCAGCGACCACCTCGCGGTGGCCGCCACCTACCGGTTCAACTAGCTAGGTCAGCCCCGCCGCCAGCGGTTGGTGATCGGCAGGCGGCGGTCCCGGCCGAAGTTCTTGACCGAGATCTTGGGGCCCGGCGGGTACTGCCGCCGCTTGTACTCGGCGGTGTCGACCAGCCGGACCACCCGGTCCACCACGGCCGGGTCGAAGCCGGCCGCGACGATCGCGTCCCGCCCCTCGTCGCCCTCGATGTAGCGGGCCAGCACGCTGTCCAGCAGGTCGTAGTCGGGCAGCGAGTCGCTGTCCTTCTGGTCCGGCCGAAGTTCGGCGGACGGCGGCTTGGAGATGGTGTTCTCCGGGATCGGCGGCACCTCGCCGCGCCGCTCGGCCTCCTCGTTGCGCCAGTGGGCCAGCCGGAAGACCAGCGACTTGTAGACGTCCTTGATCGGCCCGAACGCGCCCACCGAGTCGCCGTACAGGGTCGAGTAGCCGACGGCCAGCTCGCTCTTGTTCCCGGGCGCGAGCACGATGTGCCCCTCCTGGTTGGAGATCGCCATCAGCAGGGTGCCGCGCAGCCGGGACTGCAGGTTCTCCTCGGCCAGGCCGGTCAGCTCGGTCGCGCCCAGGTAGGCATCGAACATCGGGGCGATGGAGACGGTGCGGTAGTGCAGCCCGGTCCGGCGGGCCAGCTCGGCCGCGTCGTCCCGGGAGTGCTGCGAGGAGTAGCGGCTGGGCATCGAGACGCAGTACACGTTCTCGGCGCCGATCGCGTCCACCGCGATGGCGGCCACCAGTGCCGAGTCGATGCCGCCGGAGAGGCCGATCAGCACCGAACGGAAGCCGTTCTTGGTGACGTACGCCCGGGTGCCGGAGACCAGCGCGGCCCAGATCTCCGCCTCGTCGGACAGCCGCGGCGCCACCTCGGGGGTCGGGGTGTCCGCGGGCGCGGCCTGCGGCTCGCCGCCCAGCTCGGTGCGGACGAGGTGCAGGCCGTCGCTCAGCAGCAGGCCGTCGGTGTGGTCGCCGCCGGCGGCCGGCAGGTCGAGGTCCAGCACCAGCAGGTGCTCCTCGAACTGCGGGGAGCGGGCCAGCACCTCGCCGTCCGCGCCGACCACGATCGAGTCGCCGTCGAAGACCAGCTCGTCCTGGCCGCCGACCATGTTGACGTAGGCCAGCGGGCAGCCCGCCTCGGCGGCCCGGCGCCGGACCAGCTCCAGCCGCTGGTCGTCCTTGTTCCGCTCGTACGGCGAGCCGTTGACCACCAGCAGCAGCCCGGCCCCGGCCTCGCGGGCCGCGGTGACCCGGCCGCCGTCCTGCCAGATGTCCTCGCAGATGGCCAGTGCGACGTCGACTCCGTGCAGCCGCAGCACCGGCAGCTGCTCGCCCGGGACGAACCAGCGGTACTCGTCGAACACGCCGTAGTTGGGCAGGTGGTGCTTGGCGAAGCGGGTCACCACCTCGCCCCGGTGCAACACGGCGGCGCAGTTCTGCGGCGAGCCGGCCGGGCGGCCGAACCTCGGCGAGGCGTGTTCGGAGCGCCCGAGGTAGCCGACCACCACCGGCACCTCGCCCAGCCCGTCGGCGGCCAGCCGCCCGGCCAGCTCGACCAGCGCGCCCCGGGACGCCTCGACGAAGGAACTGCGCAGGGCGAGGTCCTCGACGGGGTAGCCGGTCAGGGCCATCTCGGGGAAGGCGACCAACTGGGCGCCGGCCTCCACGGCCTGCCTGGTCCAGCGCACCACCTCATCGCTGTTGCGGGCGATGTCACCGACCCAGGGGTCGATCTGGCTCAGGGCGAGACGGAGATTGGGCATGCCTCCGAGTGTAATCGTCGATCTGACGCAATGTGCTGCCCGGGGGGTCGGACCGGGGTCCGGACTGCCGTCCCGCGCGGTGATCGGCCATGATGGGGGCAGTCGCGTCCGGGGGTCTTCCGGGCGTAACACGAGCGTAAAGAGCAGAGGTGAGACTGTCCCCATGGGCAAGCAGCAGCAGTTCGTGCTTCGGACGCTTGAGGAGCGTGACATCCGGTTCGTCCGGCTGTGGTTCACCGACGTGCTCGGGTTCCTGAAGTCGGTCGCGGTGGCTCCGGCCGAACTGGAGCAGGCCTTCGAGGAGGGCATCGGCTTCGACGGCTCGGCGATCGAGGGCTTCGCCCGGGTCTACGAGTCCGACATGATCGCCAAGCCGGACCCGACCACCTTCCAGATCCTGCCGTGGCGCTCGGAGACCCCCGGTACCGCCCGGATGTTCTGCGACATCCTGATGCCCGACGGCTCGCCGTCCTACGCCGACCCCCGGTTCGTGCTCAAGCGCACCCTGGAGAAGGCCTCCGCCCAGGGCTTCACCTTCTACACCCACCCCGAGATCGAGTTCTTCCTGCTGAAGAACCTGCCCGGCGACGGCACCCCGCCGATCCCCGCCGACCAGTCCGGCTACTTCGACCACACCCCGCGCGGGGTCGGCCACGACTTCCGCCGACAGGCCATCACCATGCTGGAGTCGATGGGCATCTCGGTGGAGTTCTCCCACCACGAGGGCGCCCCCGGCCAGCAGGAGATCGACCTGCGCTACGCCGACGCGCTGTCCACCGCCGACAACATCATGACCTTCCGTCTGGTCATGAAGGAGGTCGCGCTGGAGCAGGGCGTGCACGCCAGCTTCATGCCCAAGCCGTTCTCCGACCACCCCGGCTCGGGCATGCACACCCACCTGTCGCTGTTCGAGGGCGACCGCAACGCCTTCCACGAGACCGGCGCCGAGTACCAGCTCTCCAAGGTCGGGCGCTCCTTCATCGCCGGCCTGCTCAAGCACGCCGCCGAGACCGCCGCCGTCACCAACCAGTGGGTGAACTCCTACAAGCGGATCTGGGGCGGCTCCCAGCGCACCGCCGGCGCCGGCGGCGAGGCCCCGTCCTACATCTGCTGGGGCCACAACAACCGCTCGGCGCTGATCCGGGTGCCGATGTACAAGCCTGGCAAGCAGGGCTCCACCCGGATCGAGGTCCGCTCCCTGGACACCGGCTGCAACCCGTACCTCGCCTACGCCGTCACCCTCGCGGCCGGCCTCAAGGGCATCGAGGAGGGCTACGAGCTCCCGCCGGGCGCCGACGACGACGTCTGGGCGCTGTCCGACTCCGAGCGCCGCGCCCTCGGCATCCAGCCGATGCCGCAGAACCTCGGCGAGGCGATCGACCTGATGCAGCGCAGCGAGCTCGTCGCCGAGACCCTCGGCGAGCACGTCTTCGACTTCTTCCTGCGCAACAAGCGGCAGGAGTGGGAGGAGTACCGCTCCGAGGTGACGCCGTTCGAGCTGCGCAAGAACCTCCAGGTGCTGTGAGCACCTGAGGCTCCCAAACACCTCCGGGCCCGCTGTCGTTCGATCGGATGACAGCGGGCCGTCCGCTGGGGTGGGATCGCTTCCCCAATGGCGGTATGTGAAGATCCTGTGACGGACGGTTGTGATCCGATGGGCGTGCTCGTCCGTTCCGTCCCGAGAGGATCCCATGCCCTCCTCCGCTGTCAGCCGCGCCGCCGCGGCCCGCCTGCTCGCCCGCCGGGCCGTCGTCGCGGGCGCCGCCCTCGCCGCCGTCGCGAGCCAGCTGCTGGCCACCCCGGTCGCCGACGCCCGTGGCTCCGGCTCCGGTTCGTCGAACCCGCGCCCGCGCGCCGAGACCATCTCCGAGAACCCGCTGCCGTTCACCACCCGCTTCCAGGGCGACTTCCACGGCTCCGTCACCAGGATCAGCAACTCGCTGATGACCTGTGACGAGACCAAGCCGCCGGTCGACCCGGCGCAGCCGCCCTGCGAGGACGCCCGCAAGGGCCTCGGCAGCATGCCGATCAACAACAAGTACGAGATGAAGTACATCAACATCGACCCGGGCTCCATCGGCCCGCTCGGTGACCCGATCTACTCCGCCAGCTCCGCCGACCTCGGCCTGATCGACGGCTCCAAGGTCAAGTACGCCCGGCTGTACTGGGGCGGCACCCGCGGCATCGGCGACACCGTGCTGCCGGAGAACCAGATCGACGAGGTGTACCTCAAGGTCCCGGGCGAGAAGCAGTACCGGGACATCGCCAACGACCAGCCGTCCATCGGCTACATCACCACCGACGTGGAGAGCAGCTACCAGGCCTCCGCCGACATCACCGACCTGGTCAGGAACGCCGGCAACGGCACCTACACCGTCGCCGACATGGACTCGGTGGTGAAGCCGCACAGCTGGGGCGGCTGGACGATCGTCGTCGCGTACGAGAACGACTGCAAGCCGATGCGGCACATCCACCTGTGGGACGGCTTCCAGGTCGAGCTGCCGGACAGCCCGACGCGGCAGATCAAGCTCACGGGGCTGCAGACGCCGCAGAGCGGTCAGCTCCACGGCAAGCTCGGCTGGGTGGTCTACGACGGCGACCTCAAGTGGACCGGTGACACCCTGTCGGTCAAGTCCACCAACGGGCCCGAGGCGCTGTTCTCCGACATCAACCACGCGCCGGACGACGCCTTCAACTCCACCATCGAGGAGCTGACCCCGGAGGACCAGTTCGCCCGCAACCCGTACAACCGCAACAACTTCGGCTACGACTCCAACCGCTGGGACATCTCGCCGTACCTGCGCAACGGGGACACCGACCTCACCACCACCTTCAACACCCAGAAGGACGGCTACGACATCGGCGTCTTCTACGCCTACGTCAACCTGGACGGCTCCACCGACGCCTGACCGGCCGCCGCCCGGGGGGGGGGGGGGGGGAGCACGACCGGGGGGGGGGGGGGGGGGGGGGGTGTGAGGGTGCGGGGGGGGGGGGGGGGGGGGGGGGGGGGGGGGGGGGGGGGAGGGGGGGGGGGGGG